>JBAYNB010000015.1:0-17492 GCA_041679005.1 Candidatus Pacearchaeota archaeon
AACAAAACAAGCTGTTGGAAAAGAATATAAGGTAAAACACAGAGACGGATTAGAGATTATTACGAGATAAAACTAAATTAGCGATATTAAAATAAATTTAATTAAGACCTTTGTCTTATGGTTTGAAATACAGGTGTCTTAATAATAGAAAAGTTTATAAAGTCATATGTCTTAAATATTATGTGACAGATGTCTTAAGATGAAAAACGAAAAACATGAAGAAACACTTAAGGAAGTTGAAGAAGAGATAGACTCTTCATTAAAAGATTTAAGAGGATTAGTTTCTCATCAGAGGAGGCTTGCTTTTTCGCTTTCTCTTGGAGCATCAAGTATAATTGAATTGTATTTTCATAAACTAGATATAATTAAAGAAGGTTCTAAAATAAATCATTTATGGTTTAAAAAAAATATTGAAAATATTAAGGAAAGATTACAAAATCAAATAGTTTCTCCAATAAATTCTGTAGAAAACATAAATAAGATAGTTGAACTAACCAAACAAATAGAGGATAAAAGAGATGATTTAGCTTATGGGGCTCCTGCAAGTGAGAAGATATTACAAGAAAAGATAAATTTGTTTTTTGAATTGAGGAAATTAACAAAATGTTAAAAGAATATTCCTTTTATTTTGTAGCATATTTATTTAATAATCTTGGAAAAGAAAAAGAAAATATAGAACAAATTATTTTGTTTGGTTCTGTTGCAAGAGGAGACGCAATAAAAGAAAGTGATGTGGATATATTTATTGAGATTAAGAAAAAAACCAAGCAATTTGAGGAAAAAATTAAAAATATAGAGCAGGATTTTTATAAAAGTAGAGAAGCATCTTTATTTAGATTAAAGGGAATAGAAAATAGGTTTAGTATTAAAATAGGAAAAATAAAAGAATGGAAATATTTAGAGAGGAGCATAGCCTCTACAGGAATTGTTTTATATGGAAATTATAAAATTGAAAGTTTTCCTTCAAAAGTGAAGCATTTTTTTATTATTTTTTGGAATAAAACAGGAAAAAATAGGGGAGCTTTTTTAAATAAACTATATGGATTTAATGTTAATGGTAAACATTATGAGGGATTGGTATCTGAATTTGAAGGCAAGAAACTTGGAAAAAGTTGCATAATGATTCCAATTGAGCATAAGAAGGATATTTTAAAATTAATAGAAAATTATAAAATTGAAGCAAAAATAATAGAAGTTTTTAGTTGATAAAATGTAGGGAGTGGATTAGAGATTATTACGAGATAATTATTTTTCTTCTTCATATACTGGATTAAATATTGTGATACTATCTTTCTCATTTTGCAATGATGAACTACTTGTAAGAAAACCTTGTTTTTTAAAATAATCTACAATTGTTGTTTGATATTTTTTTACTTTTGCTTCAACACTTTGTGAGTTAAGAATTGTCGAAGGAGCAGGAAGAATTACTATCCACTCTTTTTTGAGGGGCATGTTTATCATATCTTGATAAAACTCTTTGATAATACTTAGATTTTCTGTCATCTGAATCTTTCTTTCTTCAATTGTTTGATAAAATTGTTCAAAATCCTTTGCAGTAGTTAAGGTTTCGAAAGGATTTTGGTCATTAACAATACCTTCTAAAAGTATATTATTAATCTTAATTTCTGGAGAGGTTATACTGCCCATAATAATTAAGAATAGAATCTATTTATAAATATTTATTTGATTAAACATCTATCTTTTTAAATTATTATTATTATTATTATTATTATTATGTCTTTTACAATCAAAATATTTATAAATACACTTTTTAGTTTATGATTATGGATAAAAAAAGTGAAAAAAACGAGAACAAAGGGAAAGTTGAAAGTATAATAAAGAATAATAAAGCTGAAAATAATTCTAAAAAATATGTTTATTTCTTTGGAGAGGGGGATACTAAAGATAAACAATTGCTTGGAGGAAAAGGTGCAAATCTTGGG
The DNA here is from genome assembly GCA_041679005.1 of Candidatus Pacearchaeota archaeon. Lineage (GTDB taxonomy): Archaea > Nanobdellota > Nanobdellia > Pacearchaeales > GW2011-AR1 > ARS1285. The sequence goes on from JBAYNB010000015.1 coordinate 1,944, forward strand.
GATATGACTAAGATTGGATTACCCGTGCCTCCTGGATTTACTATTTCAACTGAAGCATGTGCTCATTTTTACCAGAATAATAATCAATACCCAAAAGAATTAATGAGTCAGATTAATGAAAATCTTGTTAAACTTGAAAAAGCAATGGGAATGAAATTTGGAAGTGTTGAAAACCCTTTACTTGTCTCTGTAAGAAGTGGTGCAGCAGTTTCAATGCCAGGAATGATGGATACTATTTTGAATTTAGGATTAAATGATGAAACAATCAAAGGAGTTATAAAAGCAACTCAAAACGAAAGATTTGCTCTTGATTCTTATAGAAGATTTATTCACATGTTTGCTGATGTAGTAATGGGAGTTGAACACAAATCATTTGAAGAAGCAATTGAAAGAAAAAAACAAACTAAAGGAGTAAAAATTGATACTGAATTAACTGTTAATGATTTAAGAGAGTTGATTAGTGAATATAAAGAGATTGTTAGAAAATCAAAAGGAAAAAGTTTTCCAGATAATGTTAATGAACAATTAAAAATGGCTATTGATGCTGTTTTTGGTTCATGGAATTCTGCAAGAGCAATAAAATATAGAGAGATAAATGAGATTAAAGGATTATTAGGAACTGCTGTTAATGTTCAGTCAATGGTTTTTGGTAATATGGGTCAGGATTCTGGAACAGGTGTTGCATTTACAAGAAATCCTGCGACTGGAGAAAACAAATTTTATGGAGAATATTTAATTAATGCTCAAGGAGAAGATGTTGTTGCTGGAATAAGAACTCCTGAACCTGTTGCAAGATTAGAAAAAGAAATGCCTTTGATTTATAAACAATTAATGGGAATCAGGGAAAAATTAGAAAAACATTATAGAGATATGCAGGATATTGAGTTTACTGTTCAGAAAGGAAAACTTTTCATGTTACAAACAAGAAATGGAAAAAGAACAGGTGCTGCTGCTGTAAAAACTGCAGTTGATATGGTTAAAGAAAAATTAATTACAGAAGACGAAGCTTTGTTAAGAGTTGAGGCTAATCAATTAAATCAATTATTACATAAGAGAATTGATCCTATTGCAAAAACAAAAACACAAGCTGTTACAAGAGGACTTCCAGCTTCACCTGGTGCTGCTGTTGGAAAAATTGTTTTTAGTGCAGAAGATGCTAAATTACAAAGTGTTGAAGATGATGACCCACTTATTCTTGTAAGATTAGAAACAAGTCCAGAAGATATTGAAGGAATGCATATTGCTCAAGGAGTTTTAACCGCAAGAGGAGGAATGACTTCTCATGCTGCAGTTGTTGCAAGAGGAATGGGAAAATGTTGTGTTGCAGGATGTTCTGATTTAATTATTGATGAACATAAAAAAACTTTGAAAATAAAAGATAGTGTTTTGAAAGAAGGAGATTATCTTACTTTAGATGGAACAACAGGTGAGGTTTTTATTGGACAGTTAGCTGTAATTGACCCTGAATTAACAGGAGAGTTTGCAATTTTAATGGAATGGGCTAATAAAAAGAAAAAATTAAAAGTAAGAACAAATGCTGATACTCCTCATGATGCAGAAATTGCAAAAAAGTTTGGTGCAGAAGGAATTGGATTATGTAGAACAGAACATATGTTTTTTGAAGGAGACAGAATTAATGCTATGAGAGAGATGATTCTTGCAGATGATGAGGTTGGAAGAAGAAAAGCCCTTGACAAATTACTTCCATATCAGAGACAAGATTTTGAAGGAATTTTTAAAGTTATGAATAATCTTCCTGTTATTATAAGATTTTTAGACCCCCCACTACATGAATTTTTGCCTAAAGAAGATAATGAAATAAAATTTTTAGCTAAATTATTAAAAATTTCTGAAGAAAAGATAAGAACTAAAATAGATTCTCTTCATGAGTTTAATCCTATGTTAGGATTTAGAGGATGTAGATTAGGGGTTGTTTATCCTGAAATTTCTGAAATGCAGGCAAGAGCTGTTTTTGAAGCTGTATTAAATGTAAAAAAGCAAGGGATTAATCCAATTCCTGAAATTGAAATTCCAAATATTATAACTATTAGAGAATTTAAATTAATTAAAGAGATTATTCAAAAAGTTGCAAAAGAAACTGGTGTGGAAGGAAAAATACCTTATAAAATTGGAACAATGATTGAGTTTCCAAGAGCTGCTCTTATTGCTGATGAGTTAGCTAAAGAAGCTGAATTTATGAGTTTTGGTACAAATGATTTGACTCAAACAACATTAGGATTTTCAAGAGATGATGCTGGTAAATTTATTCCATGTTATGTTGAAAAAGGAGTTTTTGAAAAAGACCCATTCCAAACAATTGACCAAGAAGGTGTTGGAAGAATAATGAAGATTGCTATTACAAAAGCAAGAGGAGTTAAGAGTAATATTGATATTGGAATTTGTGGAGAGCATGGAGGAGACCCTGCTTCTGTAAAATTTTGTCATAAGATTGGATTAAGTAATGTTTCTTGTTCACCTTATAGAGTTCCAATAGCAATTTTAGCTGCTGCACAAGCTGTTATTGAATCAAGAATTAGTGCTGAAAAAAATTATGCAGTTAATAAAAATAATAATTTTAACAAGGCCAACTTATCTAATAAAAATAATTTACCTATTAAAAGTATAAAGATTAATTTAAAACCTCAGATGAAAAATGCAATCTCTATTCAGGATGAAATAAGAAAGATAGTAAAAGAGGAGTTGAGAAATATTTCTAATAGAAAAAGATGAGATTAGTATTTATTGGACCTCAAGGGAGTGGTAAGGGAACTCAAGCAAAAATTATTTCTCAAGTATTAAATGTCCCTCATATCTCTACAGGAGATTTATTAAGAAATGCGCAAGGAGAACTGAGAGTAAAAATTGATAGTTTTATTTTAAATGGAAGGTTAGTTCCTGATGAATTAATTTCCGAGATATTAAAAGAGAGAATTTCAAAATCAGATTGTAAAAAAGGATTTATTTTAGATGGATTCCCAAGAAATCTTAGTCAGGCAGATGAATTAGAAAAATCAAATGAGATTGACAAATATTTTGAAATATTTATAGATGATGAAGAGGCTATCTGGAGACTTTCTGGAAGATGGAACTGCAAAAACTGCGGGGCCATTTATAATGTAAATACTTCTCCAAAACCTTTAGTTAATGGAAAATGTGATAAGTGTGATGGTGATTTATCTCAGAGAGAAGATGATAAAGTAGAAGCAATTAAAAAAAGATTAGAAATTTATCATAATGAAACAGAGCCAATATTGGAAAAATATGATATTATTAGGATTAATGGAAGACAAAAGATAGACAAGGTTACACATGATATTTTAGAACAGATAGATAGAGTTAATGAGAATTAAAAATAGTTTTTATTAAAAATTAAGGAAGACAAAGTCATAACCTTAATTTTCTTATTTATTTATAATGCTTAAACGAGTTTTAGAGAGGGATTTTATTTTTAGAATTGATGATATATTTATTTTTAAATAATTTCTTGGAGTTAAAGATATTTTATTGCTTTGCTGATGAACAACTTTTAATTTAGATTTTCAGAGCATGCGTTCATATAATTTAAATATGTTCTTTGTTTTTATAAGTTATGATAATTAAAGTTAAAGTTAAACCACATTCTGGGAAACAAGAGATTGAAAAGATTTCTGATAATGAATATAAGGTTAGTCTGAAATCTTTTCCTGAAGATAATAAGGCTAATATTGAGCTGATAAAGATAATGAAAAAACATCTAAAAAAAGATATAAAAATTATTAAAGGGTTAAAGAGTAGGGAAAAGATACTTGAGGTGAAAGATGCCAATAAAATATGAAAAAGCAGAGGATATTCAGATAAGGATGAATGAAATTGCTAATATCTTGTTTCCTTATGTTAAACTTAATGATGTTTCTTGTTTGAGAAGTTTTGGTTCGAGTTCTCGAGGAACAATTGCAAGATGTCATGCTCTTGGTAAAGCAATGCAATTAGGTTTAGGAAGAAAAGGATTTTATGTTATAGAAGTAATTTCAAAAAGATTTGATAAAATGCCCTTAGAAGAGCAAGATAAGGTGATAATTCATGAGCTAATGCACATCCCAAAATGTTTTGGAGGAGGATTTATTCATCATGATGTTGTTTGTGAAGAAAATGTTGAAAAAATGCATAGGCAGTATATTAATTTTAAAAATAAAAATTTAATATCTAATGAACCTCAAAAAAAAGAAGTTTTCCAATATTATGATTTGGATAATAAAAACAATAATCGTAATAATAACGACAATAATAGTTTAGATAAATCTAATAACTTTAATGCAAATCTTAATGATTTTGATAATGGTTTTAGAAAAGATAATAATAATAATAATAATAATAATAATAATAACCAGAAAAAAACTAAACGAGATTGGTTTAGGTTTGGATTTTAAATCTTAAAATAAATATAATATGAAATTTGAGTTTGTTTACAAAAAGAGGAAATTTAGTCTTGATGTTGATAAATGTGAGAGTATTTTATCTCAAGCAAGAGGATTAATGTTTAGAAAAAAAAGTAAACCATTATTATTTATTTTTAAGGATAAAAAGAAGAGAGCAATTCATTCTTTTTTTTGCAGACCTTTTGTCGCAATTTGGTTTGATGGAGATAAAATAATTGGAATTAAAACCATTAAAAAATCTAAATTTTATATAGTTCCCGACGGAAAATTCGATAAATTACTGGAAATTTCTGAAAATAACCCTCAGTATAGTTTATTCGCCGACGAAGAAAAGATTTAAATACTAATTTTGTCTATATTAATTAATAATCTATTAAAAGGAGGTAAAAAAATGGGAAAAATAATTATAAAAAAGATAGTAACAAGAAAGCCAGGGCATTTATACTACGTTGATGGAGCAGGAAACGTATGTGAAGCTGTTATGGCTAGAGGCGGAAAGAAAAAGAAAAAGAAATAAATTTATATTATTGGATGAAAGGGGTTGTTTTATTTTTCTTTTTTTATTTATTTTTAATTCTTATTTTTTATTCATTGTTTTATTGTTATTTCTATACTTTTGTTTTTGTGATGTTTTATTTTTTATTAGTTAATTGTTTGTTGATATGTTTTTAAAGTGTGATTTATTAGTGTTTTTATGAAAGCATATATTACTTGTCCTATAAGTCATTCAAAAGAGAGATTAGATTTGTTACCAAAAATAAAATCAATTGTTGAATCAGCCGGTATTGATAGTTTTGTTTTTGAGATTGGGGGAACCCCAGATGAAATCTTTAAAAGAGATTTTGAACAATTAAAGTCATGTGATTTAATAATTGCAGAGGTTTCAGAAACAAGTCATGGTGTTGGGATAGAAATTGGTATGTCTTATTGTTTAAATCTTAAAAGAATCCTCTTACTTGAAAAAGGAAAATATATTACTAAACTTGCCCAAGGGATGCCCAAAACATTAATAATTGAATACGAGAATATTAAAGATTTAAAACAAAAATTATCTGCTACTCTAAGAGATATTAAAAAGTTTAAAAAATGATACTCGGCATTGAATCAACAGCACATACATTTGGAGTAGGGGTTGTTAGCAAAGGGAAAATTCTAAGTAATGTTCGAAACATGTATACTACTGAAACAGGAGGGATTATTCCAACTGAATCTGCAAAGCATCATGAAAAGATTGCTGAAGAAGTATTTCAAAAAGCACTTAGTGAAGCAGGAATTAATGAAAAACAAATAACTGCTATTTCTTTTTCTCAAGCACCAGGGCTTGCTCCTTGTTTATTGGTTGGATTAAGATTTGCTAAGAAAAAAGCTAAGGAATTAGGGATTTCTTTGATACCTATAAATCATTGTGTTGCTCATCTGGAAATTGGGCGAGTGACTGGGGCTCGTGACCCTGTTTTACTTTATGCTTCTGGAGCAAATACGCAGATAATTGCTTATGAGGCAGGAAAATATAGAGTATTTGGAGAAACCTTAGATATTGGGGTTGGAAATTTTATTGATAATTTTGCGAGATTTTTAGGTATTGGTTTTCCAGGAGGACCTAAGATTTCAGAGCTTGCTGAAAAATCAAAAGGAAAACAAGAAGAAACTAATTATATTGAGCTTCCTTATTCTATTAAAGGAATGGATGTTTCTTTTTCAGGTATTTTGACTAAGTTAAAACAAATGAAAAACTCTGGAAAATATGCTGATGAAGAATTATGTTTTTTATTACAAGAAACTGTTTTTGCAATGTTAGTTGAAGCAAGTGAAAGAGCTTTGGCTCATACAGGAAAAAAAGAATTACTTTTAGGTGGAGGGGTTGCATGTAATAAAAGACTTCAAGAGATGTGTAAAATAATGTGTGAAGAAAGAGGATGCAAATTTTTTGTTCCTGAAAGAAGCTTGTTAGTTGATAATGGGGCAATGATTGGTTTTCTTGGAGAAATAATGTTTAATAAAGGGATTAAAGTTTCTGGAAAAGAAGCTGAAGATTTAGATATTAATCCAAGAGAAAGAACTGATGATGTAAAAGTTTTGTGGAAATAAATTATTGATAATAACTATAAAATACTGCAACTTCTTCTGAATTTGTTAATATACTGATACTATCTGCATAGAGAAATGATAAAGGAGAAGTAGATATTTTTTTAGATTTATCATTAAGATTATATGTTGCACGAATATTAGTTCCAACAGTTAAATTTACCTGATTTAAAATCGGATTTTTTAAACGAATTTCAGTAACTCTGCTTGGGTCAATAGCATGGAAGTCAGAATCTGATATTTCTCCACTTCTCTCTATGCTTTGACTTATAAAGGGGATTCTTATTTCAGACCTATATTGTTCTATATTACCATTTACTACTCCCTCAATATTTATTTTTTTCATTAAGATAATAATTTATTTATTAACTTTATAATCATTTATGTTTTGAAAAATAATAAATTTTTATAATAACATTTATAAACCCTCTTTGATAGATATTTTTAGCCAATGACTGGATAGGAGGCATAAAAAGTTTTCTATTCTCTATTGTTGGTTAATTAAATAAACTAAACACAAAAAATTTAAAATAAAATGGCTTCTGTATATGAAATAATTGAGAAGGCAAGAAAATCTGGAAAAGTTGAAAAAGGTACAAACGAAGTTACTAAAGCAATTGAGAGAGGAACAGCAAAATTAGTTGCTTATGGTGCTGATGTTGAACCTAAAGAAATAGTCCAGCATCTACCAATTTTGTGCAAGGAAAAGAACATTCCTTGTATTGAAGCAGATAAAAAAGAAAAATTAGGAATATCTGTAGGATTAAACCTTGGTTGTGCAAGTGTCGCTATAACTGACTTAGGCGATGCTGAAAAAGACTTTGAGGGTTTTGTTAAGACTCAATTTAAAAAGAAATAAATATAATTTTTTATAAAAATGGGAAATAAGACTCAAAAAATAAAACAAGGGAAAGTAAAACAGACAACTGCTTCAAAAGGAGCTGAGGCTTTATTATCTGAAAAAGCTGTTCCAGCAGTAGTTGATGGAATTATCGGAAGAACCGGTGCAAAAGGAGAGGTTACTCAGGTTAAATGTAGAATTTTACAAGGATTTGATAAAGGTAAGTCTATGAGAAGAAATGTTAAAGGACCTGTTAGGAAGAAAGATATTCTTATGTTAAGAGAAACTCAGATTGAAGCAAGAAGAATCAAAGGGAAATACTCAAAAAGTTCAAAAGAGAGTGGTAGTACTAATAGTCGTGGTGGATTTAGAACTAATAATGGAAGTAGATAAAATGGATAATAATACTTATTTTAATGGAAAGGAAGAATCAATTCCTCAAAATGAAATAAAACTTCAATCTAAGGGTTTTCGGAGAGGTTTAGATAATTCTGAAGATTTGTTTGTTGATGTTAGCCCTCTTCCAAGTATCATGGGTTCAATATTTATATTAAATAATAATTACAAAGGAAAATAAAATGCCAACATGTTCATTTTGCAAAAAAAATTATAAAGAACCAAGAGGATTAACTGTGTTTACATTTGAAGGTAAAACAATTCATTTGTGCTCTTCAAAATGTAGAAGAAATCTTGCTTTGAAAAGAGACCCAAGAAAGGTTAATTGGATAAAAAGAGATAAAGGAAACAATCTTGATTTTAATAAAGAAAACTCTGAAAAAAAAGTTGAAGGTTCTAAAGAAAAAGCAGAAAAAAATTAAAGTTCTTTATAAATTTATTTAAAATTATCTAGATTTTATCAGTTACTCCTACTTATTTCTTTGATATTTTATCTTACTTTTTGTCTTGTCTTTTAAAAGAAGTTTTTTTATTTAATTATGCCTCAATATAAATGTTTTTAAACCAGTTACTCCTACATATTTTAATTATAAACTAAAAAGAGATGGCTTATAAAAGATTTTTTTATAGAAATGGGAATAAGTTTGGACCATATTACTATGAGAGTTATAGAGACAAGAATGGCAAAGTAAGAAAAAAATATGTTGGAACAATTGACCCCGACAAAAAATTAGTTACTCCCACTAAAAAGCTTTTTATTTTTATATTTATTTCTGCTATTGTTCTAATCCTATTGGGATTATCTTTTTTTTATTTTCAAAATCAAACACAAATTTCAACAGAATTTAAAAAAGTTATTTCTGGGTTTAGTGTTTCTGAACCTGAAGAGGTTCAGAGCTCAGATGTACTAGCTGAAGAAAGTGTTAGTGAAGAAATAGTTGTTGAAGAAAGTTCTAGTGATTCTGTTGTTGAGGCAATTAGTGAAACAAGTGAGAGTTCTCTTGAAGAAATTAGTTCTGAAACTTCTCTTGAGGAAAATTTAGCAACTGATGAAGCAGGAGAAACAGAAACAAACGAGATTCAAGAAGGAACAGAACCCACTCAAACAATTGAGAGTAATGAAACTTCTGATATAGAAGAAATAATAGAACAATTAAATCAAACAGAAGAAATAATTAATGAAACTGAAAATATAATAGACCAAACTGAAGAAATTGAAGATATAAATGAAACTATTAATTCTGAAATACCTGAAAACAATGATGTTGGAGGAATTGTTTTTAATGAAACAAACCAAACAATATTACCTGAAATAAATCAAAGTGAAATAGACTTAAATGAAACAAATTTAACAGAGATTAATCAGACAATTGAAGAATTAAATCAAACAGTTTTGAATCAGACAATTATTAATCAAACTATAATACCCTCAAACAATACTCTTGAAACTAATCTTATTCAATACCAAGCAGTAATAAACAGACCTGTAAAATGGATAAAAACAATTGAAGTTAATGCTTCTGAAAATATCTCTGAATTAAAAGTTGAAGTTCCTGTTAATGCAGAAGAAATTATAATTAGGACAGATGAAGAAGCTGAAATTGCATTAAGAGAAATTGAAGAAGAGGAAATACAGATGAGAGAACTTGAAATGCAGAGGTTTTTAGATGAAATGGAAATTAGTTTAGGAATTACTGGAAATGCAGTTTATAGAATAAGTGAAACTCAGGGTATCTTGTCAAGATTTTTTAAATGGCTTTTAAGTTTTACAATAAGTGGTAAGGTTGTTTATGAAGAAGATTTAACAATAACTAATGAAACAACTAATAATACTAAGACAATTGATTTAAGTGAGATTGTGCAGACTTCTGATAGTATGACTTTAGAGTATTATACTCAAGCTCCTAATGCTAGTGAAACAGATATTGCAAACGGTAAGAGAATGATTATTTCTGCACCAGATGAACTAAATTATACTAATATTCTTGCTTACACTGGAATAAATGCTTCAATAAATATTAATAATCCAACTAGAATAAGAGTTATCTGGAAAGCAAGCTATGAAGATGCAGTAAAGTATGGTTATATTTCTGATAATCAAATAGAAGTTGTTAATTTAACTCAGATAATAGAAATACCTGAAGAATTAGAAGGAGAAATAGAAGAAATTGTTGAGGAAAATGAAACAATTGTTAGTAATAATTTGACTGAGACAAATATTAGTGAAAGTGAATTAAATGTTAGTAATCAGGATATAAATATTAATGAAAGTGTGATTGAAGAAGAAATAATTAGTGAGAATGAAACAATTATTGAAGAGAATGAAACAGAACTTTCTGAAGTTAATGAAGAAATAATTTTAGATACAAATGAAACTACTTCTTTTATAACTGGTGCAGTTGTTTTAGATGAAGAGAATATTAATGAGAGTGAAAATGAAACAATTGACAGCATGCCTGAACAAACTGAAAAAACTTATGATATTGAAGTTAATTTTACTGCTTATGATTTAGATAATAATGGAAATATTGATTATGTTGAATGGATTGTCCCTCATTTATCAAATCAGGTTTATGAAATAATTTATATTTCAAATGCAGAACATCTTGATGAGAATAGAAGTTTTATTTCAAATATTTACGAGGATGTAAATACAAAAGATAATAACTGGAGCGAGCCAATAAATAACAATGAATATGCAAGAATTGTTTTTGAGAGAAATCTTAGTTATAATAATGATATTACTATTTATGCAAGAGCTGTTAATTTAACTAATTTAATTTTGAATAATAATAATCTGACTGAAGAAAATATTAATGAGACAAATTTAATTGAAGAAGAGATTAATCTTACAAATCAAACTTCTAATAATTCTTTTTCTCAGATTGAGGTTTATACAAAAGATTCAAATGAAATTATTGCTGTATTTGATAATGTTTCTGAAGAAAGCTGGTATAAAATTTATCTAACAAACCTTTCTGCAAATGAAAGTTATGATAGTTTTGATTTAAGGGTGGTTGGTGATGAAAATTTAAGTGCTATTGAGTTTGATTATATTGTTGACCCTACCCCAGGAAATACAACTCTTTCTGCAGAAGTATGGGATAAAGAACAAGATGAAGAAATACAGGCTACAAGTGATGACTCTAGAGTTTATGTTAATGAACTAACCAAATTTTATGTTAATCTCACTGGAAATAATACTATGCTTAACCAAAGTATTGGAAGATTTTACAGGTCAAACTCTTTTTCAATAAGGTCTGCAGATATTAATAACGACGGTATTGAAAATGAAATTGCTTTAGGAACATATAATTATGTTTATGGGTATTATCCTAATGGAACAGTAAAATGGACATATACTGATACTGCTGCAACTTATTTTTGGAATACTGAACTTGCTGATGTAAACAATGATTCTATTAAAGAAATTATTACTTCAGACAATGGAGGATTTTTACATATAATTAATGTAACTTCTGGAGCATTATTAATGAAGTCAGGGGATTTTGGAAGTTGTTATGCTCTTGCTGTTGGAGATGTGAATGATGATAATGTTTCAGATATTGCTATTGGGTGTAATAATGTGCAGGGGGGACACGGAGTTGTGGTTTATGCATATAATTCTGAAACATTATCTTATGAAAATATTTGGAATGCTACAGGTTATGGGGGTATTATTTATGAAATAGATATATCTGAAATTTATGGACAAAATAATTTAGTGGGAGTAGTTGATTATACTGGTGGAAGAGCTTATATTTATGATGGTACTGGAACAAAAATATGGAATATTACTAATGACTTGGGATCAACATATTCCATTGAATTTTTTGACCAGGATTCTGATGGAAAAGAAGATGAATTCTTATTTAGTGAAGATGGCGAGGTAAGAGGATTTAGTGAAACAGGAGAAACTATTTTTAATAAAACAGAACCTGTTTCAGGAGAATATGAAGTAAAAAAAATAGATTTGGATAAAGATGGAATCTATGATGATTTTATTGTTGGTTCTTATTATTTGGGTCTGTATCTCTATGATAGTGCAGGAACATTGAACAACACAATTTATATTAATAGTTCAATAAGGGAAGCAATGTATGAGGATGCTAGTAATATTTATATTTACCAATTATTAGTTAGTGATTTAGAAAATGATGGGGTTGACGAAATAATTGTTGCAGGTTATCAGCCAGCAGTTTATGTTTTTGATATTTATGGGAATTTAAAAACAAGATTTTGGTATGGAGATAATCCTGGCTCAAATGCAGGAGATTATGTTGGTTATCCTTATTATGGTAAAAATCCAGGGCTCGCTGTTATAGACGATGTTAGTGGTGATGGAATAAAAGATATTCTTTCAGTAAGGTCTTCTGGATATTTTAATGTTTTTCAGACAGCAAAATGTGAGATTAATATTGATGGGAAAGTTCATCAAATGATCTCTAATTATTCTACAGGGCTTTGGGAATATAATTATTATTTTAATGATAGTCAGATGGATAAGTCTATTGTTGATTCAAAAACATTTAATTGGAGTGTTAATTGTTCTAAAGATGGATATAATTCAACTTATGTTAATAGCAAAAATGTTAGTGTTTATTTAAAAAACTCTTCTTTAGATAGTTTTGACCAAGAAGATGATGGTGAGAATAAGGCTGGTTGGTTAACTGAGTCTTCTGTTAGTATTGATACTCAAACTTATTTTTTTGCAAATTATTCTGACTTAGAAGTTAATAATAGTGTTAGTGAAATTGGTGCAGATTTGGTTTGGGGTGGTGATTTCTCTGCGGGTGTTTCTTATGATGTTGAGCCAATTGATTATGATGGTGATGGAAAAGAAGAATCTCTTGCTTATGCTTCTTCAAATTATGTTTATTTATATGATGTAAATGGAAACTTAATAACTTCAAGATATGATAGTACCTATGGTGCAATTTTTGTTATTGGAAGTGGAGATATTAATAATGATAGTAATGAAGATGTTGTCGCTTTATCTTATAATGGTTATGTAGTTATATTAAATAAAACAGTTTCTCAAGAGGTTTTTCAAAGCCCTGATTTTGGGTATTGTTATTCTTTGGCTGTTGGGGATTTAACTGGCGATGGTGTAGATGATATTGCTGCTGGTTGTTCAAGTGTTAATGGGGGACACGGAGTTGTTGTTTTTAGTTATAATTTTAGTTCTGGAAATTATGATAATATTTGGAATGCAAGTGGAAAAGCAACAGGGGTTGTAAGAAATGTTTTAATATCTGAAATTTCTGGGCAACAAGGATTACTTGCTTTTACAGATTATGATGGACAGGAAAAAGCTTATGTTTATTATGGTAATGGAACTTCTGCTTGGGACACAGCAGATTTAGGAAGTTATTCAGGGGCTGTTCAATTTGTTGATTTAAATGACGATGGAATAGAACAAGAGATTGTTGTAGATAGTTTTTATGAAATTTATGGTTATAATGCAAGCGGTCAGATGTGGACAAATGCTAATCCTGCAAGTGTTGATTATGATATGGCTAAGATTGATTATGATGGTGATGGAAAAAGACAAGAGGTTGTTGTTTTTGAATCATATACTATTAGAATTTATGATAGATTAGGTACACAGATTTTTGCTTCTTCTTCAGGAACTTATGATTACCCAAGAGAATCAAGTATTGCTGGTTTTGTAGCAGATATTAATAATGATGGTGAAGATGAGATTGTTTTTGGCGGAAGCGGTGGAGTTATTTATGTATTAAACAGAACAGGTGCATTGCAATATTATTATGATAAGATATGGGATTTTTACGATGCATATAATGAATTAGTTAAGTTTGATTCTTCATATGGTGAAAGCAGAGGATTAAGACATCTGAATATTAATGGAACAAATTATATTGCTTTTGCAACAGAAGCAGAAGCAGGAGTCTTGAAAGTTTTACCTTATTGTGAAATTAATTTTAGTGATGAAAGTCATGGGATGAATTATAATAAATCTGCAGGAGTTTATTATTATAATCGAAGTTTTGGAACAGAAGGAATTTATTCTTGGAATACAAGTTGTTCTGGTGAAAGTTATGTTACTAGAAATTCTGAAATAAAAAATATAACTGTTACAGCTGGGTCAGGCTTAACTGAATGCGATACATTGGACCAAGCAAATACAATTTATACTTTGATGAATAATATTACTACTGATACAGATTGTTTCATAATTACTGCGAATAATATTACTATTGATTTAAATGGTCATACAATTGAAAGTTGTGGGGAAGAGTGCGGTATTGGAATTTATACCAAGGGATATAATTCTATTACAATCAAGAATGGAAGTATTAATAGTTTTCATACAGGTGTTTACATTAATGATAGTTTAAATAATACTCTTATAGATTTAAGTTTGGCTGGAAGCTATGATAATAATTTGTATTTTCGTTATGGTTTAAATTATAATCTAACAGATGTAATGACAACTAGCTCTTATGGTAATAATATTCAAATTTTTAATATAAATAATAGCTTTTTTAATAATTTGGTTGCAGATTCAAGTTCAGATTATAGTGGAATTAGTATAGGTTCATCTTTTAATAATACTTTTACAGATATTGTTGCAAACTCAAATTATGATTCTAATATTCATTTGAGCAGTTCAATCAATAATATTTTTAATAATGTTTTTGTAAGTTTAAGTATAGGTTATTCAGGAATTTTTGTTCATTCTTCATCTTCAAATATTTTTACAAATATTACTGCAAATTCAAACTATGAGGCCAATGTCCATCTTTTAATTTCAAATAATAATACTTTTAATAATCTGTCTGCAAGTATAAATGAAAATTATGAGGGGATACTTTTGACAAATTCATCTTCAAATAGTTTCATAAATAGTGTTGCAACTTCTAATTATGGGGGAGATATTAAATTAATTACCGATGCGATAAATAATAGTCTCATAAATTCAAGTTATGGTTCTGAAGATGTTGCATCTGGTTCTCAACTTATCAGAAAATGGTATTATACTGCTTATGTAAATGATACAAATGGAAATAATGTTGCTGGTGCAAACATTACTGCATACAATTCAACTAGTGCTTACCAGTTTAATCTAACTACTGGAGAAGATGGAGTAACTAGTTCAACAGCAGAGATAATTGATTATGTGAATAATGGTGGAACAAAGACATATTATTCTCCTTATAATATATTTGCTTTGAACTCAAGTTATGCTACACTTAATCAATCTTGGAATGTAAGTGCAAAGAATAATACAAGACAGAATTTTACTTTAGGAAATTTTATTGGTGCAATAAATATTACTTATCCTGCAAACACAACTTATTTTAATTATGTAACTGCTTTGAATTATACTATTGTGAATGGTGCTTATTGTTGGTATTCAATAGATAATGGGGTAACTAACTCGAGTTCTGTTTCAGCTGGAATAAACTGGACTAATCTAAATGCTGTTTCTAATAAAGGGAGCAATACTTGGAGATTATATTGTAATGATAGTTCTGGAAATATGAATTCAACCTCAAGAACTTTTTATATTGATGATACAAATCCAGAGATTATAATTAATAAACCTGAAAATGGAGTGTCGTTTAATAATTTGTCTCAAATTGTGAATATCACTTCTTCAGAAGCAAGTTCAATTTTTTATGATAAGGATTTAGAATTATGGTGGAGAATGGATGATGTAAACTCGTCTGGAGATGTTGTAGATTATATGGGAAGAAATAATGGAACTGCTGTTGGAAATGCTGTTCAAACAGATTCAGGATATTTTGGAAAAGCATTTGAATTTGATGGTGATGGAGATTATGT
>JBAYNB010000016.1:0-17161 GCA_041679005.1 Candidatus Pacearchaeota archaeon
ATTAAAAGGTGAAGAGATTTTAACAGAATTAAGTTCATTATTTACTCAAGGAGTTAAATTTGTTGAACCTGCTGATTTGTCTGGTGGTGTTAAAGGGAGACAAAATGTTTACAATCACTTAGATATGATGATAAGAGATGCTGAAAAAACAATTACAATTGTTACAACTGCTACTGGATTAAATAGAAAAATGGAAGCTTTACTACCTAGTTTAGAAAAAGCTAAAAAAAGAGGAGTTACAATAAGAATTGCAAGTCAGATTAATGAGGCTAATAAACAGATTGCTAAAGAACTTTCAAAAGTAGCTGAGGTTAGAAATATGCCTAAGATGAGAGGAAGATTTGCAATTGTAGACTCGCAACAGTTATTATTTATGGTTTTAGATGATGAAACAGTTCATCCAAATTATGATGTAGCTGTCTGGCTTTCAACTGAGTTTTTTGCTCTCGCAATGGAGCAATTATTTGAGGCTGCTTGGAATACTTTTAAGAAGATTTAAGGTTTAAAGATTAAAAAATATAATCTATATTCTAAAAAACAAAAACATTTAAAAATAATCTTTTATTTTTACAAATATGGTAAAAAAATCAGATAAAATAAACAAAGCAAAAAAAGAAATAAAAGAAGCTCAAGATGCTGTTTTTGATGTTGCAGAGGATTCTTGTGATTGTGAACACTGTGGTTCAAAAGACTGCCTTACAAGAGCTGCAAGAGATTTAGAAAGAGCTGAAGCAGAAGTTGAAGAGTTTGAAGAAGAAGATTAATTGCTATTTTCTAATGCAATAATCCTTAATAAACTTGTTTAACCTATAAAATTATGAGAATTAGAGTTAAGAAAAATGTGGGGGATAATATAAATAGAATTGATTCTACAAGCAAAATAGATGATATTGTTGTTAAAGAAGATTTGTTAAATCCTCAATCAGAACAGATAAACATATTTTTTAGAGGAGCAGACTCTTCTGGTATACTTAATTTAAATAAATTAGAAGCACAAAAGCTTGTAGATAGTTTTGGTTCTATTTTTAAGTTAGTAAAAAATAGCAAGACAATAAAATAAATTATCTTCTTCCATAACTTCGGTTATCTCTTCTATCTCCGCCTCTTCTACTACTAGGTCTTCTTCCAAAACTAGAACTTCTATCATCTCTTCTAGACTCACTTGTTCTAGTGTCTCTTCTTCCAAACCCCCTTCCTTCATTTTCATATCTTCTCTCCTTATAACCTCCACTAGAACTTGATCTTTCTTGATTATATCCTCCAGAGCTTGGTCGTCTACCATAACTTCTTCCCAGATTATCTCTTCTAGACTCAGTTCTTCTATAACCTCCTTTAGAACCTCCAGAACCGCCTCTACTAAACCTGCCTCCAGCTCTTCCTCCTCTTTGCTCAGGCATCCACTTTAACATCACCCTTGGAACCAAAGGGGCTTGTTCAGAATTAATTTTAAATTCAGGGTAGTGTTTTATTACACTTGCAAAATTATCATAATCTCTGCTTGTAACTATATTAATAACTTTACCTTCTTCTCCTGCTCTTGCAGTTCTTCCGATTCTATGAATATATTCTTTAGATTCTCTAGGTATATCATAATTATAAACATGACTTACTCCCTTAACATCAAGTCCTCTCGCAGCAACATCTGTACAAACAAGAACACCTGTCTTAGTTGAATGAAAGACTTCCATTACTTTATTTCTTTTTTCCTGAGCAAACCCTCCATGAATTGGAAGTGCATCAATATCCATTGCCTTTAAATTATTTGCAACAAAATCTACGTTTCTCCTAGTATTACAAAAAACCATAACTAATTTTGATTTTTCATTTTCTAATAAATATTTTAATAAAGAGAATTTTAATCCATCACTAATATCATAATATATCTGAGATAATCTTGAAGGGTCTACAAAAATCTCGGCAGAAACTTCAATAGGGTTAATCATGTGTTTTTTTGCAAGCATTACAATATCTTGAGAAATTGTTGCAGAGAATAAAAGCGTTTGTCTTTGTTTTGGGCATTGACTTATTATTTTTTCAACATCATCTTTAAAGCCCATATCAAACATTCTGTCTGCTTCATCTAAAACAAGAGTTTTAACGAATTCTAAATTTAAGCTTCTTCTTGAGAGATGATCTAAAATTCTTCCAGGAGTACCAACAACAATCTCTGCAGTCCTCATTTCATCCATTTGTCTTGACATAGACATTCCTCCATAAACTGCAACAATCTTAAGTTTTTTCTCCCCTAAGAATTTTTTTAATTCTTTTGTGATTTGTTCTGCTAACTCTCTTGTTGGTGCGAGAACTAATCCTTGAATTCCATGGTCTAATTTTGAATTATGAAGTATCCCTGTTCCAAAAGCAAGGGTTTTTCCAGAACCAGTTGAGGCTCCTGCTATAACATCTTTACCTTGTAAAACTAAAGGAATTGTTTTTTCCTGGATTTCACTAGGAGTTTCAAACCCTAGTGTTTTAATTGCACCAAGAGTATGTTCATTGATACCTAATTGTCTAAATTTTTCTGGCATGTTCGTATTTTTATCTAATATTCTAATAAATTCTTTAAGAAATAGCAAGTATCTCTTAAGACAGGATTAGTTAGTTAGCTAATCTTTAATTTATTCTTTAGTAATAATATATCAAAAAATCAGTTTATAAACCCTTTGATTAAAGAATTTAAATTTTCTAATCTTTTAAGTTAGGCATATTACTCCAGTTAGTTTAACAAAATAATTTATAAACAAGAATTAACTATCTAGATTATGTCAAAAGAGGAAATCACAGTTATTCTTGCAGAACACACAAAGCTTAGAAAAGAGGAGATTGGAAAATTAATTGAAATCCCTCCAAACTCTGAATTAGGAGACTTTGCTTTTCCATGTTTTATTTTATCTAAACACTTTAAAAAAGCTCCAAATGAAATTGCCCTAAAGCTTGCAAAAGAATTATCAAAGGAGATTAAAACCTCAAAGAACCTTGGTTCTTTAGGTAAGAGTATAAGTGAGATTAAAGCGGTTGGTCCTTATCTTAATTTTTTTGTAAACAAAAATTCTCTTGCAGAAAAAATAATAAAAATAAATGCAAATTTTGGTAAGACAAACATTGGAAAAGGGAAGAAAATAGCAATTGACTTTTCAGGACCAAATATAGGAAAACCTATGCATGTAGGACATATTCGTTCAACAGTTATTGGAGATTCTTTAATAAAAATTTATAATTTTTTAGGGTATAAAACAATAGGAATAAATTATCTTGGAGATATTGGGTTACATATAGGAAAATTAATTGTTGCTTATGGATTATGGATTGATAAAACAGCATTGAAAAAAGACCCAGTAAATGAATTATTAAGATTATATGTTAAATTCTGTGGAAAAGAAAAAACTGAGATAAAAGAAGGACAAGAAGATAATGAAGAGTTCTTAGATAATCCTTGGACAAACAAAGCAAAAGAAGCATTAAGACAACTTGAACTTGGAAATAAAAAAACAGAAAAAATATGGGATGAAATAAGAAAATCATCAGGAAAAGCATTTGATAGAGTTTATGATATGTTAAAAATAGATTTTACAGAAACAACAGGACAATCAAAATTTTCTGATAAAGGAAGACAAATAGTTATTAATGCTTTAGAAAAAGGAATTGCAAAAAAACAAGAAGATGGAGCAGTTTATGTTGAATTAACTAAAGGAAATTTGAATCCAAAAGAAACTGAAGAGGTCTTAAGCAGAAAATATATTCAAAGAAGCAATGAAACAGCCTCATATATTACATATGATTTGGGTGCAGCAGTTGAAAGAGCAAAAAAATATAATTTTGACAAAATGATTTATATTACTGATTTCAGGCAGGCAGGACATTTTGAAAGTCTTTTTGCAATTTTAAAACTAATGGGATATGATTTTGTTGACAAGATGGTGCATCTTGGATTTGGAACAGTTAGATTTGGAGATGAAATAATTGCTACAAGAACAGGAGATGTAATTTTATTAGAAGATGTTTTAAGTAAAACAATTAAAAAAGCTGGTGAAGAAATAAAAAAGAGAAAAACAAGAGGAGATGCAGAAAAAGTTGGTGTTGGAGCTATTAAATATATTATTCTTAAGAATGAACCTGTTAAAGATGTTCAGTTCTCTTGGGATAGTGCATTATCTTTTGAAGGAAATGCTGGTCCTTATTTACAGTATTCTTATGCAAGAGCATCTTCAATAATAAAAAAAGCAGGCAAATTTAATAAAAGCAATAGAAAAATGAAGATTCATGAACTTACAAAGTATGAAGCAGAATTAATCAAAAAAATCTCTGATTTTGAAGAGGTTGTTCAAAAAGCAGGGAAGGACATGAACCCAAGTCTGATTGCAAATTATTCATTTGAATTATCCCAGACTTTTAATGAGTTTTATCATAACTGCCCTGTTATAAAAGATAAACAAGAGGCATTTAGATTAAGATTAGTTGATGCTTTTAGAACTTGTTTGAAAAATGCTCTTTACTTATTAGGTATCGAGACAATGGAAGAAATGTAATAAGACTATTTTAGGAAAGATGACTTGTTAAGAAAACCTAGGTTTTCTTACGATTGGTATAGAAGTAATGAATGAAATGTAAGAGACCTTAGTTTCTTGGATTGTATACTTAGTCCCATATTATTATGTTACTTAGTAACGAAAGATTTATATACTTAGTAACCTAAGTTTAATTATGAAAATTGAAAGCCATTTAGAAAATTTGAAAGAAAGCATTAGGGAGATAGAAGAAGCAATAACCCAAGGTCTTGTTAACAAACAAAGAACATTAGGATTTCATACTTCTGCCGGAGCAGCAGACATTATAGAAATTATACTTCATAAAAATAATCTAATTGACTTAGGATTTATAATAAAACACGAATGGTTTAATTCAAAAAGAAAAATAGAAGAAAAACTTAATTTTGAATTCCCAAAGAAAAAAGAAATTTTAGATTTAGCAGTTAAAATAGAATTTGTAAGAAATTCTCTTTGTTATGGAAAGAGACAAGAAGAAGATAAACTAGAAGAGTTAGTATCTAATTTTAATAAATTAAAAGAAATCTTTTTAGAGGTAACTGATTATGAACTATAAATTGATTGCTTATGCCCAAGATTTTGCTTCTTTTTTAATACAAAATATAAAAAGGGCAGATAAAATAAAGAAGATAATCTTATTTGGATCAACTTCTCGAGGAGAAGAAGTAAAAGAAAGTGATATCGATATCTTCATAGAAACAGAAGAAAAACAAGAGCAAGAAATAAATAAGATTAAAGAAAATTTTTATGAAAGTATCAAATTTAAAAAATATTGGGAGTTGTTTGGAATAAAAAATGAAATTAATCTTTCAATAGGCAATTTAAAAGATTGGGGGGATTTGAATAGGAGCATTATTTCTAATGGGATTATTCTATATGGGAAATATATTGATAAAATTAAAACTAATCCTCATGTTTTGTTTTCTATATCTCCTGGAAAAGACAGAAACAAAAATATTTCCATATGGAGAGAATTATATGGATATACTCAAAAAGTAGGAAAGAAAGAATACATAAAAGAAGGGTTAATAAAAGAATATCAAGGTGAAAAATTAGCTAATGGGGTAGTGATTATTCCTATTGATAACTCAAATAAATTATCAAATTTTCTTAAAAATAATAAATTTAAGTTTAAAATAGTCCCTTTTTGGATGGAAGGATAACTCAAAATCCACACAAGTTTTAAAACCTCTTTCTTCCCTGTATTTTTATGAAAAATCTTAATTATGTCTATATAGAAACTTATGGATGTTCAGCAAACCAAAATAATTCAGAAATACTTGCAGGGTTATTAAGAAGTGCAGGGTATCAAATAACAAATAATGAAAAAGTTGCAGAAATAATCATAATTAATTCATGTGTTGTAAAATCAAAAACAGAAAACAAAATTAAAAGAAGAATACAGGATTTATCAAAACAAAAAAATAAACTTTTGATAATCGCAGGGTGTATGCCTGAAACAGATGCAAAGCAAATTAAACAATTAAATGAAAAGGTTATTTTTTTAGGAACTCATCATTATAAAGACATTGCAAAGTTAATTAGTAATTACAAAGATAATAAATTAGACCTTCTTAAGCAAAACGAGTTTTTAGAAAATAAAAATGAAGAAAAACTTTTTGTTCCGAAAATTTCAAGTAATAACCTGATTTCAATAACTCAAATCAGCGAGGGTTGTTTAGGAAAATGCACTTATTGTAAGACAAGATTAGCAAAAGGACAATTATACTCTTATGATTCTGATAAAATCATTCAATCTATTGAAAATGACCTAACTTCTGGAGCAAAAGAAGTTTGGATTACAAGTCAGGATTGTGCAAATTATGGGCTAGACAGAGGAAAATCAGAATTAATTTCATTATTAAAAAAAATTCTTGAATTAAAACATAATTTTAAGCTAAGATTGGGTATGTCTGACCCAAACAATATTTTTCCAATATTAAATGAATTAATTGAAGTTTATAAAAATAAAAAAATGTATAAATTCCTACACATTCCAATCCAATCTGCATCAAACAAGGTTTTGAAAGATATGAATCGGTTTTATACAATAGAACAAGTAGAAAAAATAATTAAAGAGTTTAGAAAGCAAATCCCAGACATCACAATTTCAACAGACATTATTGTAGGTTATCCAACAGAAACCGAAGCAGACCATAAAGAGAACCTTAAATTTATCAGACAATATTCTCCTGATGTTTTTAATTTATCTAAAATGTCAATTCACAAAGGAACTCAGGCAAGTAAACTAAAACCTCTTAATATTAATATTATTAATAAGCGAACAACAGAACTTATGGATTTGCATAAACAAACAGCTTTAGAAAACAAACAGAAATTTTTAAACAAGAACATAAAAGTTTTTGTAAATAAAAAGCTTGAAGGAGAATTATATGAAGCAAGAGATGATAATTATAATATTGTTTTATTAAATAGCAAAGATAAAGGCATTTTAGGAAAGAATATAGATGTTAAGATAAAACAAATTGGAATACATCATATGATTGGTGAAATAATTTAATTTCTTTTATTTCTTATAATGTTAAAATCTTACTCTCTAGGTCTTATCATTTTTGTAGATTAAGAAATTAATTTAAAGGCTAGAAAATATTTATATATCTCTAAAAATAAAAACAACTCTAATTCAAAACAATATCTGCTTTATACTTTTGAACCCCTACAAAAACAAGATACATTGGCTGGATTGATTCTTTCCATCTTTTAATTATCTGTTCTTTGGTTTTTGTGCCTCTTTCAATAATGTCTCTTTTTAAAACTCTGTTTAATCTTTCCTCTTTAGCTATATCCATAAACATAGAAAGATTTGAATATTTTTTTAATTGTGGATGTAATGCATAAAGTCCTTCCACTATTAATTTTTTATCTGGAGTAATAATCTCTTTTTGTTCATTAGTGCCTGTTTTAAAATTATAAATTGGTTTTTTAAAAGATTTACCTGCTAAAAATTTTGTTAAATGTTCTTCTATTAAATCTAAATTCCAACAAGAAGGAATATCCCAGTTGCTTGTAGGGGTTATTGTTTCAGGAATTATATAATCGTCTAATTTTAAGGTTTTAGCATTTATTTTTTTAGTTAATTGCTCAGCCATCCAAGTTTTTCCAGAACCAGAACCTCCTGCAATACTAATAATTTTATAAGAGTTACAAATATGTTTTGAATAATCTGTTAAAAAAGAATCTATTTTTAAGTATTCCATGAGGATTATTAATATTTAATTAGATTTCTTTTTAAATAATCCTGAGAATCTTTCACCAATACTTAAGGATTTTTTTTCTGATTGTTTAGTTTGAGGAGCAGGAACAGAAGCAGGAGTGGGGGCTGGTTTTACAACAGCAGGTTTTACGAAAATTTTCTGCTCAACAGGAAGTTTCTTAAGTTTTATAGAATAAGGTTCTGCAAGACTATCTGAAATGTCTGCAACATCTTCAAAAAACATATTTAGTTTCTTTAATGTTTCATCATCAGGCAATTTATAATCATTTTTCTCTATCCCCACAAATTCATTGATTCTTTTCATCAAATATGAGGAACCAAAAGCTATAATTTTGGTTGAAGGAGTTTTCTTAAATTCTTCTTCTGTTTCAATATTAAGTTTTTGTTCTAATTCTCCCCTGATATGGTTTTCAGAAACTTTATTACTTATACAATAATTAGTCTTAATTTTTCTGAAGATAGATTCTTTTGCTCTTTTTTCTGCAAGAGATTTAAGTATTGTTTTTCCATTTTCAGTGCACCTTTCATAAATATTTTCAATATTCATTCCTGCAAGAGTGTTTTTACCTGAGGTTAATAATAATGAATAAAATTCTTGTGCTTCAAATTTAATTACTGCAGGAATATCTATTTCTGGATTTTCTCTTTTAAAAAAAGCATATCCTAATCTCCCTGCAGTAAGTTGCATACTTACTGCATTATAAAATCCTGATTCAATCTTTGCTATTTCTTCTTTTGTTATTTGAGTAGAAGCTTCAGCCATCTTAATTTTTAAGAAGTAGTATATTTAAGGATTATTATGTTATTAAATAATGCTTGCTTTTTCAATCACAACATCTTCTACAGGCCTGTCATTTGCACCTGTTTCAACTTCTGCAATAACATCTACAACCTCTGTTCCATCAATAACCTCTCCAAATGCAGGATGTTTAGAGTCTAAGAAATTATTATCTTCTACATTAATAAAAAACTGACTACTTCCTGTGTTTGGTCCTGCATTAGCCATAGAAATAGTGTATTTATTATTTTTATTCCCCCCAGCATGTGTGAATTCATCTTCAATATTAGGTATGCTTGGGTCTCCATAACCTGTTCCTGTTGGGTCTCCGCCCTGAATCATAAACCCATCAATTACTCTATGAAAAATAACTCCATTATAAACTCCTTTCTCAACTAAAGATATAAAATTCCCAGTTGTAATTGGCATGTCATCATATAATTCAATTATAATTTC
Source organism: Candidatus Pacearchaeota archaeon (assembly GCA_041679005.1). GTDB lineage: Archaea > Nanobdellota > Nanobdellia > Pacearchaeales > GW2011-AR1 > ARS1285. The sequence continues at coordinate 9,014 of JBAYNB010000016.1, forward strand.
TCCTTGATTTGTTGTTAATTTAACTTGAGTCATTTGATTATTTTCTTTATTTACAGAATAATTACTCATCTTTGGGATGTAAATAATTCCTAAAACTAAGATGATTAGTAGTATTATAAAGATTGTTATTTTGTCTTTTAAGCCCTTTTTCATTGTATAAAGGAGAGTTTTGGGTTTTTAAATGTTTTTTAAGACAAATAAAAAATCAATATACAGCAAATTTTAATAATACCTTACCCTTAATTATATTACTTTATCATTGATAATTAAAATGGAAAAAAGATGTGCTGTTTGCAAAAAGAAAATTAATGAAGAAGAAGGCAAGTTAAAAGGAACTTTAATTAAAGTCAAAGATGAATTTGGTAAAAGGCAGTTTGTTTATGTTTGTTCTGAGTGTGAGAAAAAACAAGATTATATTGAAAGAGCAGTTGTGAAGGCTGCTTAACAAAACTAAAAGTTTATTTTTATCAATAAGTTTTTAATACAGAATAACCTAATTACTTAATGAATATAATTAAAATATATAAAAATCCTACAAAGCAAATTTTAGAGGAATATTCTAAATTTAAACTAGGTGACCCAGAAATTATTAAGAAATATGAAATTATTTTAAAAAAATTGATTATAAAATTAATAGGTAAAGAAAAATGGGTCATGTATACTGTAAGCAAGGCACCTATAAATAAATATTATAAAAAAGGTCCAATAATTATAACAGAGAACATATCAAAGGAGTTAGGCATCCCAATAATTTATGGAGAACTTAACTTTAAATATAATAAAGGCTCTTTTTATGATTATAATACAAAAAGAAAGGTAATTGTTCCGATTATAAAAAACATAAATAAAATAATAAACAAAAAGGTTTTTTTCATTGATGATTCTTTTGTTACAGGGACCTCCCTTAACATTAATTCACAGTTATTAAAAGGGAAAGTAAAAGAAATGCTTTTTTTAATTATATTAGATTTAAGCAAAAGTAAAATCTCTGAAAAAGAGGCAAATACATACTTTTTTAAAAAAAATGGGATTAAAGGGTTGAAAAATATTGTTAAAAAAGAGGGGTTTATACCAACGACTCAGTTTATAAGAACCTTTGAAGAATTATCTGAGCTAGAAAAAAATGAACTCTTATCTGGAATTAATAATAAAAAAATTAATGTTATTAAGAAAGCTATCAGACTTTATATAAAATAAAGTGCAGACTCAAGGGTTTGCTTCATATTTCTTAAAAAGCTACCTCAATACATTCTCAGTTTTGCAACCCACCAAGCACCTTTACTCATGTTTAGGGCTGCTCCGATCAAGGCCTGACCCATTTCGCAAAAGCAAGATCAAGGAGGACAAAACCTCAGCGTTTGTAAAGAGACTTTCTAACAAACATGTCACTCACCCTCTTGCAACCTGCTTAAAGCTCGCTAGCAAATAGCGGAGAGCTACCCCGCTGGTCTAGTCTGCATAATTAGTAATAAAACCGTGTTTTTAAGGTTTATTATTGAGAAGATATCATAAATATCAAAATAAAAAGATAAGAGATTAAAAAATAAAAAATTTATTCTCTAGTTATCTTAACTGTTTTGATTAGGCTTGTTTTATTACCAATAGTCTTAACTAATCTTTCTACTTCATCTGGTCTTAACTCTATTATCCCTGAAGTATGATTATTTCTAAAGCCTATTTCAAATTTTTCAGATTTAGGGTTTACCAGGTTCTCATTGATGATTAGTTCCTCAATATGAACATGGTTTTTTATTTTTCTTAACCCATTTCTTGTTTTATACTTTGTTTTTATTATCATTTTTACCTCCTGTTGATTTATTTAAATTATGTACTAGTCTAAATAAAAAGATTACTCCTAAAAGAATAATAAAGAAAAATAAAGATACCCCGAAGAAGATTTTAGTATGACTATTAGTTGTTTGAACATTTTGTTTTTCTGTTTTTAAAGATATTTTTTGAATTTCTTGTGTTTTTTGTTCAATTTGTTTGCATTCTATAGAAATAGTTTTAGATAAACTAGATTTTTCATCTCCATCATCAAAAATAGCAGTTAATTTTAAAGAATATTCTCCTGAATTCAGTTTTTCAGAAGATTTGATAGTAAAAATCTTTGTTGTACTATCTTTGTCATTATATTTTTCTAATTCAAATTCTGGAGTTTGTTCTTTAAATCCAAGTTCAGAATTTTCAACTAACAAATAAACATCTTCATCGCTTGTTCCTTTATTTTTAAGATTAACATCAATATTAAAATAATCACCACAAACAAGAGTTGAAGGGGTTATTTCAAAATTTTCTATAATAATATTATGTTCTGCTCTTTCAATATTTATTAGGACATATTGTTCATTACAATAAGACTCATCTTTACTCTCACTAGCTTTTACAAAAATAACATATTCATGAGATTCATCTAAATTTTCTTCTATTTCAAAATCAGAGTTTATTTCTTCCATATCTCCATTATCAATATCAAGAGAGTCTTTGTAACTTTCTATTTTTTTATCTTTTGTAAGGTCATATAAATAAGTCTCTATATCAAAATCAAAGTCATTGTTAAGGTTATTTTCAACTTCAATGTTAAAATCAATTTTTTCACCTATGGTAAACTTAGTATTTTCATCTGGTTCTTTAATCTCAATATTTATATTTTGATTAAAAGCAGTGCATCTACTTATCTTTGAGAATTTTGGACTTCCTTTAACAGAACAGCAGGTTATAATATCTTTAACTCCTAATAATTCTCCTAAACAAATCTGATTTTGCTCAAGTACATAACCTCCTACTTCTTCACATGTAAAATCAGAAACATTTCCAACAAAAACATTAAATGTTTTTGTTATTGGTTCAGCAATATCATCTGTAACAACTGCAGTTAAATTATAATTGCCCTGAGAATTATTAAAAATATAAGAAGAACCTGAACCAACTTCAAGACTATCTAAGAACCAAGTTATTTTCAAGATATCCTCATCTATATCTGATGCTGTAATTGAAAAGGATTTATCTGTATTTTCCATTAATTTTATAACTCCTTTTGGAGAATAATCTGTAATTAATGGGGCATCATTAACTGCTAAAATTTTTGTTTCTAATAAGTAAGTATCATAACCAGTTAAATCACTGACTTTTATTAGACAGCTTGCATCACCATTATAATTTTCATCTGATTTATATTTTAGTTTATTTCCATTTATAGTACATTTTAAATCATTTTCATCTTTAACAGAGAATGTAAGCAAATCATTTTCAGAATCTGATGCATTTAATTCACACTCGTATTCTTGGTCTTCATTAATCTGAGTCTGACAGTTAATTGTTTTAAACTGAGGAGGTTCATTAGCATCATTTACAGTTAAGGTTATTTCATTGCTTGATGAAGTGTATTCTCCATCGGTTGCTGTAAACTTTATTTTTTCTGAACCAAACCAGTCTTTATCGGGATAAAAACTAACAAGTCCATTATCTAAGATTATATTAATGAAGGCGTTTCCTAAAACACTAAAGCTAAGCTCATTATTCTCAAGGTCATAAAAATAATCATTTAAATCCAAATAATTAGTAAGATTGTTATCTTCATTCCAGGTGATGTTCTCGATATTATTTAAAAAATCAGGGGCATCATTAACAGGAAGAACTGTTAGAGTAATTTTATTTGTCAGTGTCTCAATATTTGTATTTTCATCATACATCGCAAAAATAACCTGGTCTTCTCCATTGTAATCTTTCTCAGAAGAAAAATTGAATATATTTTTTTCTTGATTAATTATAGAAATATAAGGATTATAAGAATTTGAATACACATAAAAACTTAATTCATTGTTATTTGGATTCCAGACATAAGAATCAAGATTAAGAGTCAGATTAGATTCTTCATTCCAGAATAAATCGTTTATCTCAGATGAAAGTTCAGCAGAGTTATCACAATTACTATCAATTAAATCATACTGAATCTCAAGTGCAGAAGGGTTTATCTCTGAATTAGTGTCATTACAATCATCAGAATTTAAAACATAATCAGAAGGAGCATCACAGGTTCTGTGATAAATTCCTAAATCTCCATAACTATCATTATCAGAGTCTAGATAACTAAGAGAAAAACAATTAAGATTACAAGAATCAACACTGTCGTCGCAGTCTGTATTAAGAACTGAATATTCCTCAGGCAGATTATCCCCTGAGCACACTGAAATTAAATTTCCTGTCCCATAACTATCAAAATCATTGTCAGCATAACCTTCAAGTATCTGATATTTGTCTGAATCTTCATCATCACAATCATCATAATAATAATGTCCATCTCCATCCCTATCTTCTCCAGTAAGCAACCACTCAATTGAATTGATGAATAATTCTCTAGCATCAGAATTCCATGAACTTGCTTGAGGCAATCCAAAAAATAAATTTCTTTCATATATCTGAATAATTCTTTTGGTACATAATCCATCTTTTAATAATAAAGAATCTTCTCTTAGGGCCAATATTGTAGCTTTAGACTCATATAATTTGTAGGCTAAAGTCTCAGAATTTGTTGCCTTACATCCATAAACATAATTAACCTTTGAGGAAGGGCTATAAACAATTATTTCTTCTTCTCTAAAATCATTTGTTATTTTGTGTATGTTATCTATTATCTCAATTTTATTATTGGTTGTTGTTCCACTATACTGACTTAAGCCTGCATTTTTGGCAGCAGTAGAACTTAGAAATAAGGTCTTTTTATATTTGTTATCAAAAACGCCGTCTATATTTTGTACATCCTCTCCTACAATGATTAGGTCATATAAATCAGGATTAATTGTATCACTATCATCTAAAAAATAAACTGTATGATTATTTGATTCTAAAAGAGAGATTATTGCAGGCTCGTCATAATTAGTAGGGTCTAGAGGGTAAGCTGTTTTCACAATATACCCAATATCCTCAGCCAAAACAAAACCAGCTGACAAAATTGTTAATAAGAATACTAGGATAAAAAGTTTTTTTTTAATCACGCTTTTTAATGCTCTTTTGATGTTTAATTTTCCTTTTTTCTTTTGAATTACTAGTTTTAATTATTATTGTCTGACGATTTTTTATTTTAAATTTTCCTTTACTTTTTTTATAATAAACAAATAATAATATAATAAAAGCTAAGAAAGTCATGCTAGTAGTTATAAGAACAACAAGAACTTTTTTATCAACTGAACCTATTTTTATTTTTGCACCAATGCTTGTTTTCACTGAATTAGATGAATTATCTCCAGTTCTAGTGTCTTCAAGAACCTTGTCTTTGAAAATACTCAGTTTAAGATCAGTTTCAGTTAAATTTTCTCCAGTAGCAATAACCATAATAGTACTTGAAAGCCCAGCTCCGTTTTTTTCACCTACTGGTGTGAACTGAACATTTATTTTTGTTTCTGTTGTTCCTGAAGTTGTAACCTTAATTGTAAAAGCTGCATCTTTTTCTTCTTTTGGCTGAAGAGTAAAATTATTATCCTTAATTATTATAAATTTTTCTAGGTCTCCTGAAGCAGTTAATGCTATGTTTACAGGAACATCATTTACATTTTTAACAAGAATAGATTTTTCTATTGTGTCTCCGGTTTGTGCTCTCAAAATCATTTTTGCATTACCAATGCTTGCAGTAATAGCAAGAACACTGCTAATTAAGATTAATGAGATTAATAAGCTTGAAATAATTAGTGTTTTTTTGTTCATTTTTTAAGTAATAAAGATAGTATTACTCTTAAATTACATCACATTTTTTCATATTTAAACGTTATTATACTAAGAAATATATGAACTGAAATAAGCATAAATAGAGGTAAATTCAAAGAGGATTTTAGATTGCTTCTGCCCAGAAATAAATTTCTCCAGTATCAAAATCTCCGTTACATGGTTCAGGCAGATTAAGTCTAAATGTTAAAGCCATTTCACTCCCTGGAGTCAGGATATTAGCAGGATTATTAGCCATTGTTGAATTATAATTTCTTGTACCAATTATTTCTTTTGATTGAGTAATTCTATTCCCTGATGGAATTGAAATATAACCTTCAGCATCTCCTATTGTTGAAGTTGAATAATATCCGTTTGTAGCAAAGTATGCGAAATTGCTTAAACTAAGAATATTACTTGTTGGGCACATAGCTCCTGAACTACTAGAGTCATAGAAGTCAGTACCTGCAATAAACATTTCTAATCTAACCCCACTTTTTTCATCAGCAGAATTACCTAATAAGATAGTATCTGAATAAGAAGTTGTTCCTGGTTGAACCTTGTTAAAAGATAAATTTCCATTAATAGTAAGAGTAATTATAGGGTTAAGGAACCAGTACTCGTTTTCATCCATTGTTACATTTAATCCATCTGTAGTAACTGCCTCAGTAGTTATCCATGCCTCACCATACATATCAGGTTCAACAGTTAATGTACAAGTATAATACTTCATAGTAGAAGAACTAAAATTTATTAGTTGTTCTTCTAAAATTCTTGCATTACAAGAAGGGAGAATAATTGAAGAGGTATTTTCTTTTTCTACACAATTAGCTTGTATTGGATTGCCTGCTCCTTGATTATCATAACCAACAGTTGCATAAACATCTTTAATTTTATTTATTCCTTTTATATCTCTTACAAGAACAGTCCATTGTATTTGCTCTCCTTCAAAAGCATAATTGTTTTGCCTCTCAGTCAGATTAATTCCTGAGGTTGTTCCTGGCTCTACTAAATCATCTAAAACTAGTCTTGAGTCACACATCCATAATGAAAGTGAAGATTCATTATTTTCAAAACTCTCGTTATTACAAAATTTATCACATCCATCCCCAGAAAGAGTATTTCCATCATCACATTTTTCTCCAGAATCTAAAATATTATCTCCACATTTAGGTAATATACAATTATTTCTGCAATTATCAGAATTATTTAGATTACCATCATCACATTCTTCTATTCCTTCCCTAATATTATTTCCACAAACAGGCAGATTACAAGTTCCATTAGTACAACCATAAATACAAATTTCTGATTGTTTTTCTGTATTAGAAGTATTAAAGCAAGCTCCTGAAGAACATCCTTTATCATAACAATCTCTTGTTCTTGTTTTATTATTTCCTTCACAAGTGTAATCAGTCCAATTATTACAAGAGTCTAAACCACAATTATCAAATAAATCTGAACTAAAACTAGATGAATGAAAACATATTCCAGTATCACAACCATTTAATAGTTCAGATTTATTTATCCAGACATTATTATTATAACAATATTTTACCTCATCAGAAGAATTATTTCCACACTCTTGAGTTTTATTTATTCCAGAAGTTAGAGTACAAGCACCAGTATCACATCCTGGAATGGAATAATTTTGATAAACATCATCATTAAAACAATATTCAGAAGAATAAGTTTTATTTCCACAATCAATAAATAATTCTGAAGTTAGATTAAATAAACATTTTCCATCTTTGCAAAAATAATCTGTCAGATTTTTCCAAACATTATTATTATAGCAATAATTATCAGAATAAGAATCGTTTTGACAGTCTCCATCACCACAACACTCTGAAACTATTGTTATGTTTCTTTCAGCATAATTATCATCAGGATTACAATCTGTTTCATTAATTTTTTCAACATAAACAGAGAGAGTATAATTTCCAGCAAAAATATCAGAAAGATTTAGAGTAATCTGATTTGAATGATAATTATCTATTGGGCTATTATAATCTGCTAAAATAGTTTCATTTCCATATATCGGAACATACAAAGGTTCAATTCCTCCTCTTCCACCGCCACTTCCTCTTGCATTATTTCCTGAAACTTTTTTATATCCTAAAATATCTCCTGCATTTATCTTTACAATAACATGAATATTATTTGTTGTATTTTCTATGTTATTATCTATGAAATATTTTAAAAGATAATTTTGCATTTGATTTAATTGAACAGGGTTATCTAACCAAGTGCTGTTTAACAGCCCTATTGCTATTCCTGTTCCAAAAGAATTTCCATAAGAATATCTTATCCCAACATCATGTTCACATATTTCAAGATTACAAGAACTGTCACATCCATCATTATTAATTAAATTTCCATCATCACATTCTTCTGTTCCTTCTTTAATAGCATTACCACAAACAGGAGCAGGAAGACAATCTCCATCAA
>JBAYNB010000017.1:0-16999 GCA_041679005.1 Candidatus Pacearchaeota archaeon
GCATTTCCTATACCAAATCCTAACATAGATATTAACCCAAAGATTATCCCCAGTGATATATTCATATGTTTTATAGAGTTTTATTCTTTAAAAAGCTTGAGATTTTTTATCTTAGAATAAGATTATATTCTTTATTTATGACGATACTTAAATCTATTAAAACCTGTTGTTTCTTTTGTTTTTGTTTTTTTACAGTTTTCCCTAGTTATATCATATCTTTCTTTTGGAGCTTTATAATAAACTCCAAGATGTCCATAGCACCTTTGATTGTTTGAAATTCCTATTATAAGTTCTTCTGCAAGTTCTATTTCTTCTCCCATATTAATATGAATATTATCTCTAATAACAACCCCATTTTTTTCTAATGCAAATACTCCGTCAGTGTAAGTTTGATTATGTTTTAATAAAATAACTGCATATTTTGTTTTTTTCTCTAGGTCTGAGATATTTACTTTCTTATTTGGGGTTTGACCTATTGATAGTGCCATTTTAATTTGAGTTATAGATAAATTTTATTTTATATATTCTGGTAATCTTTTTAGAATCCCATTAAAATCAACAAGAGCATGATACAAAACCTCTTGTTTGTTTTCAGGGTTTGTTATTTCTTTGTTCACTTCAATAACAATTTGTTTTTCTAGGCTGTGTGGGTTTTTGCATCCTTCAGGAGGATTACAAATCAAAACTATATCTGGATGATTATATTTTACTGTTTTTTTTATCTTACAACACATCTGGGAGTATACATCATTATCTTTTAAGTCTCTAAGAGAATAGCCTATGTAATTCTCATCCATATTTATTACTATATCTTTTAGACCTTTAATTCTCTTTAAATTTGAATAAAGTTTTCTTATTTCTTCTGTAAATTTTTTGCTTTTTTCTAAGGGTTTCATTAAAAACCCTTAAATAATAGAGTTTAAAAATATTGTTAATTTAAGCTATACATGCAGATTAAAACAATTGAAGAGATAAATGAAATTTATGATTTAGAGTTAGACAAGATAGTTAAAACTATAAAGAAAAATAAAGCTAAGAGGGTTTTACTTCAGTTTCCTGAAGGAATAAAACCATATTCAACAGTTGTTGTGGATTATTTAAGTGGGTTGAAAGAATTAAAAAATATTGAGTTTTTTATTTGGTTAGGAACTTGTTTTGGTGCTTGTGATGTTCCATTAGAAGTTGAAAGATTAGGTGTTGATTTAATAGTTCAGTTTGGTCACTCGGCTTGGAAGTTTGGGGATAAAAAGATAAAAATTATTTGATTATAGATAGTTATATTAACTTAATTCTTTATTTATAATAATGGATTCAACTCCAACATTCAAAAGAAAATATTTTACTAAAATCTGGAAAGTTAGTTCTCTTGGTTCTTCTTCTAACATAGAAAAGGATGTAATTTCTATAGACAAATCTAAATTTGATTCAGTTTTATATAGTTTACCTAATTCTTATCCTAGGTCAAATAGTTGTCCTGAAGGAACTGAATATCCTCATCGTCAATATTCAGGTATATCTGTAATTGTTAATAAAGAACAAAAAACAATAACTGCAAAGGCTGTTGAAGAGTCTTATTTATCTGTAGTCGCAAATGAATTAAAGCTTCCACAATATACAAGATATGCTTAAAATTTAATTCTTAATCTTTATAAACTGCTTTTACATTTTTATTTTATGAATAATATAATTGAAGTTAAAAAATCTGATGATTTTAGTACTTCAAAATCTAAAAAGATTATTGAAGTCCATAATCTTGTAAAGAAATTTGATAAATTTACTGCTGTCAATGATATTTCTTTTAATGTAAAAGAAGGGGAAATATTTGCATTTTTAGGTCCAAATGGAGCAGGAAAGACAACTACAATTAAGATGCTTACAACTTTACTTCATTCAACTTCAGGAGAAATAAAGATTAATGGTTTTTCTCCAATGACTCAAAAAGATGCTGTAAGACATTCTTTTGGAATTGTTTTTCAAGACCCTAGTCTAGATGATGAATTAACTGCTTATGAAAATATGGAATTTCATGCTGTTCTTTATCATGTTAAAACAGAAATAAGAAAAGAAAGAATTGAAGAATTGCTTAAACTTGTTGAATTGTGGGATAGAAAGAATAACAAAGTAAAAACTTTTTCAGGAGGGATGAAAAGAAGATTAGAAATCGCAAGAGGACTTATACATCATCCTAAGATTCTTTTTTTAGATGAGCCAACAATTGGATTAGACCCTCAGACAAGAAATTTTTTATGGAATTATATAAAAGAAATGAATAAAAAAGAAAAAATGACTGTTTTTCTTACAACTCATTATATGGATGAAGCAGAAAGAATTGCAGATAGGATTGTTATAATTGACCATGGAAAAATTATAAAAATAGGAACAGGTAATGAAATTAAAAAGAGTACAAAAACAAAAACTCTTGAAGAAGCTTTTTTGAAGGTTACTGGACATAGTATAAGAGAAGAAACAGCAAGTGCTAGAGAAATAATGAAGAATCATCCTATGGCAGGTGGAAGAAGATGAAAAATATAATAATAGTTCATGGGTGTCCTTCAAATATTGAAAAAGCAATGAATCCAGAAACACGAACCCATGATAAACATTGGATTCCTTGGATTAGACAAAAGCTTATCTCTCAAAAAATTAAGGTTGACACCCCTTTAATGCCAGAACCCTGGTATCCAGATTATAAAAAATTTAAAAAAGAATTTGAAAAATATAATGTTAATCAAGAAAGTATTTTGATAGGACATAGTTGTGGTTGTGCTTTCCTGGTAAGATGGTTAGGAGAAACAAAACAAAAAATTGATAAATTAATTCTTGTAGCTCCATGGAAAATAGCATCTAGAAAAGATGGTACTGATAAAGATTTTTATGAATATCCAATTGATAAAATTATTAATGATAATGTCCATAAAATTATAATATTTACTTCTAATGATGAAGAAGAAGATGGAAAGAAGAGTCTTAAAATTTATAAAAAATTCTTAAATGGGGAGGTTATTGAATTGAAGAACCATGGACATTTCACCATGGGAGATATGGGAACAATAGAATTCCCAGAATTATTAAATAAAATATTAGAATAAAATGAACAGTGTAATTTATGTTATGTGGTTAAGACAGATTAAACGTTTCTGGAGATCAAAAACAAGGATGTTTTCATCACTTGCACAGCCATTATTATTTTTACTTGCTCTTGGTTTTGGACTTGGTCCTGTATTTGAAAAAGCAGGAGGTGGAAATTATATCCAATTCCTCTCTCCAGGCATAGTTGCAATGACTATTTTGTTTAGCTCAATGTTTATTGGTATAGAAGTAATTTGGGATAGGCAGTTTGGATTTTTAAAAGAAACTTTGGTAGCTCCTGTTTCAAGATATAAAATAATGATAGGAAGAACACTTGGTGGGGCAACAATTGCCATGCTTCAAGGAATTATTGTTTTAATATTATCAATGTTAATAGGATTTAGAATTTCAAATTATTGGATGATTCCTCTTTTCCTTTTATTTACATTTTTAATTTCAGTATTATTCACTGCATTCGGAACAGCTGTTGCTTCAAAATTAGATGATATGCAAGCATTTCCAATAATAATTAATTTTTTAATAATGCCTCTTTTCTTTTTATCAGGAGCTCTTTTTCCAGTAGATAGTCTGCCCAAGGTATTAGCGACAGTAATCAAAATTAATCCCTTATCATATGGGGTTGATGGAATAAGAGGAGCATTAACAGGGGTTTTTCATTTGGGTCTTTTTGTAGATTTTTTAGTTCTTGCAGTTCTATCATTAATCATGCTTACAATTGGAAGTTATTTATTTTCGAAAATTGAGATTTAATTAACTAAATAACAATTTTTATTAACCTTGATTTTCTTAATATATTATGAAAAAGAGAGGGATGGCTGGTTTAATTGTAGTTGTATTACTTATTCTTTTATCATTTCTTGTTTTTGTAATAAGTTATAATGTTTTTAAAAATCAGATTATGATTTCCTCATCAAGTATTGAATCTAAGGTGTATGCAATAAATAATATAAATCTTGAGATAAAGGATTTTAAGATTCAAGGTCAAAATTTAGAGATAGAGGTTACAAATAAAGGGCAACAAAGTATTTCGGGTTTTATAGTGGAGATTACAAGCAATACTGGAGAGGTTTATTCAAATAACTCAATTTATTTTCAAAATCATGAAAAGCTTGGTCCTTTAAATACTAACTCTATAATAATTGTTCCTGCACCATTTGGGGTGGATATTTCAAATTATAAATTAATAGTAGTTTATCCTAAATTTATTTTTAATTCAAAAGAAGAAATTGCAGAGATTGCAAAAGCAAGTTATTCTGTATCTGAAATTAATGATTTTGTTGTACCTGAGATTATTTTGGATAGTTGTGTAATTGATGGTATGTGTAATAATACAGAAACTTGTTTTTTTTGTGCTCAAGATTGCGGGGCTTGCTCTTGTGGAGATGGAATTTGTAATACAACTGCTAGAGAGAGTATTAATAATTGTTGGAAAGATTGCGGATATGGTAATTGTGGAGATGGAATTTGTAATTCTGCTAGCGGAGAAACAACTGTAAATTGTAGTGAAGATTGTGGACAGGATTATAAAGTTGATATTTATAAAAATTTAAGTAACTGGACTATTTGGACAAGCTGGTTTAATGGAACTGAAAATCCAGGAAGAAGTTTTTTAGTTTCTCCTGTAATAAATGCAGGTAGTGGAAATGAACAAGCTTATCATTGGATAAATATAACTTATGCTTCTACAAATAATGGGAAGGTTAGAATATTTATAGGACATTATAGTTCAAATAATTTATTAAATGTTATGAATATAACCTCTTATCATTATGGAAATTACTTAGTTAATTCAGGCGAAACAAAATATATTGCTATTCCTTATCCAAGAGAAGCTTTTTCATGGGTTATAATTGAAAAAGATTCTGATGTTATAATAAATTCTATTAATCATACTTACTGGGTAGGTTATAACACAATTTATGGGCATAAAGCAAGAAATTATTCTTTTACTAATTCTTATCTTCCTTATAGAATAATGTACCCAGCTAATTATAATGCGAGCAAATCTTATCCTTTGGTGGCCTCTATGGGCGGTTCAGGAGAAGCTGGAAAAGATAATATTGCAAATATGGGTTCAGGGGTGTTAGGTTCTATACTTTTCAAATCTTATTATTATAATCCTCAATTTGAAGCGTTTTCTATTGTTCTTCAAGCTCCTTATAGTAGCAATGATACTACAAAATATTATTGTTCACAATCTCCTGCTCCTTATTATCCTTTTGGGGATAGAGGAGGTTATACTTCTATTTATCATCCGGATTTATTAACTGTTAGTAAGGATGGTTTTTTTACAGAAGCAACAGTTGCTCTTATCCAAGAAATGTTAGACAATCCAAATATGAATATTAATGAAAATAAAATTTATTTTACTGGACTTTCTTATGGCGGAAAAGCATCTTATGAAATTGCAAGAGAATCTCCAGATTTGTGGGCTGCTGTTTGGGCTGTTGCGGGATGGCCTATTGGTAAGCTGAGTATAAATTATTCAACACCTTCTGGAGATAGTGAGATGGAATTAGGGATGATAGAAGAAGCTGAAATTTTTTATAAAAATATTCCATTTAGAGTAAGTGATGGGGCAAATGATTCTATGATGGTTTATGGGGGAGCTTTGGCTTGTTATACTATCAATAAAGTTGGAGGCAGTTGTATTCGTGATATTACTCAAAACTGTAACCATAATTGTATTTGTTCAAATGCTTATCAATTAAGCAGAATTCAATGGTTATTCAATCAATCTAAATCTTCTAATTAATACTTTATTTTTATTCAACAAATATTTTTGCACTTATTAAAACAGCTAATCCTAAGATTATACCTAATAAATTAATTATTATTTTTTTCCAATTTTTTTCTTTGAAGACCTCTGGGATTAAATCTCCTACTGCGATGTATAGGAAACCGCCTGCTGCAAAAGGAAGAAGATAAATCGCATAATTATGTAATCCTAAGAAATAATAACCTAAAATTCCTCCAAGAACTGAAGTTAATTGTGATAAGAAATTATAAAACAATGCCTTTCTTTTTGTGAATCCTCCATAAATTAAGACTCCAAAATCCCCTATTTCTTGAGGAAGTTCATGTGCAATAATTAAGAAAGAGGTTAAGAATCCTAATGGTAATGATATAATAAATGAACTTGCTATTATTAATCCATCAATAAAATTATGTACAGCATCTCCATATAAAATTAAATGAGTATAAGGGTGTTCATCACAATGACCTTGCTTATGACAGTGATGCCAGTGAAGATAACTTTCTACTGAATAAAAAACAAGAATTCCTAAAAATCCTATTAAAAAGGTTTTAATCAAAGATAATTCTTCAATTGCTTCAGGAATTAAATGAAATAATGCTCCACCAATTAAAGCTCCAACAGAAATTGATACTAGAAACAAAAGTATTTTATTTAGTGACTTGCTTGAAATTAATAATGAAAATGCTCCTACAAGTGCAACTAACCCATTAATTGCTGTCATTATGATTATCCAAAATAAAATACTCATCATACAATAAGAGATAAGGTATTTTTAAGGGTTGTGATGAAAAGATATTCTTAAAAGTTTGAGGGAGTAAGTCATAACTCTAATTTTTTATTCTTTTGATAGTGTTATAAGTCTTAATCAAATGGAGAGAACATTTCAAAGCTTTGTAAATCCTCTTATTCAACTTTAAAAATTTTCTCCCATATCTAATTCTCATTAAGATATTAAAATTTAATTAGTGCATAATTTATTTTAAAGAAAATAATTTATAGAATATCTTCCGTGTTTTTAAAAGTTTTAGAATATTTGAAAAAATTTAAAATAATTATTTATTGAGCCATCTCTTTTTTGCTTTAGCTAATGCTTTTTCTATTGAAATTGTTCCTTTTTTGCTCATCAATAACTTTCCCAATTTTTTATCATCTGCTTGCTTGCTTTTTATTCTTTTTTGTTTTTTTCCATATTAATATAATCTTAATTAATTAAACTTTTTTAAATTAATCCAGTAAATATTGCAATTCCTAATCCAATTAATAATAACCCTGTGATTAAATGAATATATTTTATATTTTTATCTTTCCATTCACTTACTTTCTCAGCAGAACTTATCCCTAAATAAATAATTAAAGTTAATGCAATCATTGGAAGAACGAATATTAAATTATAAATTAATAATAAAGGTATTGTTTGAAAAAAAGATAATGCTGACAAAGAACCTCCTGCAATTATATATGGCCCTATTGTGCAAGGAAGAAGGAATAATGTTACAAATATTCCTATGAAAAAAGCTCCCTTAGGTGAAGTAATCTTTTTAATGAGCATTTTTGCTTTGGGTCTGAATATTAAAGGCATTTCTGTTGCAAAACCCCCTGGTTTATACATAAAAAAATCTTTTATATTTAACATACCTAAAATTATTGCAATTATAGCAAGGGCTTTTGTTAGATAAGGATAAACTGCTGATGCAAAAGTTACAAAGCCCTTAAACAATTGGATTATGATTAATCCATAAAAGAAATAACCAATAAATACTGCGAGAGTAAATGCTAGTCCTCCAAGTAATACTTTTTTCTTTTTATCAGGATTAGCAAGAAGAATAGATACAAGAACCATGGTCATAATTGCTAATTCGCATGGGTTTATTGCATCTGCAAGTGCAAGGGTGATTATTCTGATAAGCGTTATGTCTGCCATTTTTTAATTTAGTTTATTTTGATTTAATATTGAATTAGGAAATGGCATTGTCATTTTTTATTCTTGTTTTAATAATAAAAACACATATTTAAAAGTTACTTATAACTAAAATTGCCTCCTTCTATTTTTATTGCTTTACCATTTATAATCGCATCAGCAATCTTTTTTCTTGCTGATAAAATTAATCTGTGAAAAGTAGGCTGAGAAATATTCATATTTTTAGCACATTCTTCTTGTTCTAAACCCCCCAAGTCCTTTAATCTAACTGATTCAAATTCATCAATAGTAAGGATAGATTCATCCAAGTTTCTTAAAGGGATACCTCTTGGTTTAAAATAAGTGACATTGGGTTTTGCAAAAATTCTTCTGCATAATCTTGGACGTACCATAATGAATTATTATTCATAATTATATTTAAAGCTTTCTAAAAAATAAATTTAATTATCCTTTATTTTTAAAAGTGAATCCCCTATATTTATTTTGTCTCCAATATTTTTTAAGATATTAAAAGGATATTCTTGAAAACATAAAAGCATACTTGAACCTATGTTAAAATATCCCCCTATTTCTCCTTTTTTAAAATAATTTTTATTAATAGTGTGAACACCATTTACATTTAAAGAACCAACAGCAATCATTGAATAAATAAATTTTTGAGTTTTAAATATTGAACCTATGCTTGCATTTTTTTGTATTAATTTATCAAAAAGGTCTAATTTTGGAAATAAGTTTTCTAATCCAACAATAATTGGAAATTTGGTTATCCCTTTATTAATTTTTGTTGAAATTACTTCACTATCATAAGGTATTCTCCAATAATGTTTATTCTTTGGAGATAAATAAAGATTAATGTAAAAACCATTAATAAAAAAATTCTTAGAATCTTCAATCAATTCTTTAAGTGAAACTATCTTATTATTTTTAGATATTAATCTTCCTTCAATTATTTTACCAACATACTTTATTTCAGCTTCTACAGGACTTATAAAAATAGATTTATCTAAATTTATATTGTCTTTTTGAAATTTATGAAATTTGTTGTTTAACCCTGTTAAGTTTGCTATCTTTTCAAGTAAAGATGGTTTTGTAAAATAATCCATTTTGTTAAAAAAATAAAAAATAAAAAAATTATTTCATTTCCTTTAATCTTCTTTGAATAGCTTCTTTTTCAGCTTCTATGTCTTTAAGGTCTGCTTCAAGGATTTTCTTTTCTTCGTCTTTTGTTAAAGAAACAGGTTGATTATATCCTGCTCTAAAACCAAATCCATTACCCATTCCTCTTCCAAATCCTCTACCACATCCTCTTCGCATTCCTGCTCCGCAAGGTCCTAATCCTCTTCCAGTCATAGCACCCATGCCTTGAGGTCCTGTTCTGTCCATGTTTGGCATTTTGTTTTTCCTCCAATTATGTTTATTTAGTTATGAATATATATTCATAATACTATTTAAATGTTTCGGTTGAAAAATAAATAAGAAAAAAAGAAAAAATAAAAATTTATTTGTCTATTCAGCGGGTTCGCTTGCTAAAAATGCCCACCAGGGCTTTTTTGTTTGAATTGTTTCTCCAGTTTCTGCATCTACTTGTGCCTGAACTTGCATTTGGGTTTTAAACATCCCTAAAACTTTAGCTTGTTTTTGTGCTTTGACTTCATAAGCAAGTTTAGCTTGTTCACCAGTTCCAACTTCTTTTAATTGTATTGAACAATTATTTTCAGAACTGCAAACTTTTAATTGCAATCTTTGAATTGCAGTTTCTGATGCAGTGTTAGGCATAATCTTAATCTCTGCATTTTTTCCATTTGAAAGTTGGGTTTTTAATTTTGTTCTGTTCTGGTCTTGTTCTTGAGTTATAGTTAGGTCAGATTCAACTTCTGAATCTCCAACCTTTAACTTAAATTTAGCTTCATTTTGAACCTGCATTTGTTCTCCATTTGCATTTTCATAATTGCCAGATTTAACCTTTATTTGGTTTTGCAAGGTAGTCGCATCACCAGAATTTTCAGTTTTAGTATCTGTTTGTAATCCTTGTCCTGTTCCTTGTCCAGATTCTTTTAGTTCTGGGTCTGTAATTCCAGTTCCAGCATCATGAATTCCTTCTGCTTGAGCAAAAACTATAGCACTTATTAATAACATCACAAAAACTCCTAAAATTATTTTTTTCATTTTTCACCCCCTTTTTTTGATTTGAGTATTTATTAACTACAAATATTCTGCACTTCTGTTGTACAAGTATTATTCTGATTATTTACATCACAAATTTCAGTATTATTCTTTACAACATTAATATTTGCATTACATTCACAGTTAGTTAGGTCTGCGAGTTCTTTTATTGATTTAACTCCACTATAAAGTTTTCCATTAATCTCCCAGGTTGGTGTACCTGTTATTTCTGGACAAAGTTGTGGGGTCTCATCACATTCGGTTATTTTAAATAAAGAAGCATACTGACCTAAAATCTCTTTTTGGTCCATACAATGAGAACATGTTGTTCTTGAGTACAAAGTTGCTTTATTTGAGATACACTTCATTGTTTTCTCTTCAGGAGTTTGAGTATTGTTCTCTTTTACATAAAAAATTCCTACAATAATAATAAGAACTATTAGTGTTAATACAAGATAGATTTTTACATCTTTTTTCATGTTTCTCTTAATATTATTATATTTTTAAAACTTGTGTTAGAACTAGAAAATTGATGAATTTTTAGATTATATTTAATTGATTATTCCTCCTTAAGAAGATATATAAAGGGATAAATATCAGGTATTTCATGGCTAAAACCGAATTTAAGCAAAAATCTTTAATGAAAGCCTGTTATGGAACTAAAGAATGGTCAGAAAATTCTGGTATTTGTTGTAATTGTTCTCTGCAGAAAGAATGCGGTAAAATCGAAAAAAAAGTAAAAACAAGAAGTTCTAAAAGTTCAGAGTTTTCTTTATCTAGTTAATATTAATTAAGCATTACTTCTATTTTTTGACATATCTTTTAAAACATATATATGCTTTAAAAGTAAAAATTTGTTTTAATCTACATAGTAAAATGAGGTTGTTTTCATTATTTAGCAAGAGTAATGTTTTGTACTTTCCAGGAGGTGCAACTTATTTTAAATTTCAGCATTATTATAAGTTATACCAAAAAATTTTCTCTAAACTAGGGATTGATTTTAGAGTTATTGATAAAAATGTTAATTCTGGATTATTTGCATTAGAAGCAGGATATGAACAAGAAGCAAGAAAGCTTGCTTTGAAAAATTTTGAAATATTTAAAGAAGAAAAAATTTATGAAATTCTCACTACTTCTCCAGAAGATTATAAAATGTTTTTACAGGATTATCCTAGGATTCTTCCTGACTGGAATATTAGTGTAAAAAATGTCTGGCAAATTATTCTTGAAAAATTAAAAGAAAATCCTAATCTAATAAAAAATAAGGTGACCGATGTTATTAGTTATCAGGATTCTTGTTATCTTGGAAGATATTGTGAGATTTATAATGAACCAAGAGAAATTTTAAAATTAATTGGTTATGAAATAAAAGAGTTATTTAATTCAAAATCAAAAAGTATTTGTTGTGGAAGCTGTGGTGGATTGCCTGTATCTAATCCTAGATTAGCAAATGAAATTGCAAAAGAAAAACTTTTACAGGTAAAAAGAGCTGGAGCTAAAAAAGTTGTTGTTGTTTCAGTTAAAAATTATGAGTTATTAAAAAACAATGTAGTAGGAACTGGTATTGAGGTTTTGGAATTTTCAGAAGTTTTAGCATCTGCCTTGGGGATAAAAATAGAAGATGGACAAATAAATCCAATAGATGAAGAAATAGAAGGGGATACTTCTGAAGAAGAACTTGAAGAAATAAAAGAAGAGGGAATAGAGGACTCAAATAAAAATGATAACTAAAAAAGAGATGATTTGTTATAGCACTGATGCATCAAGATTAATTGGGATTGTTGAAAAAG
The DNA here is from genome assembly GCA_041679005.1 of Candidatus Pacearchaeota archaeon. Classification (GTDB taxonomy): domain Archaea; phylum Nanobdellota; class Nanobdellia; order Pacearchaeales; family GW2011-AR1; genus ARS1285. The sequence continues at coordinate 11,720 of JBAYNB010000017.1, forward strand.
TAGTTTTTCCTGAAAGTGCTGAAGAAATTAAAAAATTAATCCAAACTAGTAGTTTTGATATTATTCCAAGGGGTGCTGGGAGTGAAAGAGTCGGAGGAGTAATTCCTGATAATTCTATTGTAGTTGATATGTCTAAGATGAATAAAATTTCAGGATTTAATTCATTAAAAAAGACTGTTTGTGTTGAAGCAGGTCTTACAATTAGAGAATTAAACGAAAGATTAAATAAAATTGGATTTGAATTTCCTATTCAGACAAACAATCAGGGTGTATCTAGTATCGGAGGAATGATTGCATTAAATCAAATAGGAAATAGAAGTATGAAATATGGAAAGATGAAAGACTGGGTTGAGGAGATACATTTTGTTGATGGAAGAGGAGAGCTAATGAAGTTAGCTAAATCAGATATAATGGATGTTTGTGGTATGGAGGGAACTACTGGAATTATTGTTTCTGCAATATTAAAGATTATTCCGAAAGTTAAAAGAAGTATTTCAATTTTTCAGTCAGATGATATTAATGAAATTTTTTCAGTCTTGAGGAGATTGAAGTTAGAAAAAGAAATTTGTTCTCTTAATCTTTTTCCACCGGCGGTTTCAAAATTATTAAAACTACCGGAGAGATATCACATAATAATAGAATTTGATTCAGAAAGAGGGAAAATTAAGGGAGAGGAATATGAAACTCTTTTAAATCTTAATGATAAGGTTTATTTTTGTCTTGCTGGTGAAGGATATTATGAAAGTGAAGATCCTTTATTTTTCTTTGATAGATTAAAAGATTTTGCTTTGTATTCAGAAGCCAATAATATTCCTTATTTTAGCAAAGTTGGTTCAGGAGTTATTTATGCTTTTTTTAAAGACAGTGAGAAAGAAAAAAAGCAATCTACTATTAAGATGATTAGTAAGATGGGTGGAAAGGCTGGAGAATATGGGGTGGGTTTGACAAGAAAATACCTTAAAGATAGTTTTGAGAGAAAATTAATAGAGAGAGTTAAGATTAGACATGACCCTTTTGGAAAATTGAATAAAAATAAGCTTTTAGATGGAACATTTAAAATAAATTTAAATCCAGAATTAAAATCAAAACCAAATTCTTTTGGGATACGCCATTTAAAACTAATAGATAGAGAAGATATTGAAGAAATTAAATCATTTATTGAGGGCAAAGATGATTCTGAAGATGAGACAAAAACTCCTGAAGAAAACATGGAAGAATTTATTGAAAAAGTCGAGTTAATTGAGAAAGTTGAGTCAGTTAAATTACCTGAATTAATCAAACAACCTGAACTTATTGAAAAAGTCGAGTTAATTGAGAAAGTTGAGTCAGTTAAATTACCTGAATTAATCAAACAACCTGAACTAATTAATCCTTTTGAATTAATTAAACCACCTGAAAAAATTTTGGATTTAACACAAAAACAAGAACCAGAAACTGTTCAGGATTATGGTTTAGAGCAGGCAAAAGAATATGAAATTAAAACTACATTAAAAGATTATGAATCTACTTTTAAGTCTGAATTAAAAGAAGAAAATAAGAAAATTGTTGAAGAGTTTGCTAAAAATATTACTAAAGAGATTATTCATCCTAGAGCTCCTTTAACTGAAATAGAAAAAAGAGTAATAGACTCACAGCCAGCTTCTTTACCGCGCCCTTTGATTAGCTATCCTAGTCATAATCCTAATAATGAAAGGAAAAAGCTTACAAAAGAAGAAGAGGATGAAATAAAAAGAATAATGTTTGGAGGAGCTAAAAAAACTGAGGAGAAAAAATAAAATGATGATAGAAAACTCAGGAGACTTAAAATGACAATAGAAACAGATAATATCAACCCTTTTGAAACAAAAGGCTTGACCCAAAAAATACCTTTTCTAGGAAAAGGTAAACCAAAAGCAAATCATTATCTGTTAGGAGACTTAAAATGACAATAGAAACAGATAATGCAAAACAAGAAATAAAAGAAATAACTGAAAAATGTATAAGATGCGGAAGATGCAAATCTTTGTGTCCTGTATTAAGAATCTTAAGAGAAGAACAATATTCTCCAAGAGGACAGGTGATTATGCTAGATAATGATTTTTTTGAGAAAATTGTTTATTCTTGTACTTTGTGCAAGGCTTGCGAGGTTCAGTGTCCTTTGGATTTGAAATTATGTGATGCTTTTATTAAAGCAAGAAATATTTTAGTAGAACAGAAAAAAGAAATCCCTGAGAATAAAGAGATAATTAAGAAATTAATGAAATATGGGAATGAGTTTGGAATAAGGGAAAAGAAAGAGGAATAATTATTTTAGGTTTTACTCTTCAGCACTATGTCCTAATTCGCTTAACTGCAACCAAACATATACTGAACCTGCATTTGGACATTCTTTTTGAACATAGTTTTTTATTGATAAACATATATCATCTTGTTTTTTAACTCTTTCAGGATAGCTATAAGCTTTTATTTCTAATTCTGTATCTGTGATTTGTAAGTCTATCTCAGGAACCAACACTCGCAAACTTATTCCATCACTTCTTAATTTTCTATCTCTACAAGAAAGTTCTTGAGCAGTAAATTTTCTAAGTTCAGGTAGAATTTTTTCTAAATCTGTTATCCTTTCATGGCTAGTGTATATATTTACTGATGGCATTTTAATTTATCAGAACTCTTTATACTTTAATCTTTCATCTCAATCTTGATTGTGATGTTTCTTGGAATATATAGTCTCATAATTGCATGAAGAACTCTATCATCAGCAGGAAGGTCAATAACTCTTGAATGAATTCTCATTTCAAAATTATCAAAAGTAGCTGTTCCATCACCACAAGGAGATTTTCTTGTAGTTATTTTAAGTTTTTTAGTAGGTAAGGGAATTGGTCCAGATATAGGTGTTCCTGCTTTGCTTGCTATTTCTGCTATTTCAGAACAAATTTTATTTAATTGTTCAATATTCATACTTTTTAACTTAATTCTTACTTTTGCCATAAAGAGTATTGAAAAAATGAATTTAAAAAGGTTGCTGTTGCTTGTTTTTAAAGCAGTTTATTTAGAAGTCTTAATTTGTATGTCCTTTAAAATAGTTTTCCATTTTTTTAAAGAATATTTCTCCAAATTTATAGGTTCCAAAAGTAATAAAAAAGGCACTAAGAACATCTATTGTATAGTGAACATGCATTAAAAGAACAACTGCACCCATAATCATAGACATAGCTAAGAAAAAGTATCTTATTTTTTCACCTTTAAATAAAAGATAACCTAAGAAAGGAAAGGCGGTATGACCTGAAAAAAATAAATCATTGGTGAAATTTAAGAGAAAAAGAGTTTTTGGTATATAAAATTTTACTGCTTCAGTAGGCACTTCTAAGTGAGTAAGACAGATAAAAATTCCTCTAACCATAACAAGCAGGCTAAATTGACTTATTACTACATGTAATTCTTTAACCCTAAAAAATAAGGGATATATAAATAATAATGCTATAAAAAATACTGCCCCATAAACATAGATAAAAGATAGGTTTATTGTAGGAATACTATCTAATATTAAATCAGGAGCAACAACCCCATCTGTTTTTGTTACATATTTTCCAGCAGCATAATCTAATACGATTGCAAGTATTAAAAAAACTAGAGATAAAAATATTAAATATCTATTCTCCCAGAGTTCTTTTTTCCATTCTTTTTCTAATTTCATACTAACCCCTGTTGCTTATCTATGGAAAGGTAAATATTTAAAGCTTACACTTGTTATTTAGTTAATATTTTTTTATCTAGCTTATCTTATTTATTAACTGATTAGCAATTTCATTAGAGCAAGACTTAAAATTTAGATTAGAAATGTTCTTGCTTGTTTTTTTATTTCATTGACCCATTTAAGCATACCCTATAAGTGCTTTGAATTTTAGTGCTCCTTCATTTTTTCTTTTTTTAGGTGCTAAGAATGCATTATTTTTTTCAGGACATACTTCTATTGATGTATTTGCAGTATTATTCATAATCTATTGATGTTATGAAATATTTAACAGATTTTCTAAGAAAAAGTAAGAATTATTTATAAACTAACTATTCTTATAAAACATAAGATGAAAATAGCAATATTTACTGATACTTTTATTCCAAAATATGATGGGATTGTTACAGCAACTCTTAATCTAGCTAAGGGGATAGCAGACCGAGGACATAAGATTTACATAATTGCCCCAAAATCCCAAAAAAGAATAAAAGAGTTTAAATATAAAAATATAAAAGTCATTAGGGTCCCCTCAATTTCTGCAAGGTTTTATCCGGGTTTAAGAATTACTAATATTTTAAGCATAAAATTAATGAAATATTTAAAAAAAGAAGGGATAAACTTAATACATTTTACAACTCCCATGACCTTAGGTCTTCAAGCAATTTTAATTTCTAAGGCTTTAAAAATACCTTTAATAGGAACCTTTCATGTATTTTTCGCTGATGAACAATATCTTAAACATGGGAAATTAAATTTTAAATCAATTCAAAAAATCATGTGGGCTTATTCAAGAATGTTTTATAATTCATGTGATCTAGTGACAAGTCCAGCCGAAACCACAAAAAAAGAGATATTATCTCACGGATTTAAGGAAAATATAAAAGTCATTTCAAATGGCATAGACCCAAAGAAATTTATTAATTCTAAATATAAAGAAGTAAGAAAAAAATATAATAAATCTGGCAATCTCCTACTTTTTGTAGGTAGAATAGCCCATGAAAAGAATATTTTCTATTTATTGGAATGTTTTTCAAAAGTTATTAACAAAATGCCTAAAACAAAATTATTGGTAATTGGAGATGGTCCTCAAATGAAGGAAGTTAAACAAAAAATAGATCTCCTTAACTTAAAAAATAATATCATCCTAACAGGCAAAATAGATTACAATACTCTTGTAAAATCCTCAATATTCAAAGCATGTGATTTATTTGTAACTGCTTCGGTTACAGAAAATCAACCTATGACAATATTGGAAGCTCAAATGAACGGACTTCCATGTGTCACAATTTCTGAAAGAGGTATGAAAGATCTTATTAAAAATGGATATAATGGTTATCTAGTTCAAAACGGGGACAAAAATGGGTTTGCTAATTCAATTTTAAAAATTCTCGCAAATAAGAAATTGTTTAAAAAAATGCAAAAGAATACATTGGAGAGTATAAAGAAACATTATTTAGATAAAATAATCGATGAATGGGAAAGAGAATATTCTAATCTAATTAATAATTACAAATAAAATTAGGTTTATTTATAAGGTATTTTAGAAAGTTCTTTATCAAATAACCCGC
>JBAYNB010000018.1:0-16288 GCA_041679005.1 Candidatus Pacearchaeota archaeon
CTATTAGGGCATATTTCTTTTTTGCTCCAAATTCTCCTGTTCTTTTTGTAACCCAGATTCCTCTCTTGAATAATCCCTCATAATCTAGTTCCATTATTCCTGGAAGGTTTTTGTTTATTTCTTTTAGGGTTTCTAGGGATTGTTTTTCTGTTTTGTTTCCTAGAACTATTGAAATAGAATCTGTATCTGAATAGTTTACTTTAAATCCTGCTTTTTCAAAATCATCAATTGCTTTTTTTATGTTTTGTTTTGCAAAATAGGCTGTTGCTGCTGCTGCTTCTCTGCAATAATATCTTGCTCCAAAAAAACCCTGATAACCATATGCTGCATTTGCAATTAATTTAAATGCATTGCTTCTTACTTTAGATATTGGATTTGGGTTTTTATTATACTCTTCTTTAAACTGTCTTCTTTTGTCTATTATTTCTCTTAATAAAGAGGGGACAAATCCTTCAGGAGTTTTTGAAAAATATACTTTTTTATTATCTGCAATAGGCTCATAAGAATTTTTCTTTTGTTTTGTTAGAGTAGATAAAGAAAGATTATAACTTACTATAACACTTGCATACATACTTGAAAAATCAAAAAAACAGATTTTTTCATATAATCCAGGTATTGGTTGAAATACAAACGCCCCCTCATATTTAGGCATAGTTCTTCTTTTTCCTATTTCTTCATAAGCAGGTCTTCTTTCTACAATCTCATTAAATCTATTTAAATTATGAATAATGAAATCTTCAAAATTTCCTGCCATTGTGTTTCTTGAGATATTAAATAGTGGCTCATTTACTATTTTTGTTATTTCTAATAAATCAGACCAGGATTTTTCTGTTAGTTTATAGGTTAGTAAAGAGTCCTGAAGATTGTATTCAAAGAATTTTTCCCAATCTGGTTTAATTGAATTTGCAGATTCTAGAGGAGAAAAATCAAGTTTTGTTTCACCTAATAATTCTGATGAAACTTCATTTAGAGAAAGAGTTTCTGATTGTAAATATTGGGAGTAAGCATTTTTAATAAACCTTAATAAGTCAATATGAACAATTCCTTTTATTTTTCCTGTTAAAACATTTCCTCTTGAGAAACTTGGCTGTGAATTATCAATCCCCAAACTTAATTTTATATTGTTCTTTTCAGCTCTTGCTCTTAAATAAGGCAAATCAAAACCATCTGAAAAATATCCTGTTAAAACATCTGGGTCATATTTTTTTACTGCTTTTACAAATGCTTCTAACATATCTGCCTCGTCTTTGTAATGCTCTACATAAGATTGATTGGATTTATGTTTCCAACTAAGAACTTTCTTGAAGTTTTCTCCAACTAGACTTATCATTAGAATTTTTCCTTTTCCTATTTCTAATTCATCTGTTTCAATATCATAGGCTAAGATTTTTGGATTGAATTGAGGTTGAGTTTTTAATTCTTCAATAGAACTAACCTCTATACAAATATCTGTCTCTAAAGAATTATCTATTCCTCCAAATTTTTCTGAATTATTTAGTATTTCTCCGTTAATTTTATGCCAGGTCAATGGTTTTAATTTTCTTTCAATAATATATTGAGTAATATAATTTAAGTCATACCCTCTTCTTTTATCTATTTCTTTAAATGTGATTTCATCTGCAATTGCATGAGCATCTTTATAATTGGTGATAAAAATTTTTATTGCTGTTACATCTTCACCTAAAAATTTTTTATTATGTATCTCTGTTTTAATTACTTCTGATTGTCTACCTGCCTTGTCTACTCTAATTTTTTCTATTTTTTCTTGAATTTGTTTTATTTTATTTTCGTTTGTTTTTGGTTTAAATATTGCCCAAAAATAAGGCTCAAAATAGTCAATAATACAAGCTTTTTTCCCTTTATCTGTCCTTCCTATTATCTTTGCATAATTCTTACTGTTATAATCAAAATAATCATAATCAATAGGAATAAAATCAATTGTGGTTTGCATGATTAAAATACTTTAGGAGATTATTTAAAAGTTAGGTTATAAGCTTTCTTTGTCTTTATTATGTTATTATTTAGTAGTGACATAATACAAAGGTTTAAATATTTGTTTTGATTATATAATTTATTAAAAATGATAAAATCTTTGATGGATTTAGCTCATGAAAATGATGTTGCAAGAGTAGATGCTATTGCTCGTCAAGATGCTGTGGATTATGCTAGGCTATGTAATCAAGGAGGAATAACTCCTGATGATTCTGTTTTATATGAAAAAGGATTAGATTTATTAAGATTAAATGTAGTTTTTGAAAATGTAAATAAATCTTATAAGCCGGTTTTAGAGCATAAATTAGATTCTTCTCCTGAGAAAACTGAAACTAAAATAAATAAAATTGATTTTAGAAAACATTATGTACCTTCAAGTTCTAGAGGGTTTAAAAGAGCAATAAGGGATTATTGTAGAAATCATAAAATGAAAACCCCTTCTGGAGTCCATAGAATGAAGATGCCTGAATTAAGACATGTTTATGCAGGATTATTATATAATCAAGATAATAAATAAATTAAAATTATCACAAAACTCTGATGGATTTTTGGGGATTAAGATAATTTTATTAATACTTATTTATTGTTATTTTCATGGGATTACAAATAGGTGAGATAATAACTAAAAAAGAAATTCAATTTTCTGATTTAAAAGATAAAATAATTATTGTGGATGCATTTAATGCTATATATCAGTTCTTAACTACTATTAGACAGCCTGATGGAACTCCGCTTAAAGATAGTCGAGGAAATATAACCTCTCATTTGTCTGGGCTTTTTTATAGAAATTTGAAATTAATTACAGAAGGGGTTAAACTTGTTTATGTTTTTGATGGAGAGGCTCCTGAATTAAAAGGAGCAACAAGAGAAAAAAGATTAGAAGCTAAAAGATTGGCTAGAGAAAAATATGAGAAAGCAGTTGCTGAAGAAGATGTTGAGTCTATGGGTAAATATGCAAAGAGTGAGGTTCATTTAGATGAGCAAAAAATAAGAGAGAGTAAGGAATTACTTATTGCAATGGGTGTTGCAGTCATTCAAGCACCTAGTGAAGGAGAGGCAGAAGCAAGTTATCTTGTTAAAAAAAATAAAGGATATGCTGTTGCATCACAAGATTATGACTGCCTTATGTTCAAAGCACCATTATTAATCCAGAATTTAAGTATGTCTAGAAAAAGAAAAACAATTTCAGGATATAAAGAAATATTCCCTCAGATGATTGAACTAAATGAAGTTCTTAAGGAATTAGAAATTAATCAGGAACAATTAATTTGTTTAGGTATTTTAACTGGAACAGATTATAATCCTGGAGGGGTTAAGGGTATTGGGCCTAAAAAAGCATTACAACTTGTAAGGGAGTTTAAAACAAAAGAAAAAATATTTGATGCAATTGGAAAAGATAAGTATAAAAAATATGAAATGAATTTTTATTGGCAGGAAATTTATCAGGAGATTGATAACCCTAAAGTTAAAGATGTTATAATTGAGTTCCCAAAAGTAGATAAGGAAAAAATAAAAAATATTTTAATAAATTATGAATTCAGTGAAGAAAGAATTAATAGTCAGCTAGAAAAACTTGATGAGCTGAAAAAAGCTAAACAACAAAAAACATTGTTTTAAATTAAAGTTAATCTGCTGTTGACTTGTTTATTATCCCTGCTATTTTTATTTCTGATTTTAATTTTTCTCTGTTTCTTTCTTCTTCATTTTTCTTCTTTTTTTCTTCTATTGATTTTCCAATATCTTTTATATTCTTGGAGAATATAGCAGCAATTATTAGTGCAATGATAAATGCAGCTATTCCTATTAATTGTATCCACCAGACATTTAATAGACTTAATAAATCAATAATTTTTTGTGCTAATATTTTAATTGCCCCTGTTATCGAGACTATTACAACCACACCTATAGAGATTAAATACTGAACAGTACTGGAAAAAGGAGTTACTAATTCAAATATTCTAAAGGTATAAATCAAAAAAGCAATCCAAAGGGTTAGTGTTAGAATAAACAACCAACTTAACGTAGGTTCTATTCCAATTGTATATTTAAAAACAGGGTCTGTGTATGGAGAGACTTTTTTATATTTTTCAAGAATAGGACCGAAAAATTCATTTTTTTTAAGAATCTCTCCCCATTCTTGATTTAAATACTGACTTCTTTTTTCTTCATCTGTTAGATTTTCACTTATCTGTTGAATTTTTTCAAGTTCTGAAGGAAGTGCAGAGTCTCCTGTTCCTGTTGTTGGAAGAGAAGGAAGTAGTTCTGCTTTAATTGAGATTAAAAATATATTTAGGATTAATAATGTAAATAAAAAAAATACAATGCTCTTTTTCATAAGAACTATAAGAATAACTGGTTTTTAAAATTATTGAAGGTTTTCAAAATTATCTAACTGTGTTTTCCTACTTCTTTGAGTACTCTGGTTCCTTTTACTATTGAGGCAGCACTTTTGTATGCTCTGTCCTCAGCCTCAAGTATTCTTCTTCTTCCTCTAACTCCAGTTATCCATTCTTGAACCTTTATTCCACCGAAGAATATGAAAAATAAGGCTGCTATGGCCATGACTATTGTTAAGAGTGCTGCAGCTCCTGCTGCCCATCCAAATACTGAAGCTCCTACTGAAATTACCCAAGCACAAACTGTTAGATTCCATTGGAATAAAATCATTAAGATTCCTAGCCCTATTGCTATTATTATATTTACAGTACTACTAAATGGAGCAACTAACATAATTATATCATACATTATTGCAAAAAGTATTAAAAGAGTTATTATTCCTACAATCATTCCAGATGCTCCTTCCATTCCTGAAGGAACAACCCATTCTTCTATTGTTTTATAAAATGTAGAATCTATAAAATCTCCAGTACTACTTATTGGTCCTGCTAGAACTAATGTTAAATTAATAGCTAGTAATGTTAAAATAAAGATTGGTAAAATTAATACTTTCTTATTTATCCCTTTTTTCATTTTCATATCAGCTCTTTAGTATTTATAAATATTCTTATTTTTGATTATTATTAAGCTTATTTAAAAAATAATTAATGTCAGAATTACCTTTCTCGAACTCTTGGTTTTATTGTCCAGATTAACCAGGCACCTAATGCGATAATTATTATTTGATAAACTACCTCTCCAGGCATTATATAAGATAAGAAAGTATATTTTGCTAGAGCGGTGGATATACTGGAGATTTTTAATAAAAATGGTAAAACTCCTATTATTATTAAAATCAATCCAACAAATTTATTTTTTATTTCCATTTTGCCTCTTTTATTCTTTTATAATGTTAATGGTATTTATAAATCTATTTTTTTTGAATTTTCTTGTTTGTGAATTAAATTGTCTTTTGTAATCAATAAATTTAAAATTATTAACGACCTCTCTTGCCTAGAGAGCTTATTAATCTTTCTCCAATAGTTTTTGTGTCTGTTATATTTAAGATTATCAGGGCTATTGCAATTAATACTATCCCTCCGAATACAGATGCAAAAAATCCATAAATGTTGATGAAAGTGTCTGTTAATAATTCATAGGGCAGGAATTCATAAGGGTCAATACTTCTAATAGCAATCCATAACCCAATTAGTGTAACTATTGCCCCTATTTTCCCAAAGCTTTCATATACAAATCTTAATAAAAAACCAAGTCCAATTAGTATTGTAATAATTAAAATCCATGAACCGATTTGTTCTCCTAGATAACCATAAAGCAGACCTTTTTGTGCCATAACTAAAGAGATTAATAATGCAAAACCTAATGCAATTACTCCTGCAACAGCAGGATTTTGAAATGCTTTATTAACTGTGAAGAAAACTATTGTGAAAAAAATTAAGAAGTATATTCCAAATATTACCCACTCATTGTCTAAATAATCTAATGGAGAACTATAATATCCCCAGCTTCCCCAGCTGTATGCAGAAATTAGGGGAATAATCGCAAGTGCTATTATTAATCCAAGAAACCAAGGTTTCTTAGATGTATCTTCCTTTAATTTTCCTCTTTTCATATTGATATGTTTAGTTTAGTATTATTTATAAATATTGTTGATTTAACAATCTTAATAAACCTGCTAAATTTTTAATTAGAATAAAAAAGAGTTGAAAATAAAATGACTTCATATGATGTTTTAGGAAATATTGCAATAATTAAGAGCGAAGAGAATGGTAGAAAGAAAACCGAACAGGAAAAATTAATTGAAGCAGAAAAAATTCTGGAGAATACTCATATTAAAACTGTTTTAGAAAAAATAGGAAATGTTCATGGTAGATTAAGAACTATAAATATTAATCATATTGCAGGAGAAAAAAATTTGGTTGCTATGAGTAAGGAGAATAATTGTTTGTTTAAATTTAATGTTCAAACTTGTTATTTTTCTTCTAGACTTTCTGGAGAGAGAAAAGAAATTGCCTCTAAGATTAAAAAAAATGATTCTGTCTTAGTTATGTTTGCAGGAGTTGGAGTTTATCCTATTGTAATTAATAAAATTGCAAAGCCTAAAAAAATTGTCGGAGTTGAATTAGGAAAAGATTGTTGTAAGTATTTTAAAGAAAATCTTAAACTAAACAAAATCTCTGAAGAGAAGATTGAGATAATTCAGGGAGATGTTAAGCGGAAAGTGAATTCTAGTCTTGGTAAATTTGATGTTGTTGTTATGGCTCGCCCTAACCTTAAAGAAACTTTTTTTAAACAAGGGTTGAGTGTAAGCAAAAAATCAACAAGGATTTTTTATTATGGTTTTTGCAACATTGATGAAAAAGACAAAGTGATTGAAAAACTGAATCAGGAAGCAAAAGAAAACAAAAGAAAAATTAAGATTTTAAAAGTTCTGAAGGCAGGAGATATTGCACCGTATAAATACAGGTGGAGAATTGAAATTAAGGTTTTGAATTAATCATATTAGAACCGATTTATTTTTAAAGGAGGTTTAATTTTATTTGTTATGATTGGAGAGGAAAATAAAGTTATTTCTAAATTAGGTGGTGATTTAGGCATACCTCTTGAAAACCAGAAAAAATTTGAAGAAGCAATGATTCATTCTACGGATAAAGAACAAATTTCTGTTCTTAAACATTATTTTGTTGATTGGGCTTTTCTTGTTCATGATTTTAATAGGATCCATGTTTTTCCTGAATATGCTGCTGAAGCTGGGTTTAAGAAAATCCCTATACATGGGACTTTGATAAGTGCTTTTGAAGAACAATATGCTCTTAAGATTTTAGAAGTTTTAAAAGAATTTACAGGAAAAGAATTATTTTATAATAATCATAGGATTAAATTTGAGACTCCTATTTTTCCTAGGTTTAGAAAGGCTAGGGCTGTTTGGGATTTAGAATCTGCAACTGTTGATGAAGTAGACATCTCTTTGAATGTTTCTGCAACTGATTTAAAAAATCAGGAAAAATATATTTCTTCTAGAATTGGTTTTGGATATAAACCTAATCAAGAAGATCCTCAAAAAATTATTGAATTTTTATCTGCAGGAGATATTGTTCATAGAACTAGTATGGAAATTAAAGAGGGAGAAAGAGCCCGCTGCTATAATATTTTAGGTAAGAAAAAGATAGATGAAGTATTAATGATGCATGTTGGAGCATTTACTCCTGCAACGCTTTTAGAATTGTCTTCTAGAAGAACTGGGAGACCTGAAGGAGCTTATAGAGAGATAGATTTTGATTTTTACAATCCTCCTCAACTAGGAATTTTTGAAACTATTCTAAGAATGCCTAAGGCTCCGAGAGTTTTACCTGAAGGAAAAGGATTTTTTTATAAATTTGAAGCCATATGTATGCAAAATAAAAAACTTGTTTTAAGCGGGAATGTCAAATGCATTTCTCCCATAGAATATAAATTGAACTAAAAAGATAGATAGATTATAGAATATGAAATTTTATACTTAAGCTTGAGAAGCACTCGCTAACTCAAGTTGTTTTCTCTTATCAGTAATGCTTAAACTTTTTTAGCTTGAAGTTTCATTCTTAAGCTTTAAAGATGATTAACTTAGCTACTAAATATGAGCTATTGAAGATAAAAAGAAATTCAGGTTAATTTAAGGAAAGATGACTTGTTAAGAAAACCTTGGTTTTCTTACGACCTGAATTTAGGGTATTAATTACTTTATCTTTTGATTTTATTCCTTTTCATTTTCAGAAACTGCTTTTGGTGCTTCTCCACCATGCCAGGTAAATCTTGGACGAATTCTTATCGGGTATAATCTTTCTGAATTATCGTCTAATAAAAGTGCAGAACCTCTTAAATCAGGCAAATTTTTCATCGATTTATTAACAGTTTCTAAAAAATAAGATTGCATTATTTCATTTAGAGCTTCAATATCTTTTTTATTTGTTAGTCTGTGAGATAAAACAATATCTGACTGAGTCATAACATCTCTGTGAATTACTCCTGGTTGTTGTGTTGCTAATACCATTGAAATTCCTGGTTGTCTTCCTTCTCTTAATAATTGTATTAGTGCATTTGTTGCAGGAGTTTTTTCATTCATTGGTAAAAATTCATGTGCTTCATCTAAAAATAACCAGACTAAAGGCATTTCTTTTTCTTCTTCATAAGAAGAATCAAGTCCATGTCTAATTGATTCTATTTCTTCTTTTTTTCTAGCTAGTGTTCTTTGATTGAATAATTTCTTTGAAATTAGCCCAATAATTAATGCACGAACATTAAATGCAAGAGTTGATGAATAGATTGAAAGGTCTAAAACTGAAGTTTTACCTGCACAGATTAAATCATTTATTTTTGTTGCAGGTTCATTTTTTTTAGCAAAGACTTTCCAAGAATCTGCTGCTTCAAATAATGCTGTTGCTGCTTTTTTTGTTTCTTCTTCTGCCCTTGTATCTTTTTTCATTAATTCTATTATTTCTTCAATATCAAAAGTTAGGGAAGTGTTTTTTAAGTTTGAGATTGTATTTTGTACTAAAATAGAAACTGGTTCTGTCATTTTTAATTCAAAAATAGATAACCAATCTTCTATATCTAGTTCTGATGCTGCAAGGGCGAATTTTTTGTCTACAGGAATCCCTCTTTTTTCATATTCGTTGAAGTATCCTGTAGGAACCCAGACATTTACAGGAAGATTTTTTGGTTTTAATTCCCATTCTTCAAGCAGGTCAGAATCTTTTTCATTTTTGTATTTCATAGTCCAAAAAATTCCCATAGTATCGAAAATTAGTGGAGCAATATTTTTCCTTACTTCTTCTGGAAGATCTGAAAGCTCTTCACAAATAACTCCGAGACTATAGGACTTTCCACTGTTATGGCTTATAATTCCATTTGCTATAAATGAATGGTTTTTATTAACAGATAAATCATAAACTTCATTTATTCCTTCTATTTCTTTTATATTTTTTATCTTTGTACAAACAAGATTATCTGAAATATACAATGTTTTTCTTCTTTTTGTTTTATTAAATTTATGTTTATCCAATCTCTGTTGTTTAAACTTGCTGATAAATCCAATTTTCTTAAAATTTTCAACTGAAGAATTATCAGTTATAAATAATCTATGATTTAGATATACTTTACCTTTACATTTCGCATTCTTTACTCTTATTACTGATTCTATATTAAAATGTGTTAATAAGATTTGTAAATCTTCTAGGAATTTTTTTGATTTGCTTGAATAGTCTATATATCTTCCAGTTTTATTTATGTAACCATCACAAGAAAATAAAGCAGAAATAAAGTTAGCTTTAAATTCATTTGAACTTTTCCATACTATTTTTGGTACTCTTATTATTGCAGATTTATTTCCTAAAGGGACCCCTAGATTGTTTATTTTATCTATAACCTTTGCATGAAGTGATTGAACAACTGAACAGTTGCAGTCATTTCTTTTATACTCTTTTACATGCAAGCCAAATTCTTTTTCTAGATCTTCTTTTGCTTGTCTTAGAACATTTTCATCATCACA
Organism: Candidatus Pacearchaeota archaeon; assembly: GCA_041679005.1. GTDB lineage: Archaea > Nanobdellota > Nanobdellia > Pacearchaeales > GW2011-AR1 > ARS1285. The sequence goes on from JBAYNB010000018.1 coordinate 9,917, forward strand.
AAATATTCTTAATCTGCTCTTTATTCCATCATACCATTTTCCTCTTCCATCTTTCCATCTTCCCTTCCTTTTATTTATTGTACCATCTGAAAGAACAAATCCTAAACTTCTTGCTATTCTTAAAGTTTCATTATCTTTTGTTATTTCTGGTAATTTTAATGTGAGAATTATTTTATCTTTAATTTTTAATTCTTGAGCTAATCTCCAAAATAAATATTTTCCATAATTCATTAACAATGGATGTTCTTTTGTTAATTGTAACTTTCTTCCATCTTCTAATTCTATTTCTAGTAAATTTTCTTTTGAGATATTGTATTTTAGCAGTTCAGCAGTTTCCCATTCAAATTCTTTTTTCTCTTTATTAAAAGACAAAATTTTATCTTCTTTAGCATCAAACTCTTTTATTGGTTTATATCCATTATTTGTGAAGACATTTGTCTCTCCAGGAAGACATCCCCTTTTACCTGCAACTAATATTACATGGCTTCTAGCAACATCTAACCAGATTTTATTGGACAAAGAGATATAGTTTTTCATTTGAACATATCCTTTACCCAGATAAATCAATCCTTTATCTCCAAACTTTTTTTTATCTTCTTTATTTCTCCCTATTATAATATCATAAGGCATTTTTATTCTTGTTTAACCTCTTTTATATTTAAATCTTAATTATCTTAGATTTATTAATTAATATGTTCTGGTTATTTATATATTCTTAGTTAAGTTTCTTATATTTTTTGATAATTTTTTATTTTTCTTTTTAAAGTGGACTTAAGAACCACAATGTTTTTAAAGGGATTTTCTTTATCAAATAAATGGAACAAGGAAACTCAGAAAAAACTAATATTAGGATTGATAACAATCCTGATAAAAAATTAAATCTTTCTAGTGTACAAAATCAGATTAAACAAAATCCTTGGATGATTAGTACTATTATTATAGGAATAATTGCTTTAATATTATTAATTATGGTTTTTAGTGGGGGGATTACTGGAAATGTAATAAGTCAAAACGATATGGAAACTCAGGCCCTTGAATTTATTAACACCCAATTATTACAAGGACAATCAACTGCTGAATTGGTTTCTATAATTGAAGAAAGTGGACTTTATGTTGTTAATGTTGCTATTAATGATAATGAATTCCCTATTTATTTTACTAAAGATGGAAAATATATTTCAACTGGATATGGTCTTATTTCTTTAACTGATGATACACTTACTAATTCTGAAACTGAAACCGAAACAGCAGAGGTTCCTAAGTCTGATAAACCTGTTGTTGAATTATATGTATTTACATACTGCCCATATGGGACACAGGCTGAAAAAGGAATTATACCTGTTGCTCAGTTATTAGGAGATAAAATAGACTTTAAGATAAGACAAATTGGAGCAATGCATGGAGAATATGAGGCAATTGAAGCTAAAAGACAATTATGTATAAATAAATTATACCCTGATAAATATTTAGAATATACTCTTGCTTTAGCATTAGATAGTGAGGTTGGAAGTTGTGGTGGAGATGCAACTTGTGTTGCCCCATTGATACAGAAGATTTACACTAAATTAGGAATTGACAAGACTAAAATAGATTCTTGTATGAAAACAGATGCAGATGCATTATATGCTACAGAAGAAGCAAATTCTGAGGCACAGGGAGTTAGTGGTTCTCCAACATTATTAATTAATGGAGTAAATGCACAATCATCAAGAGACTCTGCTAGTTACTTAAAAACAATATGTTCAGCATTTAATACTGCTCCTGAAGAATGTTCAAAAACTTTGAGTTCTGCTTCACCAAGTGCAGGATTTGGTGCTTCAACAAGTAGTGCAAGTAGTTCTGCAAGTTGTTAGATAAAAATAGATAGAAAAATAAAAAGATGTCAATAAATGAATTAAAATCAGGTCAGGGAAATGTTAATGTTCAGGGAGTTATTACCGAGGTTGGTGATATTAGGGTTTTTAACAAATTTGGTAAAGAACTTAGAGTGGCTAATGCAATTTTAAAAGATGATTCTGGGACAATTAAATTAACTCTTTGGAATGATGAATCTACTAAATATAAACAAGGTGATGAAATCAAAATAGAAAATGGATATGTTAATGAATTTCAAGGGGAGCTTCAGTTAACTGCAGGAAAATTCGGAAAAATAGTTTTATTGAATTCAGGTGGAGCTAAGGCGGATGTTAAAACTGAAACTAAAAAACAAGCTAAATTAGAAGAAAATGAATTTGAAGAAGAAATACCTGAAGAAGAGAGTTTTGAAGAAGAGCTAGGTGAGGAATAATTTTTATTTAATATTCTTATATTTTTTGCTATTTGGAGGGGCATAGGTTTTCAATCCTCTTTGAACTGCTCTTTCAATATATCCATTGTCATATGTTTGGATTAAATTATTCTCAAAGGCACGACACCCAATAATTGCTGTTACATGATTTTTTCTACCTAAAACCTTTGATATATCTACTGTGCTTAATTTTTCTTTATATTTTTCAGTTAATATCCTGCTTATTATTGCTCTTGATTTAGATATATCTTGTGTTTTGCCTCCTGAATAAACGTCTTGAGGAGTTACTCCAATCTCTTTTTCTAATACTGAATAAACAGTTTTTACATCTCTTGCTACCTCTCCTCTTAAAGAGAGATTATTACATACCCAGTTCCCTAAATAAGAGTCTAAATTATTTATATCAGACAGTTGTTTCATAGAATCCATGAAAATACTAAATTTTTCTAAATCAGTTAATCTTTCTTTTAATAAATCTAATATTTCTTTGGTTGAACCGTTTGGTGAAAATTTAAGGGTTAGTTTATATCCTTTATTGCCTTCTTGATCAAACTTAACTCTTTCAACATTATTATAAGCTAGTTGTTTGGCTGTTTCTGCAAGTTCATTTAAGTATTCTATACTGGTTGGAGAAACTTCTCCATGTAATACCATTGTTGCAATTACTTTTTCTGTTGGATTTTGAGATTCATTAACAAATATTTCTAGTTCCCCAGAATTATTTTTAGATTTTAGATTTTTTTCTATTTTTTTAATAACACTTATACGCATTCTGATTATTTTTCTTTATTTAATAATCGCCTCTTATTTTTATGTTTTTATAGAATTAATTAGTTTTTAAACCTATTCAAATTATTTGCAATAATCACAGCACCTTTTTTTTCTGAAAGATATTCTTGTTCTGCTTCACTTAAATCAAGTTTTTCTTGAGCTTGCTGATTTAGTATAAAAGGAAGAAGAAATCCTTCTTTATTTGCTTTTCTTACAGAAAGATGACATCTTTGAGAGTATTTTGCTATTATAGACTTTTTTTTCATATTTTTTTGGTTTGCAAGCCAAATTTTTAAAACTCTTGTAGGTCTTTTATATCCGGTAAATTTATCATATTTTAATTTTGTTGCTGAGGATATTCCTGCTGATAAAAAGAAATTCTGATAAACCAAGAATCTCCAGTGTTGTTGTCTATAAATTCTTCCTTTAAATATATCTGATTTGCTTAAACATTCTTGAGCTTTTAAAAGTGCTTGACCAGAATATTCTGATGGAATGTTTTCTTCAACCCATAGTGCAATTTCATTTAATTCCATATTCGTGTTATCATAGACATTAATTATTTCTGTTTCTGTAGCATTTTGGAATACTTTTTTTAATGCATTGAAAATAGAATCTTGTTTTTCTCTTTCTGATTGTTCTGAAACATATGCTTCTTCCCCAAGAGTTATAATTGTTTGCAAATCATTTAAAGCAGCTCTCACATCTCCTCTTGATTTGTGAGCAATAATATTAATTGTTTCTGGTTTTATTGTTTTATTCTCTTGGATTAATACATTATTTATAATCTCAAATATAATCTCTTGTTTTACTTCTTTTAGACTTACTATCTGGCATTTTTTCCTTAGAAGATTGAACTTTCTATCCCAGATATCATTTGCAGTAATTATTATTGGAAAAAATGTTTTATCAATTAAAACAAGAAGTTCTGGTAACCCTCCTCTATCTGAAGTAGTTATTCCGTCTGCTTCATCCATTAAAATTAATTTTCCTTTTTTGAATAAAGATTGTTGTTGTGTTGAGGGTTTTAATACTTCATCTAAACTTAATCTGTTTCTGAGGTCGCTTGCATTTAATTCAAATAATTCCATATTATATTCTTTGGCAAGGGCAAGAACCATTGAAGTTTTTCCTGTTCCAACAGGACCAGTTAAAACAAGTGCTTTTTTCATTGGGAATCTTTTATAAAAACTTACAACTTCTTGAATCGCTACATCCTGGCCCTTTATGTCTGCTAAGGTTTTTGCTCTGTATTTTTCAATAAATGGAATTGTTTTTTCAGGAGGCATTTTTATATTTTGTTCATTCCTTCAAAATGAATTGTTTTATCATTTATATTATAGACTTCATGAATCATAAACCTACCTTTTGTGTAGGGTTTATTATCTTTTAAAAAATTGGTGTATTCTATAATCTCTATGCTTGCAAGAGGTCTTGATAATTGTTGATTTCCTTGTGTTTCAACTAATGGAATTTCTCCTTGTAAATAATAATTTCTTTGTCCTTCTTTTAAAAAATTATGTATATGCAATGGAGTTAACTCTCTAGGTAAACACTCATCTTCTAATCTTCCTTTTGTTCCAAACTTTCTTAATGCTAAATCTGGATTAAATTCTACTTGTATTCCCATTTTAAAATTAATTTATAACACCCTTTCCAGCAAGGACAAAACTTGCTAAAAGAGCTTCTAATTGAATGAATTCGTCGCTTCCTTCAACCAATCTAAATTCAATTTCACCTGTTTTCTCTGTTAATCTAACTTTTAATTCGTTGTCTATCTGTAAATTCCAGACCTCTTTTTGAATAGACTTGATAATATCTGTTCCTGAAATTGATTCTCTTAACATTATATCTAGTAATTTTTCTTTTGCTTTAATAAAATCTCCAGATAAGGCATATTCTAAAACTATTTTAATGTCTGCAGGTTTTGCACTTGAAATTAGTGTGTTTACTAGTTCTGAGGTTATTGAAGGAGAGATTGAAGCACATGCCTGAAGAAGATTTATGACCCTTCTACAGTCTCCTTCGCTTGATTCATACAATGCTTCCATTGTTTCTTCAGTTAATTGAAGTTCTTCCCCATCTGCTATTATTCTTATTCTCTTTTCAATATCTTTTTTTTCCAATAATTTGAATCTAAAAACTGCACATCTTGATTGTATTGGGTCAATTATCTTTGAGGAATAATTACAAGACATTATAAATCTACAAGTAGAGGTATAATTCTCCATAGTCCTTCTTAATGCTTGTTGTGCTTCTTTTGTAAGAGCATCTGCTTCATCTAAGAAAATAACTTTAAATGGGACATTTCCAATGGCTTTTGTTCTAGCAAAATCTTTTACTTTTTGTCTTACAACATCAATTCCTCTTTCATCAGAAGCATTTAATTCAAGATAATTTTCTTTCCAATGAACCCCGAACAATTCTTTTACAACAATTAATGCAAGAGTTGATTTGCCTGTTCCTGCAGGTCCAGCAAACAATAAATGAGGGATATTAAGGGACTTTGTTAAACTTTGGACTTTTTTAATAATATCATCCTGACCTACAACTTCTTCAAATTTTTGGGGCCTATATTTTTCAGTCCAAATAGCTAAATTATTTAATGTTTCCATCTTTTTTTAGGTAGTTAAATATCGGAAAATTGTTTTATAAAGATTGTTATGTTTTGTAATATCTATAGAAAATTAAGATTAACTTGCTCTTTGTTTTCTCTTTTTCTTGACACGTCTAAGTCTTTTTCTTTGCCATTTCCATCTCATTTGATTTTTCTTTTTCCAACGTCTTGAGCTTCGTTTCATAGTAAATAATAAAAAATCACATTTATAAAGGTTTAGATTTATGTCCGGACACAAAAATATTTAATTTGTTTTGTAATTTTCCTTTATTCTTTTTAGTTCTCTGTAACTTTCTATTATCAACTTTTTTGCAAGGCCAGTCCCTAGTATATTTGAAATATTTGTTCTTTCATCAATGCAAAAATCTAAATCTTCTAAAAGATAATATCTTGCAGATGGTGTTATGTATGTAGCTGGTTCCATTTTAACCTCCTGAAAAATTTAATTAGAATAATTAATCTTTGAATAATTTTATCCTTTGTCCTTATTTTTTGTCTTTTGAATATACCTCTTATTGAGATATATCTTTAATATTGGCTATACTGTATACTTTGATATATCTTCACTAGTGTATATATTGAGAAAACTTTAAATATAGTGTTTATTAGATTATTTTAATATATGAATTAATTCAGTCAAAAGCTAATGATTATTTTCAATTAAACAATGGATAACAAACAATAAACAATGAAAAGA
>JBAYNB010000019.1:0-15579 GCA_041679005.1 Candidatus Pacearchaeota archaeon
AGCTGAAGATGTTGTAAGCCCATCACTTCCAGTTGTTAAATTAAAATTATAAGCACCTGTTTGATTATATGCAGTTATATTTGCATCAACAACATCATTTCCATTTGTATCATTAACATAAGCAGTGTAATACCATTTTCTGATTAATCCTGCCTGTTCTTGAACAGTTTCAGTATCATAACTCGTATTTAATAAGGTATTATTATAAATATTCGCATTTCCTACTATAAATACATCCTCGCTAACAGAGTCCAATACACTATTCTTAATAAGATTATTATCTGAAGCAATTAATATTGCTCGAGAAATTGATTCACTACCAGAACCAGTAATAATCTGTAAGTTTTGTAGATTATTGTTATCAGATAAAATATAAACCCCCATAAAATCAACATTATTAGAATCGTCTTTGGATAAATTAATTTTTAAATTATCTAGTTGATTAAGATTACCAAAAGAATCTAAATAAACTCCCATAAAACTTACACTTCCATCCCAAAAAGGATAATATCCAAACACAGCTTCTTCACTTTTTCGCACATGCGCATCAATAGAAATATTTGTTAAATTAGCAAAACCGCCATATAAATGAACTCCAGTAGTAAAATTTTGAATAAACCCATTTTTAATAACAGTATAATTTTTATAAGACACAACTCCCTTAGATACTGAACTTATATCTCCAAGTATAGTATAATAATTCAAATCCAGAGTAATATTCTCGGCAGTTATATTAAAACAAGTTCCAGTAGCTGTAATATTCTGAGCCAAAGTATAAACTGTATTTGCAGAACTTAATATTCCACATGAAGTTAAATTAGTAGTCAAGCTCAATGTAAAATCCTGTCTAGTATTATTCTTAGCAGTTACATTCCAAGATTGATTAAGGGTAGAATAACCTGAACTCAAAGCAAATATATTATAAGGAGAATAATATGTTTTTGTTCCACCATTATTCACATAATCAACTATCTCTGCTGTTGAAGTTGTCAATCCGTCTTCTCCAGTAGTTAAATTAAACTGATAAGCACCTGTTGAATTATATGCAGTGATGTTTGCATCAACAACATCATTTCCATTTGTATCATTTACATAAGCAGTATAATACCATTTTCTGATTAACTGAGAACTAGGCTCAAGACTCTCAGAAATATAAGTAGTATTAACTAAAGAATTATTTAAAGAATTTGTTTTAACTGTAACATCACTATTAGCAATACAGCTTATATTACTATTAATAACTTTATTATTGTTAGAACTCTGCGCAAACCAAAATCCAGTTTCAGTAGATTTTAAATTAACATTAGAAAAAACATTGTTTGAACTTGAAGAAAATGAAATTCCATATCCAAATAAGATCTCATCATACCCAATAGTTACATTTGTAAAAGAATTATTTGAACCCCCGAACAATTGGATAGCATTGTCATCAGATTCTGTTATGTTTATATCATTAATAATATTATTTGAGCTATCTGATAAAACAATACCTTGATAATTCCCCCACCCTTCAGAACTATGTGAAAAAGTCACATTTGAAATATAGTTATCATTAGAAGAATAAAAATAAATTCCCTGTTCATAATAATTAATTTTACCATTCCTTATAGTAGTATAATTATATCCGCTAACATAAATTCCTGCACCCAAATCTGTTCCTCCTCCAGTCATAGTATAACCATTTAAATCAATAGTAATATTATTTGCTTGAACATTAAGACATCCAGAAGATCCGGTAGCACCTATGTTATTCTGCAAAACATAAACAGTATCTGACTGATTTAATATAGTACAGCCAGTAATTGTTTCTTGAGGGTCAACTATATAATCAAACTCAATGCTTCCAATAACCTTTAAATCAAAAACATCATAACTTTCTCCTTCAGCTAAGTTAGTTAAATAAACTTTATACCAATCTTCAGAAGAAATACTATCAAAAGTAGTAATCAAATCATTTGAATTTTTTGCATAAACTTCAATTTGAGATACTTCACTTCCAGAACTTCTTGCATAAACAGTTATGTCTTTTTGATTTGTTAAATTCCTTTCAAATGTAACTCTCACAAATTCATTATTCCCTATTATCTCTGACCAAGTTTCATCTTGTTCTTTAATATTGTCATAAACATCAGAAACAAAATTCCCATCAGAATCTAAATGTTCTGCTTTTGAAGCATAAATATAAGTTAAAGTAGGGTCTAGATTAATAATATCGCCAACCTTAATTCCTTCATAATTATCTGTAAAATCTTTTTCAAAATAAATAGTAATTTTGTTTGCATATTCAACATCTTTAATTTCTGGTGACTCAATATCAATAGCTCTTCCAGTTATCTGATTAAATCTAGAAATCACATTCCCAGTTATACCTGTTATTTCCTTAGTTTCATTTTCTTCAATAACCTCTTCATTAGAAAGGTCGCCAAGAACATCTAAAACATCTTCATTAACAATTTCAAGAGCAGGTTTTTCTATTCTCACTGTATATCCTGCTTTAACTAAATCGTTAAAACTCAATAACTGATTCCCAATTCTCAAAGTATCTTCATTATAAATTGAAATCTCTTTATCAGAAGTAACATCAATCTTAGCCATGAAATTTAAATTATTTAATTTTACTTTATATCCCCATTTATAATTATCTTCTTCAGAACTTGCAACATCAACTTCAAAATCCTCTACAGCAATATTTGACTTTTCTTCAAGTGCTTTTATTTCTTTATTATCTAATTTATCAACCTTATCTTTAATTTCTTCTAATCTAAGCTCCTCCTCTGCAGTTAGAGAAAATATCTCCTCTGAAATAACATTACCAGTAATAAGAGCTTCATCAGTTGATTCAGAAGAAGTTTCTTCAATAACAGATTCTTCAAGAGAAGTTTCTTCAAGCACAGATTCTTCGGTTAGTTCTGTTGTTGGTTCTTCAACAATCTCTTCACTAACATTCTCCTCAATAACAGGTTCTTCAACAATCTCCTCAATAATTGTTTCATTATCTTCTCCTATAATTTCACTAGTCTCATTTTCTTCGATAATTGTTTCATTATCTTGTTCTACAATTTCACTAGTCTCATTAGAAACTATTTCAGAAATATTTTCACCAGCATTCTCTTCAGCTTGAGATTTATCCCCTATCTGTTCTCCAGAAACATTTAAATCAACATAAATCTTTTCTCCAGATTCAGTTTCTCTTTTGTCTTCTTTAACTAATTCATTTATTTCATCAACAAATTCAGAATAATTCATCAAATCAAAATATAGTCTTATATTCCCTTCAGGGGTATTAAATTCCATTCTTTTATTTTTATTTTTAGAAACAATATCTCCTTCAAATTTAGGGGGTTCTTTAATTTCTAAATCAACCACCCCATTATCAAATTGTTCTACAACAACTTCAGATTCATAATTTCCATAAAGCAAAGTGTTTTGTTCAGCCAAAGAAATATCCTCAGAAACTATAAACCCGGTATAACTAAAAGGAAGAATTTTTGTAAAACTTCCAAAATTCCATCCTAAAATAAAAACCAAAATTATCAAAGATAATAAAAATAATACTCCTCCAAGATTAATTCTTTTATTGGGTTGTTCTACAATTTTAATAGGATGTTTTTTAGCCAGCCACTTTTTATATTCTTTCTCACCACCAATATATATCTTTCTAATATGTTTACCGTCTCTATAACTCTCATAATAATAAGGTCCAGACTTCTTTCCCCCTTTTTCAAAATATTTTTTATAAACCATTATCCTCTTTAATGTTGTATTATTGAAATAGGCATTAAAAGAAACAATAATATTACCTTTTTTCAATAAGGAATATAAGAAAAAGGGGTTTATAAATGTTATTTGATGTAGAACAACTAATTAAAATTTTTTCTTGTTCTACAAAAATTACTTCTTTCATGAACTATTCTTGACTTTCAGAATAATAAAAATTAATGCTCTTTCTAAATCTTCTTCTTCTAATAGCATGATAAATTATCCCTAAGACCATAGCACCCATACTAAGAATTACTATATATTCACCAAAACTAAAAGAAGAAATTAATTTTAGACTTGCAAGTCCTGGCTGAGATATAGACTCTCTGCATGCATTAATTGCTTCATCTGCTTTTTGTCTAGCATTATCAAAATCTCCTGCTTCAAAAGATTTTTTTGCTTCATTTAAAAGCTCAGTTAATTCAATACATTCAGGATTTTCAGCAATAAACTCCTCAGTAAATAATAAAATCTCCCTTAACCCAGAACTATTTGTTGTTTGTAAATCTATATAAATTTTAGCCCAATCAGTGTATCTTGGAGATTGTGCACTAGCATTAATTAAAATTTCATATTTTCCTGTATTATTTGTATCAAAAAATAAAGTCAAGGTAAGATTTTCAACAGCGCCTGACTTAAGGGAATTTACATAAGTTCTGTCTAAAGAAGTGCTAATTTTATTCTCAATATTTCCATCCTTAAAAGCATTGCTAGTTAAAATAATCTTATCAAAACTTCCACTCCCTCTATTTTCAAGAGTCAAAGGAATTATTACTTTCTCATAACTATAAGCAGAAACAGCTCCAGGAGCAATTATTTTAAACGAAACAAGAGTTGTACTACCTCCACCACCGCCCCCACTTGAAGGACTTGAAACCACAGTAGGAGTTGGAGTTGTAAATCTAACCTCAAAAGTATTACTTGTTGCATTAGATAAATTTGAATCAATTCCAGTTATATTTAATAATTCTGTCACAGCAATTAATGAAGAAAGAGTTAATGTCCAGTTTGAAAAACTCTTAGTTATATAACTTGGAGTAGTATTACTAGAAACACTAAAATTAATTGTTTGATTATAATAACTATCCAAAGTATCTACATCTGAGAAATAATTACTAAGATTTATTGTAATAACATTATTATAATCTGCCTGAGAGTCACCAAGATGATTTAAAAAACTAACAGGAGCATTAGTATGATTAATAGTTATATTAAATGTTCTTGAAATATTTAATTCAGGATAAATTGGGTTTAAAACAACTAAACTTAGATTCCTTACTCCATGAGTTTCTTCACTAAAATTAGGAATAAACTGCCAAGTTAGATTAGTAGTATTCCCATAATAACTTAAATTGTATTTTAGAGTATTATTATAATTTAAATCTTGAATATAAAAATTAAAGGTTAAATTATCTCCAAGAGTATGATTTGCTTGAAAGGTTAAATTTGTAGTGATATTTTCAGCTAAATTAAAAACCTGAGTTGATAATGGAAAGGTAATATTTGGAAGGTCGTAAACATAAATCCAAAAACTATCAAAATCAATAGCTCCAGAAGAGTCATTAACAGTTATATTTATATGATATTTACCGCCTTGAGAAGAATTAAATGTAAGGTTTATCACACCAGTCGTAGTATTAAAATTACTTTCATTCAAAAAATTAATTCCAGAGAGAATATCATACTTAAATGTAAGATTGCCTCCTGAATTACTTCCATCTTCTGCATCAATTGCAAGAAGTTCATAATACAAACTATGATTAATGGCTAGAGTCTGGTTAACTAAACTTGCAAGAATCGGAGCATGTTGTTTTTCATTAATAGTCATATTAAATCCTAATCCTGCAGAAGAAAAACCATTTGCATCACTTACATTAATAGTAATATTGTAAACTCCGATATCACTTTTATTAGGAGTGAAAACCGCAAGGTATTCTGTACGATTTGGGAAAAGAGCAGTTGGATAACTAGAAGATTTAAAAAAACTAAACAGATTAGTATTTGCCCCCTGAATAGTTACATTAACACTAAAACTTTCGTTGTAAAAACCTTTTTGTTCTAAAGGAATTTTAATATCATCATCATAAACCCAAAGGATAATAGTAGTATAATTATCTTCAGTTGCAATAATATTTGACTTAACATCTACACTTGCATTAATAACCCCGCTTCCAGTTGAATTAAGAGGATCTATTCTTAGAGAATCATTAATATTAAGTATAGTAAAATTAAAAGATTTTAAGCTATTTAATTTTCCGTCACTTGCATTAATAGTAATGTTATGATATCCAACATCTATATCCAAAGGAGTAAAATTAATTATCCCTATTGTTAAATCTAGTCTAAAACTTGAAAACTCACTATCATTTGTAAAAGAGAAATTAATACTATCTCCATCACTATCACTTACATTTTGAGTAAAATTAAAATAAGTTAAATTATTTTCATAAATTAAAAAGGAATTTTCCATAGAAGGATTCCAAACAACAGCATTATCCCCAAGAACACTAATCACAAATTCTCTTTCTGCATAATTACCAGCACTATCTGTAACATTTACTTTAACTGTATAATTTCCTGCACCAATAGATAAAGCATCAGTATAATTAATTTGTATTCTTGCAGTCGTATAATTACTCCCAGAAGGAGTTAAATAACTAGAAATGCCTACCCAACTAGTATTTGATTTAAAAGTTAAAACTTCATTTTTTACAGATTTATCTGGAACCAACAAATCATTATCTGTTGCATTTACATAAAAAACAAAGTCCTCATAAAGAGTATAGTTATTAATTAAATCTAAATCCACCACATCTTCAGTATTATTGATAAAAAACCAAAAAATACTTGAATTTCTTTTTGGAGAATAAAAACCTTCTCCAATATCTATAATACTTATATTAATAGACCAGTTCCCTACATGCACATCTGTTGGAGTAAAATTAACAAGTGCAGAGACATTATAATTAGTAGAACTATTGCATCCTAGGGTCAATGTAGCAAGATGATTTGAATTATTATAAAAAGTAAACCAAGAATAATTAACACTTAGGGTTAGATTATTAACTTCATCATTATCTGTTGCATTAATCCAACAACTAAATTCAGAATCTTCAGTTGTATTTCTTTCATTATCACAAACATATCTAAAATAAGGAGCAGAATTTGTATTCAAAACACTAAAGTTAACGGTCTGACTAGTAGTTTTATTTCCTAAACTACTGTTATCCATTACACTAAAATTAATTGTATAAATACCAACATCATTTTTCTGAGGGATAAAACTTATATTTAACACTCCTGAACTAGAATCAAAACTATATTGAGAAGAATTAAATAATTCCCTTCCAGAACTATTACTACAGTTTCTAGTAGACCATTCTGAAACACTGCAGTTTATAAAAGTTAAGTTTAAAACAAAAGGGACATTGTTTTCCTCATCAATTACATTTATTATATAATCAAATGTTTCAGAAATATTAAGAGATTTATTTTCAAGATTAGCAAATCTTGGTGCATCATTTACGACACTTACATTAAAATTTGAAGAAACAGTGGTTCCCTGATTTGAAGAATCAATAACATTTATAGAAATATTAAAAATACCTGTTTCATTATCCCGAGTAGAATTTAAAGTCATTACCCCGGTTTCTGAGTTTATTGAAATCCAAGGATAATCTACAGGAGAGTTAGAACCATCTAAAGAAAAATTAATTGAATAAATAGAAAAGATTAAACTTCCATCAATTGAACCAGTCACATTTTGAGTAAAATTATAAGTATAAGCAGGAAGTTGATCCTCAGCAAAACTACCTGATATGCCTGAATCAAGGATAGGATATGCAAAAACAAATGTAACTGTTAAAATCCCAAAAATCAAAATCCCCATTACTATTATTAAATTCATCAAAGCTAGATTTTTTGGTTTCATTTTATTTTTTTCTCACTTTCAAATTTTTTTAATAATTCTAAAATTGCTATCTGGACAAAATATTTATCAGAAGGATATATTACTGAATTATCTTTATTTTTACGAATCTGTTTTATTTTATTCAAGAGTTCTTCATTTATTCTCACCTTTTTGTCTGACATATTTAAATTTCCTTCCCAATTATTGGGAATTTAAATGCTTGAAAATTCTTAATTTTCATTGTTTTTCAGTTTAGTCTCATTTTTATTTTATTTGAATTGGGAAATGGAGTTGACATTCTTAATAGGGTACTTTAAGGATACATTAAGTATACATTATGTACCCAAGTTTATAAATCTATTGTATCAAAAAAATTTAATCAATAACTACTTCTTTTTGCAATTGCTTTTTCTAATTTCTTCTTACGTTCATAAGAATCAACAAATAACTTCACAATTAACAACAATATAATTATGAATATGATTACAAAGAAGTAAACTCCCCATCTAATGCCTTTATTAGAAGGAAATTCACAAGCAAAACAAGGTCCACCACAATCAACCTCTTCTTCTCCTTGATTCTTGATTCCATCAGAACAACTTGGGCAAGCATTACACGGTCCACCACAATCAGTTAAAACTTCACACAAATCATCATGACAATTTTTAATATTATCTGAGCAACTAGGATTCTTAGTGTAATAACATTCTTGGATTGTTCCCTCTCTGGTAAGATTATAATTGCATAAATTCAAATCTTGCCCAGTTCTAATCTGATAACCACAAACATCATCTTCCCAGTTAAATAAAGAACACCTTTCTTTTATTAAAAACTCTTGTTCTAAACTTAATTCTCCTAATCCGATTGAATCTTTAAAATTTTTACATTGAGGCCATTCTTCCCAAGCCCATCTTTCTTGACAATAAAGTTTACCTCCACCACCGCCACCGCCTCCACCACCACCTTCAGAAACCCCTTGAGGACATACAGTAGGATTAATAGTTAAATTCCACTGCATTGAATCTTCTAAAACTCCATCGGTTATTCTTACCTTAATTGTATGATTGCCAGAAACCCCGCACCCAAAAATATACACAAAACTATTATTTAAACTTCCAGCATCATATTCTTTAAAAATATCATCAACATACCAATAAGCATCAGGGATTGTTCCATCAGCATCTTTTGTGATTACATTAAAAGAAAGAATATCTTCACTACCTGCACTAAAACTTAAATTAGATGGAAAATAATCAAGAATTTCTGGTGCACGATTTTCATTAGTAATAGTCAGACTAAAGTTTTTACAAACAGTTATTGAACTCCCATTTTGTCCGCAAATACCAATATATTCAGAAGGATTAGGAATTCCAGTATCATTAACACAAACACTGATATTATAAACACCAAGATAACTTGAATTTGCAGTAAAATTCATAACTCCGTTTGAACTTATATTAAACAACTTTATCCCTGAAAAAGAAATATTAAATTTCAAAATTCCCTGATCTTGGTTTCCATCTTCTACATCTGATACAAGTGTTTTATAATCAAAACTATTATTCTCCCCTTGACTCCAAATTGTTTGAACCCCAATATTTTTCATCATAGGAGCATTATTTATTTCTATAACACTAATATTGATAATAGCACTATCCACATAATCTTCATCAGAAAAGGAAACAGTTTCTTCATATTCTCCTACATGAGTTTTTCTTAAAAATCCAGAAAAGACATAATAATTAAAAGAACTAAGATTATTATAATCAG
Source organism: Candidatus Pacearchaeota archaeon (assembly GCA_041679005.1). Taxonomy (GTDB): domain Archaea; phylum Nanobdellota; class Nanobdellia; order Pacearchaeales; family GW2011-AR1; genus ARS1285. The sequence goes on from JBAYNB010000019.1 coordinate 9,440, forward strand.
CAAACTGAACATAAAAAGGATTTTTCGGAGAAATATCAGATATTAGTATATCTTCATCAATATCAGTTACTTCAAATAAATAAGCTAAATAATTTCCTTCACAAACATAAATGCTTGAGTTAATCTCACCAATCTGAGGAGAAGAATTATTAACAAAAACATCAAATAAAACAGTTTTATTAAACAAATTACCTCCATTATCCAAAGCATAAACATTCAATTGATTTTCCCATCTCACTGCATTAAAAGTTGTATTTGGAGTAAAAGAAATATTTTTGTATACATCTCTATTATGTCTTAAATCTATTAAATCATACCACCAAGCACTAACCTCCCCATTTGAACTAACATTAAGGTAAATAGTATAGTTACTTCCAACACTAAAATTATAAGTTATTGCCTCAGGACTATAAATTTGAATATTAAAATTACTATTGATTAAAACATCAACAATACCAGTATTAGCTGCAAAAACCAAAAGGGCAGATAATATAAATATGAATAAAGAGATTATTAAAGAATAAAATTTAATTCCCTTTTTTTTCATTTATTATTAAAACATAATCTATTTTTATAGCTTTCTAAATAGCAAATAAATCTAAAAATAGATTATGTTCTTCTTTAGATATATTTAATTATATTATTTCTAAAAATTTAAACCAACTGAAATTAGAGAAGACAGACCATACCAATAATTTTTGAGTATCTTAATAGTGTTGAGATGCTCATAAAAAGGTTATTATATTCAAAGCGATTAGGGTTTATTATTATTATTATTATTATTAGATATAAAAAGAAATTAAGCTTAAAACTTGTTTGCTTAATTTCTAATCAAATTACCCTTCTAAATAGAAGTTCCTGTTGCAGTAAAAACATCTGAACTTGCCCCGATTCTTGCATCAGAAGGAATTACTAATCTTAAATCTATATAAACTGAATTAGCAGATTCTAAAAAACCAAAAGGATTGCAAATTAAATCTCCATCCCCAATAGTATTAACTTCTTTCCAGGTACCTAGAACAACATCTGCTTGAGTACAACTTCCTGTTTCATAATTTGTAACATTATATTGATAAGCAGGAGTTGTTCCTCCTAAAAATTCTGCAGAAGTTTTTCCACTCTTTAAATTAAGAGTAAGATTACTATTTCCAATATTTTCCAACACAAAACCTTGAGTTGTAGAAGTCCAATTTCCATTAATCACATTTCCAAGAGTATCAACAGTTGCATTAGCACTTCCAAGATTAACACTCCCTCCACCAAAATCAATACTATCAATAGTAAAATTTATACTAACTACTGAACTAATTGTAATATTAACTCTTGAATTTGAATCAATAACCTTACCAGTAAGCTGAAAACCAAGACTAAATGCAGAAATAAGTATAATTATTATTCCAGTATATCCTATTAAAGAAGCTAAGTTAATTTTAAGCATTTTTTGTTTTCACCTCTATCCAACCAGTATATTTTTTCATTTCACTTCCTTTTGGAAAAAGCACAGAAAAACTAATTGTCTTTTTTTCATTGGGTGCAAGAATAAACTCATTATCAGAAACAATTAAAAAATCAGAAATTTCTCCTTTAGAAGATATCTCTATTATAACATCTTTATCAAAATCATTTGTTATAAAAACCTCTCTTGAAGCTGAATTGCCAAGAACAACTTTTCCAAAAGTTAAAGCAGTACTGTTTAAATCAAAGCCAGGCCTTTCACCTAAAATTGCTTCAGTATATATCTTCTGGGTTTCTATCACAGAAGTATTTTTAAAATAAAAATAACCAACTAAAATAATAATTAAAATCGCACAAATAATAACAATTTTCTTAATGTAGGTATTTTTATTTTTTCTTTTTAACATCTTTTTTTAATTTTTTTATTTTAAGAATTAAATAAACAAAGAATAATAATAGGAACAATATAATTATAATTGCAGTTATTCCACCAATAATCCAAACCTTATTAAATTCTGGCTTTAAAACATAAATTGCAACAAGTTTGCTGTTAATCTCACCATCATAAAATACACGAATATTTGCTGTATATTTTCCTTCCTCAATATCTGAAGCATCAAAAAAACCAGTTAGATTAACTTTTTCCCATGCTTTCATATTAACTGAAGGAGTTTTAAACGAAGTAAGAACTTTTCCATTATTAGTTATACTAACCTCTGAATAAACATTTTTCATTTCCAAGTTCCATAGATTTTCAACATTAATATTAAAAGGATTAATTTTCCCTTTAATAAATTGATAATCATAATCAATAATATTCACAAACAAATAGCCTACTTTTAGCTCTTTTTCTATTTTTATTTGTTTACCATAATCAATTGTTACAACTACTTGATAAACTCCTTCCTTAAATTCAGAACTATCTAAAAAATCAGTGATTGTTGTTTTTTGTTTGGATTTTAATTCTCCAATACTAATTGTCTTTGTTTGTATTAGTTTTTCTTCATCATAAATCTCAATTACAGGATTAATATTAATCTTTTCACTTCCAAGATTATTAATCATTAATTCAAATAATGCATTCTCTCCTTTATTAATATTTTCTAGCTTAAACTCTGCTTCAACATATTTCCCAGGATACGGGACATAAATATCTATAACTGCTTGGATAGCAGCAATACCTCCCACACCTGAAGAAGATTGAGAATTATTTTCTTGAGCTTCTCTTGCTCCAATTAAAATTCTGTGTTTACCTGGAATGTCAATCTTACTTGGAAGTTTTAAAGAAACTTGCATAACTCCTTCTCCAATAAAAAAATTATCACTTAAGTTAACATAATCAGCTAAATCTCCTGCAACATAAGTTTCAATACCTGCTTGAGGGTTTGCATTAGAAACTTTAAATTCAAATGTTTTTTCTAAATTAGGCTCAAAAAAAAACTCAAAGTTAGTTGGACTAATCCCTATTGAACCAGCATTTATCACAGGCAATAAAACTAATAAAATACAAACTAAGACACTCTTTTTTATCATATTCTAATCAAGAAAATTAGGTTTTTATACTTTTCAGTTTAGTTAATTCAAAAATAAATCATTCAAGACTTAAGAGATTTCTTTTCTTTCCAATAATATTATAATTTTATCTGTTATAGTTTATTATCCTAATTTCTTAAAAACATTATTCTAACAAAATATCAATGAACAAAATTTAAGATTAAAACAAAAAATAAAATTAAGAATACGTTCCAGTAGCAGTGATTACTGCAGTAAGAGGAACTGTTCCAGAAGAAGAATCAGAAGGAACAACTAATCTTATTCCAATATCTATTTCATCTCTATCATCTGCAAATGGAAAATTAGTGCATACAGTATCATCAGCAAGTGTAAATTCAGTATAAGTCCAAGCATCTCCTCCAACACAACTATCATGTTCAGAATCATTAATAACTCTAAATTTAAATTCAGGGTTTGTTCCTCCTATAAAAGTTGAAGCAAGCTTACTGCTTTTTAATCCTACACTAACATTTACATTTCCTATGTTTTCAAGAGTAAGATTATTTGCTCCAGACCAGCCAGTCCCTCCTGTAAGAGTTCCTTCAGTATCTACTGTAGCATTTGGTTGTCCTGTACTAACAGAACCAGTTCCAAAATCAACAAAATCAGTAGTGAAGTTAATTGCTGCTGCACTTGAGATAGTAATATTTACCCTACCAGCATCAGTAGTAGTTGCAAATCCTGTAAACTTCATTCCAATACTAGCTAAAGAAAGAATAATAACAATAATTGCAATATATCCGATTAATTGAGTTTTATCCACTGACATTATCTACACTTCCTTTATCTTCTATTTCTGGAGGTGCAATAACAATACCAACCTTTCCGCCAGAAGAATCTTCTTCACTACCTGACCTTTCTCCAAAGTCAGTAGGAATTTTTTTATTTAAATCAAAATAATTATAAGCAATAGCAAGACATACAAAAACAATGGCTAAAATAACTAAGATAGTCACAGTCCTCTTTGACAACCCTTTTTCTTTCATAAAATAAAGATTATTTCTTTCTTTATAAATATTTCTATTTTTAATGAATTTTAAAGTTACAACTGAAAAGAGGTCTAATTATAAATAAAACTCAATATTTGCATAGAATTAAGAGGGAGATTTTATTTTTGAAGATAAAACTTTTTAATATCTATCAATCAAAATAACTTTAAGACTAGATTTTAATTTATGAAGATTAATTCTCAAGCTATAAATATAATAATTAAGATTATAAGATTATTAAAAAGAAAAAGAAAATTATGGTTATAACTTGTCTTCCATAATTTTCATAGAATATGAACTAATTTATAATTTATCGTTTTTTCTTTTTCTTATTTCTCATCCACCAAACAATCCATACAAGATTAATCAGGACTAAAAATCCTATTATTATATACAACATATTAGCCATACTCATTTTTCCTCCTGCATCTTCAGCAATAACAAAACCAACTCCCCTAAAAGTCATAGAATCTTGTTCAACATCAATCTTTAAATTTTTCTCAACAAATTTATCTTCATAATTTATTTTAAGATTTGAACCATATTCTCCTTTGTCTAAGCTCTCAGTATCCCAATAAATATTCATTTCTTTATTTGATTTTGCAGGAATACTATAAGTTTCTGATTTTATGTCTGCAACTTTTTCATTTTCACTACCATAAATTTTCATACTAGCTTCTGCTGAGCTTATTTCTCCTGAATCCTTATTCTGAACTAAAACTTTTATTTTTGCAACATCTCCTAATTTAAATTCATTTACACTAACCCCAAGCACATCAACATTTTCTAATCCAAGATTAAACTCTTTCTCAATTGTTTCTATTTTTCCATCATAAATTAAATTTATAACTGCTTTATATTTCCCTGGCTCTCCTTGCCATTCAGCACTAAGTTCTTTTTTCTCTCCTTTTTCAATTGAAACTTTATTTGATTCTATCTTTCCAAGACTTGTCTCTTCTTGATAAATTTCTATCTCGCAATATGCCTCATTTATTTTTTCTTCTCCTCTACTTATTATAGGTATATAAAAAACCGCACTTGTTCCTTTATTTACAATATCTCCTCTCCCTTCAAGATATTTTCCAGGGTATGGAACATAAACATAAAGTTGAGTGATTACACTTACAGTAGTTGTTATAAGAACATCTGAATTTTCAAAATCAGATGGAACCTGAGTAATTAATATTTCTGCTTTATGCAAACCAGGGGATAACCCTTTAGGAAGTCTAGCTGAATAACTAATTTGTTTTGAACTCTCGCTTGCTAAAAAGTTTATTTTTTCCTCACTAATACTAATATAATCAGCCAAATCTCCTTCTACACTAAGAGCAACAGAAAAATCTTTAGACTCTGTATTTAATATTGAAACAGAAAAAGATTTTTCTAGATTAGGAGAAAAGTCAATAGTGTTTCTACCAGGACTAACTCCGAGAGCAAAAACAGATGGAATTGATATTATGATTAACATAAAACCAATCAAGATTAAATTTATAAAAATAAATCTTTTATTCATTTTGTTCACCTCGATAAATTGTATCATTAGTAAGATTAACAGGATATTCAACCTCTACATCTAAGATAACCAATCCACTTATTCCACTACTTCTTTTTTCACTAACATTGATTTCTACATTACCTACATTTTTTAGTGTAGACTCTTCTTTGTTTAGTTCTAATCCAACTTTAGAACCAATTACAAATTCTCTAGAAAAACTCTCAATATTTCCAACTGCTTTCCAATAATACTTTCCAGGAGTCATTCCAATTCCAACAAAGTTTGAATCACTAACATTCAACATTTTAGGAGAACTAAACTCTTCATTATCATCAACAAGTATTACATTTGCATTTTTAAATTTAAATTGGACAAAATCTTCATTTATTACTTCTCCATTAACAGGATATTCTAATTTAGGTGCAGATAAATATACAAATAAGAATATACCTCCAAGTAATAATACCTGCAATCCAATAAATATCAATATTTTTGTTTTCATTTTATTTTTTTATGTATACTTTTTTACTCATCATTCTTTTAACATCTCCTTAATTTTATTCACTATCTCAACAGTTTTACCTTGAGAATTCTTAGCTAAAAGTAAATCAAAAGTTTCATCAATCCTATAGCTTGCTTTTTCTCTA
>JBAYNB010000020.1:0-15530 GCA_041679005.1 Candidatus Pacearchaeota archaeon
CCAGGAAACCTAATAAGTCTTAATAGCTCTTATGAACTTTGTAAGAAGTTTATTAATCTTCCACATAAATTTCCAGAACCTTTACATTTAGCAGGGAAATATTGTAGAGAAGTTAAAGAAGAACTAAAGATTTAGATGAATAATAGTTCTCTTTTTTATTTTTTAAAGAAAAATCTTTTTCTAAAACTTAATAATTGTTCATTTCCACTTGAATGAGTTGTGGGATATAACATTATGAACTTTAATGCATTAGGATAACTAAATCTTGAGGTTTTTCTCACTTCTTTTATAGTCCCTAACATTAAATAAACTACTAGTATTCTTGCTATGGCTGAGATTAAAAATATAAATAAGAATAAATTCATAAATTTAATATCAATATATTTGACCAAGAGAGCTCCAAGTCCTGCCCCTAAGAAAACCCCAATACCGTTTAATAAGTTATAATAAGAAACACAAATGCCTCTTCTTTGAGGGGTTACTGAATCATAAATATAATTACTTGCAGCCAAATTAAATCCTGCCCAACCTATTCCACTCATTAGTTCTGGAACACAGAAAAGGTAAGCTGGGTTTTTAGAAAAAACCCAAAAAACTGGGAATATTGAAACGAGTAATGCAGTTATTTTCATTAAAGCATAATTTCCATATTTGTCTGAAAATTTTCCAAACAACCTTATTGTCAGAAGGTTATATGCTGTAGGTGCAAGTATGATTAGAATATAGGTTATATAATTAAACTGCAAGTCTCTTAACATATATACTGCAAAAAAAGGACTTCCAATACATATCGCAAAGTTTAATGCTGCTCTGAATATTACGAATCTTCCAAAATTATTATGGGGTGCTTTTTTTATAAACTCCCAAAATGAAAAATAATACCCTTTTTTTAAATTTAATTTTGGTTCATAGGTTTTAGTAAATAAATAACATGAGATTAATCGTGCGACCATTGCGATTAAAAACATGATTATAAATCCAAACATAATCATTTCTTTTGATTTCATAAAATCTAAGAAAAATGCTGCAGCCAAAGTCGAGATAAATGTGGCAATTCCTATTTTAAAATTTCTCTTAGCAAACCACTCTCCTCTATAATCTTCTTTTACTAAATCTCCTACCCAGGAGAACCATGCAGGACCGCTCGCATTAGCAAAAATAATGTATAATGAGAAAAATAAAAGCAAAACAAAAGGCAAGGTTGAAACTATTATTCCTTTATAAAATAGAAAAGCAAGTATTGCAAGAGGAAGCCAGGTTATAGACTCTAAAAATACACTTTTTACTACAATATTTTTTCTCTTATATTTTTCAATTAATCTTGAACTTTGCCATTGACTTAGTGGTCCAAGCAATCCTGATAATGAACTAAAAATTCCTATAAGAAAATTACTTGCATTAATTGCTATTGCAAAAGGAGTTACATAAGATTCTCCTAATGAACCTTTTATTGTTGCAAAAACCCCTTCGTTTATTGATCTTCTCCTTGCAGAGTGTTTTAATCTTTCAATTCTTGTGAACTTTCTTTCTTTTTTTAATTCCATCTTATCCCCTTTTTTGATTAAGTCACAATCTTAATTAATAAAGGTTTTGAAAAGATGCGCAACCCGGGAATTGAACCCGGCTCTAAACCTTGGGAAGGTTTTATACTACCGATATACTAGTCGCGCATGGTTTTACTAAAATGATTAGGTTTATTAATATTATTTTAATAGGGTTTTCATGGTAAAGAAGAAATTTTACATCACCACCCCTATTTACTATGCTAATGCATCAATTCATTTGGGCGGGGCATATACAACTATTGCTGCAGATGTTTTAGCGAGATGGCATAAATTATTAGGAGAAGAAGTTTTCTTTTTAACAGGTACTGATGAGCACGGGCAAAAGATTCAAGAAACCGCTGAAAAAGAAGGAGTTAAACCTAAGGAATTTGTTGATAAAATAGCTAACGAATTTAAAGATGCTTTTAAAATGCTCAATATCTCTAATGATAATTTTGTAAGGACTACGGATAAAATACATGAAGAGGAAGTAAAAAAGATTCTTCAAGAACTCTATGATAAAAAAATTATTTACAAAGGATATTATGAAGCTTATTATTGTGTTGGTTGTGAACAATATTTGAATGAAACTGATTTAGTTGATGGAAAATGTCCCTTGCATAAACGAGAACCAGAATTAAGAAAAGAAGAATCTTATTTGTTTAAACTTTCATCTTTTCAAGATAAATTATTAAAACTAATAAAAACCGGAAAATATTGTATTCTCCCAGAAGCAAGAAGAAAAGAGGTAATTGATTTTATTGAAGGGGGTTTGAAAGACATATCTATTTCAAGATTAAAGAAAAAAGTATACTGGGGAATTGAGCTTCCTTTTGATAAAGAACATACTTGTTTTGTATGGGTTGATGCTTTTTGGAATTATCTTACTGGGCTAATAGAAAAGAAAAAATTTGATAAATTTTGGCCTGCAAATGTTCAGTTAATGGCAAAAGATATTATTCGAGTTCATGCAACAATTTGGCCAGCTTTACTTCTTGCTACTGAGAATAAATTGCCTGAAACGCTTTTTGTTCATGGATACTTCACAATTGATGGCCAAAAGATGAGTAAAAGTCTTGGTAATGTTATATCTCCTATTTATTTAACTGAAAAATATGGTGCAGAGAGTGTTAGATATTATCTTATGAGGAATATTCCTTTTGGGCAAGATGGGGATGTTTCAGAAAAAGCATTAATTGAAAGACATAATAATGAACTAGCGAATAAATTAGGAAATTTAATTTCAAGAGTTTCTACTCTTGCTGAGAAATACGGTATTGAAAAATGTGAAAATAAGCTTATTCAAAAATTAAAACTAAAAGAAATTGAAAATTTAATGAATAATTTTGAGTTAGATAAAGCACTAAATGAAATTTTTGCATTTATTGATGCTTGCAATGAATATGTTCAGAATAAAAAACCCTGGGAAACTCAGGATAAAAAGGTTCTTTATGAATTATGTGATAGTATTAAGGCAATTGGAATTTTACTTTGGCCTTTTATACCTAATGTAAGCGAGAAACTTACAAAACAATTTGGTTTTAAAATTACTTTAAAAGAAATTGAAAAACCCTTAAAGGTTTCTAAGATAAAGAAAGAAGAAATATTGTTCCGAAAAATAGGATAATTTTTCTGAACCGTAAAAATAACCAACAAATTTTTTCCTGTTTAAGGAGATAAAGAAACATTTTTTGGTTGATATCCAAATATTTTACAAAGACTTAGATATGCTTTTAACCCTTGTTTTTCAGTTTTTCTGAAATTAGGTTCATAATTTCTATAATATCTATGAGGCATTCCAAATCTATCTTCAGGGATATCATTTTTTTCAGGCAATTTAGGATTTATAAGAATTTTATTAATATTAGTTTCTATATCATCTAATCTTAAATGTTTTCTTTTTTGTTTAAATATCATCATACTATTCAACTAACCTTATTTCCTAATTCTATTGAACCATCAGGTTGTAATAATTTTACTTCAGAATGGTCTTCATTTGAAACTGCTAAAACCATGCCTTGGCTTTTTATTCCTTTTATTGTTCTTGGTTCAAGATTTGCAAAGATAATAATCCTTTTTCCTATTAATTCATCTTTTGTGTAATAAGGCTTTACTCCTGCTACGAGAGTTCTTGTTTCTGTTCCTAAGTCAATCTTTAATTTGTAAAGTTTGTCTGCTCCTTTAATTTCTTCAACTTCAAGTATCTCTGCATTTCTTAAATCTATTTTTTCCCAGTCTGAAAATGAAACTAATTCTTTTGACATTACCTTTAATATTTAATTTAGTTTATAAGTTTTTGGTATTTTATATCCTAATTGTTCCATATGTTTCATTATTTTTCCATAACTTTCAAAACCCAAAACTTTTTGTTCTTGAATTATTCTATTTAATAATAATCTGTCTGCTATTCCAAAATTTTCTCTTGGGAAATATTTTTCTAGAACCTCTCTTTTATTATATCTAATTACTAATCTTTGTTGTAAATTCATTAAAATATCCTATTTAAGACATTTTTAAATTTATCTAAATCCTAATCTTCTTAATGTCTTTGTAACAATTCCTAATTTAACAGGAACTTCTATTTTTATGTCTTCTCCAAGGAATCTTTTAGAAGTATTTAGATAAGTTTTTGTTGCTTGAGATTTTGGATGTGTGTACATAACTGCATTTTTCATAACTTGCGATTCTCTGATTGAATCTTCTTCTGGAATAATCCCTAATAACTCTGTTTCTAACATTTCTTTTATATTTGATATAGACATATCTGTTTTATTTCCTCTATATCTTGTTACAATTACCCCTTTTACTGGTTTGTGCATTTCTTCTGCAAGTTTTATTGTTTTAAGTGCATCTGTTACTGCTGCCATCTCAGGATTTGTTACTATAATTATTTCATCAGCAGAGGCAATTGCTGCTCTTGCTTCTTCACCAAGCCCTGCAGCACAATCAATCAAAACATGATTTGTTATTTTTCTTAGTTTTTTTGTTACATCTGATAATCTGCTGTATTTTAATTTTTCAGTTTCTTTTAAAGAAAGAGAAGCAGGCATTATCCTTGTTCCGGATTCATGTTCATAAATAGCATCTTCTAGTTTTGCTTGATTATTTAAAACATGATTTAAAGTAGTTGGAACAATTGGAGCTCCTAAGTGGATTCCTATATTTGGGGTCGTGAGATTTGCATCAATTATAATTACATTTTCTCCTAAATGATTTAAAGAAACCCCTAAATTGATTGTTGTAGTTGTTTTTCCCACACCACCTTTCCCTGAAATTATTGCATATACTTTAGCCATTTTAATTTTTTTACTGTAAGTTTTTCCTTATTTTAATCCAAAAACTTATTTAATTTTTTTGTGATAAAAAAAGTTTGGTATAATTTATAAATCTTTCCAGAATTTCAGTATATTCTTTTAATTTTTCTAAATCAACTCTGACCTCTTTTCCTCTGTAAAATATTGTTAAACAAACCCCCTTTCTGAATTCACCTGCCTTAGTGTTTTTAAGAACATCTATTAATTTGAACATTTCATATTCATTTAAGGCATTTATAACATCTGGCTCTTTTTTGAATGTTTCTCTTATTGCATCTACCTTAAGTTTTGGTGCTGTAGGTATTTTTTTAATCATCTTTTGTTTTTTTGCTTTGTCTAAAAGTCCTTCAAATGCATAATCCATCATTATTTTCCATCTTTTTATTAGATTAATCATTACATCACAGGTTTTAGTATATTTCATACTAACATACATGAGATGATCTGCACTTATTTTTTCTTTGATTATTTTTTCTAGTATTTCCGACACTTTACACCCCAACTCTTTTGTTAAACCATATTTAAGAAAATTGGCATTGAATTTAGACGTAGAACTTATATATAAACCTTTTTTATGTGAAATTCTTGTGTAAAATGAGGAGATTTTATTTTGTTTGTCTATATTTGAGAAGTTTTTTAGTTACATAAAAGTATTGTTTAGCTTGGGATATGTTTTTGCAACTTAATCTATAAAATTTCTTTTATTTCTCTTGTAAACTATGGAAAATTAAAAATTAGACTTGTTTTATTCTATTATTAGTCCTCATTAAAAATTCTTTTGCTAAAAGTAGGTATTCTTTAATCTTTTGAATATCAACTGTTCGTGTCCCTAAACTATCTGATAAAATAACTATTCTATCTTTTCTTACAAACTCCATTGCACTTTGTTTATGTTGCTGGTTTAATTCTAAAATTTCTTTAATATCTTTAATTTGTTTGTTTGTTAATCCATACTCTTTTGCACAGCGATTCATGAAAGTCTGTAAGTTTTCATTATTTTCATTATAGAGTTTTATTCTTTTGTACAAATACTCATAATTTAAAACAGCATTTATACAACTTGTTATAGACTTGTAGATTTCATCAAAAATTTTTAATAAAAGCCTTTTTTCATTTACTAAAGGGTATGTAACATAAGCCATATGGTCTGCAATTTGTAATGTTTTTATGGCTTGAAGCAGGTTTTCTTGAAATTTTTCCATTTTGTATTTTTGCTAATTATCCTAAGAACTCTTTTAATTATAAGCAATCCCTATTATTTAAAGATTTTGATAGTTTGTAGAAGGAAGATTAGGAAAAAATGCAAATAAAAAGATAATAGAAATCTTTAAGATAATTCGGGATTCATTAATTTTGCCATATATCTTGGTAATTGCTTTTCAAGAATTGGCCGTATTTTTTCAAATGCTTCTACAGCTTCATCTTCCTGATAACACTTTGTCCCTGCAGAAATATATGATCCTCTACTAGTTGTGTATATAGGCTTAAAAAACTTAGCAGTTAAACCTCTTTTATGTCCAGGTAAGTGCAAATCTGGAACTCTAATTTCTAATATTTTTTCAGAACCTTCTTTTCCTTTATTCCTAATTGTATATTTGCAAAATGCTTCTATATCTCCATTAATTTTAATTGGTTCACATCTTTGAACTAATTCAGAATCCACTTTAATTTTTTCAGATGTTTTAGTCATATTTTTATCTAAATATTTACTTATTTAAGGATTTATATCTCTTAAAATAATCTTTAGAAATATCTCTGTTTTAACTTAAGTTTAAAATAGCTTCAGTTAAATCCCCTTCTGCTTCTTCTAAGGCTTGTTTAGCCTCGTTTTCAGAACATCCTGTTTTCTCAATTATTGTTTGAATATCTTCTTCTGAGGTATCTTTTTGACTGATTTCTTCTTCTGAAACATCTCCTGAAATCTGGAAATTTTCTTGACCTTGCATATTAATTTTAATTACCGAAGGATTGTTAATAATTATATTTTTATCAGAAGTTTCGATAATAACCCGCGTTGCATCAATTTCCTGTTGTTTTATACCCATTTGTTTCATAACTGCTTGCATTTTTTTTGGGTCTAATCCTGGAAACATTTTATGCTATTGGAAAGAATATTTTTAATACTGCAGAAAGCCCTAAAACTAGAATTATAAACAAAACTACATGGGCTGGTTTTAGTGTGAGTAAACTATTATACTCTTCATTATACCTCATTAATCCTCCCCCACTTGAGGGCATGAATATGTTGTCTGCCATAAAAATCCTTAGTTATATTGGTATATAAAGTTTTTGAGTAGAAATAATTTTAAGCTGCTTTTTTAGAATTTTCAACATAAGCTTTTATGTTAATGTTTTTATTGATAATAATAAGGTTTAAAACTTATTAATTGTTCATCTTTTCATGGCTAATTATAATGCTAAAGAAGTTGAAGAACAAATAAAGCAATTTTGGAAACAAAAAAAGATATTCAAGTTTGATTCTTCTAAAAAGGAAAAGATTTTTTCTATTGATACTCCTCCTCCAACTGTTTCTGGGAAAATGCATATAGGGCATTCTTATATGTACTCTCAAATGGATTTTATAGCAAGATTTCATAGAATGCTTGGAGAAAATGTGTTTTATCCTTTTGGGACTGATGATAATGGATTGCCTACTGAAAGATTAGTAGAAAAATTAAAAAATGTTAAAAGCAAATCAATGAAAAGAGAAGATTTTATTAATTTATGTACAAAAACTTTGAAGGAAATTACTCCTGAGTTTATACAAGACTGGAAAAATTTAGGGGTTTCATGTGACTATGATTTGGCTTATTCAACTATTGATGAGAACTCAAGAAGATTATCTCAAAAATCTTTTATTGAATTATATAAAAAAGGATTAGTATATAAAAAAGAATTTCCAAGTCTTTGGTGTCCTGAATGTCAGACTTCTGTTGCACAAGCAGAATTAGAAGACAAAGAAATACCTAGTTTATTTTCTACATTAAAGTTTAATTGTGAGGGTAAGGATTTGTTAATTGCTACAACAAGGCCAGAATTATTAGGTGCTTGTGTTGGTGTTTTTGTTAATCCAAGGGATAAAAGATATAAATCAATTGTAGGCAAAAAAGCAAAAGTTCCTTTATTTAATTTTGAGGTTCCAATTCTTGCAGATGAATCAGCAGATATTGAAAAAGGAACTGGAGTTTTAATGATTTGTTCTTATGGGGATAAATATGATGCAGAAGCAGTTAATAGACATAAACTTAGCCCTAAGATTATATTGAATTTGAATGGAACTTTAAAGATAAAACCTTATGAAGGATTAAAGATAAAAGAAGCAAGAAAAAAAATCCTTGAGGATTTAAAAAATGCTAATTTAATAACTGAACAAAAACAGATAACTCATGCTGTAAATACTCATGATAAATGTGGAATTGAAATTGAAATGCTTCCAACTGCTCAATGGTTTATTGAGGTTTTAGATAAGAAAAATAAATTTATTGAACAAGGAAATAAAATTAAATGGCATCCTGAATTTATGCATAAGAGATATGATAATTGGGTTAATGGATTAGAGTGGGATTGGAATATTTCAAGAGATAGGCATTTTGGAGTTCCTATTCCTGTTTGGCAGTGTAAAAAATGTAAAGAGATTATATTATCTGATGAAAAAGATTTGCCTATTGACCCTACTGAGATTAAAAAGAAATGTCCTAAATGTAAATCAGAAGCAAAAGCAGAAGAAAAAGTTTTAGATACTTGGGCAACAAGTTCTATTACTCCTCAGATTGCTAGTTCTTTAGTTGCTACTAAAGAAAAATCAAAAATAGTAATTCCATTTTTATTAAGACCCCAGGCACATGACATTATCAGAACCTGGTTATTTTATACAACTGTAAAATCCTTATTACATGAAAATAAAATTCCTTGGGAAAATACTATGATTTCTGGTTTTGTAACCTTAGGTGGAGAAAAAATGTCAAAATCAAAAGGAAATGTTATTTCTCCTCAGGATGTTATGAAATCTTATAGTGCAGATGCATTAAGATTCTGGGCTGCAGGTTCAAAACTTGGAGAAGATTTAGATTATCAAGAAAAAGACATTATAACTGGGAAAAAGCTTGAAACAAAATTATGGAATGCTACAAATTTTGTATTTATGAATTTAAAAGATTATAAATTTAAGAAGCCTGCTAAGTTGGAGAAAATAGATGAATTATTCTTAAATAAATTAAATGAACTTGTTGAGTCATGCACAGAATCTTTTGAGAATTATGAATACTCAAGAGCAAAAGAACAAACAGAAAGATTTTTTTGGAGTATGTTTTGTGATAATTATTTAGAGATTGTTAAGAAAAGAATTTATCAGAATAAGAAAGGAAAAGAATCTGCTCAATATGTTTTGTATAATTCATTGTTAACTTTGCTTAAACTCTTTGCACCAATAATGCCTTTTATTACAGAGCATTTGTATCAAGAATATTTTAAGAAAATAGAGAAAACTGAAAGTATTCATTTAATTGAATGGCCAAAGGCAGATAAGATTAGTAAAAGCGAGGAGTTAGACTTATTTTTAGAAATATTAACAAAAATAAGACAGGAAAAGTCAAATAATAAAAAACCAATGAATGCAGAGTGTGTAGTTACTCTTTCTAAAGAAGAGTATGAGAATATTGTAGAGATGCTTGAAGACTTGAAAGATGTTACTTGTGCTAAAAGTATAAAGACTGGGAAGTTTGGGGTTGAGTTTATTTAGCTTAGATAAATTTATAATTCTATAACTAAATCAGATTATAATTGCAAAGCTTTTATAAGTTATAGAATACTCAATAAAAATAATAAAATGGCACTACAAGAAGAAGAAAAATTAAAAATTGAAGAATTTTTAGGAGAAATGACCGCATACAGAGCAAGGCATACAGAACTTATTACTGTTTATGTGCCAAAAGGATATGATATTAATTTTATTACAAGACAATTAGAAAGTGAAAAGTCTACTGCTGCTAATATTAAATCTACAGGTACAAGAAATAATGTTCAGACTGCCCTTGAAAGTTTGATTAGGATATGTAAAGGTATGAGACAGACTCCTAAAAACGGCATTGCTATGTTTTCAGGGAATGTTTCTAAGATTGAGGGGCAGGATAGTTTTATTACTAAGGTGTTTGAACCTCCTGAAGAAATGAATGTTAGACTCTATAGATGTGACCAAACTTTTGTTTTAGAACCTATTGAAGAGATGTTAGAAATTAAAGAATTATATGGATTAGTTGTGATTGAGAGACAAGAAGCTACTATTGGTATGTTGGTTGGTAAAAAGATAAAAGTACTCCAGAAATTTGATTCTATGGTCCCTGGAAAGACAAATAAAGGCGGTCAGAGTGCGGCTAGGTACGGTAGAATTAGAGAAAACTTGGCTAAAGAATTTTTTAGGAAAGTTGCTGTAGTCATGAAAGAAGAATTTTTTGATTTAAAAAATTTAAAAGGAATCTTGGTTGGAGGACCAGGGCCTACTAAAGAGGATTTTTTAAAAGAAGGAGAATTAGTAACAGCATTAAAAGACAAGGTGCTTGCTGTAAAAGATATTGGTTATGCAGATGAGCATGGTTTGGAGTTATTGGTTGGTGTCAGTGGAGATGTTTTATTAGAACAAGAAATCTATCGTGAAAAAAAACTTATAGAAACTTTTTTTAATATGCTTGGAAAAGAAAAAGAAAAAACAGCTTATAAAGAAGAAGATGTTGAAAAAGCACTTAGTTATGGGGCAGTAGATATTTTATTATTATCTAAAAAATTAAAAAAAGATATTATAACAAAGTTTGAAAAAAGAGCAGCAGAAACAGGTGTTAAGATTGAGTTAATCTCAGTTGATACCCCTGAAGGTCAGCAGTTCTGGAATCTTGGTGGTGTTGGAGCTATGCTGAGGTTTAAGATTTAATGATTTTTGTTCTTGCTTAGAAACCTTTAAAACATATTTCTTATTAGTTAATATATGGAAAATGAGGAAAAGATTGTTAAGAATCTAAGTTCTGAAACAGCTCAAGAAATGGATGAAACCGCAGAAATTGAAAATATGAAAAAAGTTGAGGCAGCACTTTTTTTATCGGCTCGTTTTTTAAGTTTGCAAGAATTAGTTATGCTTACTGATATTAATCCTCTTATGCTTAGAGAACTAATGGAAAAATTAATTGAGAGATATAACTCGGATAATAGTGCGATTGAAATAATTGTTAAAGAAGATATGTGGAAGATGGATGTTGGTCAGGAATATGTTTCTATGATTAATAAATTAGCTACTGGTAATGCAGAGTTTAGCAAAGCTGAACAAGAAACTCTTGCTGTTATTGCATACAAACAACCTGTAAAACAATCAGTCATAATTAATATTAGGGGAAATAAAGCCTATGACCATATTAAACATTTTACTGATATTAGTTTAGTTCAGTCTAAAAAATTAGGCAGAACAAAAGAATTAAAATTAAGTGATGATTTTTTTGAATATTTTCATTTACAAAAAAAAGGTGATGGAAGTACAGAAGTTATTGAAGTTGATAAGGTTGGAGAAGAGAGCGAAGAAATTGAAGAAGCTGAGGGGGCTGAGTCAGAAACTCAAGAGAGCTCAGAAGAATAATGGAAGTCTTACCTTATATTTATTTAGGGTATATGTTTATTTCTTTGTATATGTTAAGCTTATTCTTAATTATTTATTTAAAAAATAAAAATTTACTTTTTTCATACCCTATAACAAATAAAAAATATTCAGTTAGTGTGCTTGTACCTACATTTAATGAAGAAAAAACAATTGAAGATACTATTAAACATATTTTAAATATTGATTATCCTATTGAAGAAATTATTCTTATTAATGATAAAAGCACAGATAGCACACTGAAAATTATGAAAGAATTAGCTGAAAAACATTCTCAGATTAAAATTTTAGATAATAAAGTTAATCTTGGGAAAGCAGGAAGTTTGAATAGGGCTTGGAGAGAAGCAAAAGGAGAATTAGTTGTAGTTGTTGATGCTGATTCTTATCCTGCATCGAATTCCTTGAAATCAATGGTCGGTTATTTTGATGATGAAAAAGTTGCAGTAGTAAGTGCTCCTGTTGTTGCAAGAAATACTGATAAGTTTATTGAGAAATTACAGGCAATTGAATATAAAATGATTGCACTTACAAGAAAACTTTTAGAATATGTTGATTCAATTTATGTTACTCCAGGGCCTTTAGCAGTTTATAGAAAAAAAGCACTTGAGGATATTAATGGTTTTGATGAAAAAAATATGACTGAAGATATTGAGGCTACTTGGCATTTAACACATAATGGGTGGAGTAGAAAAATGTGTTTGAGTACTTCTGTTTCAAGTACAGTCCCAAGCAAATTTAAGGCATGGTATAAACAAAGAAGAAGATGGAATGTTGGGGGATTGCAGTGTATTCATAAATATAAAGATTCTTTATTTAGTACTAAAAAAGGGATGTTAGGGATTTTTATTATACCTTTTTTTATTGTTAGCACATTTTTAGGCCTGCTTGGGCTGAGTATTTTTTGTTATCTAATTTCAAGAAGAGTTATTTCTCAGTTTTTACTTACTAAATATTCTATTGTAGCAGGGACTTCAGTTATTAGTCTAAATGAGTTTTATATTACTCCGAGTATTTTAAACTATTTAGGAATCGCTATGTTCTTTTTAGGGTTAATCTTTTTATTTATTGTATTTGCAGTGTTAAAAGAAAGAGTTTTTAGAAAAGAGAATATTTTAAATATCCCATTTTACATGATTGTTTATATTGCAGTTTATCCACTTATTATGGTTAGTGCAATATGGCATGCAATAAAAAGAAAAAGGGTGTGGAGATAGAGAATCCCTTTAAAAATTAATAAATAAAATAATAAAATAAAAAGATGTTTAATTCACAAAAAAATGTTTTTTGGCAGGCACTATTAATTACAATAATCATATTTGGATTAGGAATATCTTTTGGGTTTGTTTTAGAGAACTGGAGAACAAGTCAAATTAAGGTTTTTTCTCAGCAAGCTGAAATAGATTTATTAGATATAAAACTTCAAAACGATATTTACTCAAAAGATGCTTTTAATTGTGAAATGGCAGTTCAGGAAAATCTTGCTTTTGCAGACAGAACTTATGAACAAGCACAAACTTTGGGAAGATATGAAAAAGCAAGTAGATTAACAGAAGATTTAAAGATACAACATGAAAAATATGACTTATTGAGAACAATGTTATGGTTAAATTCTATTGAGATAAAAGAAAAATGTAATTCTTCTTATTATGAGGTTGTTTATTTTTATCAGTATAATAATGATGACCTTTCAGTAAAAGCTGAACAAGAGGTATTTTCTAAGTTATTATTAAAACTTAAAGAAGAAAAAGGACAAGAAGTCTTACTTATACCTATTGCAGTTGATAATAACCTTTCTTCAATTAATATTCTATTGGATAAGTATGATATTAATGATAAAAGGTCTCCTGTTATTCTAATAAACAGAGAGATTAAGATAACTAAACTTGAGAATATTGAAGATTTATTAAAGAATTTTGAATAATTATCCAAGACAACCTAACGGTTTCCGCAGAAATCTTTGATTTCTGGGGCCCAGAAAATTTCTGAAAATTTTCTTTGGTCTCAGATGTCTCTTTCCCTAGAGTTAGATTTTTTCTATGTATCTTTCTTTTATATTGGATATATATTTTTGATTATCAATAAGTATTAAAAACCTATTCTTTTACATTCTTTATGGTAGAAAGATGTGCTAGGTGCAATATTAGTGAAGATCAGGTAAGACTTTTTGATGCGATTTATGATGGTAGAGCTGGAAGCATCTGTGAAAGATGTTCAATCATAGAAAACATCCCTATTATTAAAAGGCCTGATACAGCTCAACTTAAAGAATCTGAAAGAGGGATTGGAGTTTATGATAGAATGAAGCGTCTTTCTGGAGTTAAAGAAAAAAGAAAAGAAGATAGTTTCTTCATAGAAGATAGATTAAGAGTACTTAATGAAAATCCAAAGTTTGAAATTCCTGAAAAAAGCAATTTAAACTTGATTGAACACTTTCATTGGGAGATTATGAAGAATAGAAGAAGAAAAGGACTCTCTCAACAAAAACTTGCAGAAAACATAGGCGAGTCAGAAATTGTTATCCAGATGTTAGAGAATGCAAAGCTTCCTGAAAATTCAGAACAATTAATTAAAAAAATAGAACAATATCTTCAGATTAAACTAACAAAGGTAACTGACAGAGAAAGATTTTTAAGAACCGAAAGAAAAGGTCCTGTTCTTTTAGATAGTCAGGGAAGAGAATTAATAAAAATACCTGAGCCAGTAATTGTAAAAGATAAAGAAGAAGATGAAGAATCTCTTGATTTAAGTGGTGTTGAATTTGAGACAGATGAATTTGATGGTTATACAAGAAAAGAATCATTAAAATACAAAGAAGCTGATGAAGAAAGAGAAAAGCAAAGATTAAAGGGTATGAATCTGGAAAAAGGTGAATTTGAGATTAGTGATGCAAATTTAAGTGCAGTTAGAATAAGTGATTTGAAGGATTTGCATAGAAAGAAAATTGAAGTAACAAAAAGAGAAAAAATTGAAGAACAAAAAAGGATTGAAGAAAGAAATAGATTAATTGAAGCAAGAAAAGAGGAGTTGAGATTATTGAAAGAAAAAGAATCAAAAGAATTAGATACTGTTTTGGGCGGGGCTGAACTGCTAAAAAAAGATAAAGGGGAAGTTGATAAGAAGTTTGATGAAATAGAAGACAACTCAGGAGAAGCTTAATCTTTGGATATTAAAAGTGATTCTTTGATTTGAAAAGCTTTAAAAACCTATTTTTTCTAAGGATTCTATGGAAATAACAATTTTAAAAGATGAAAAGAATGAACTTGAATTTAAAATAGATAATCAGACAATTGCTGAACTTGTAAGAGTTTATTTAAATCAAGACGACTCTGTAACTCTTGGTGTTTGGAGAAAAGAACATTATTCAAAACCTTTAATTTTTAAAGTAAAAACAGAAGGAAAAACAGCAAAAAAAGCTTTGCAAGATGCAATAGCTAAAGTCCAAAAGGATTTGGATAAATATGCGAGTGAGTTTAAGAAAGAGATTTAAGTTGATTTTACAGATTTTTATATTATTAAATTTTAATAAGACAAGTCTAAATTAAAATTTTTATTTTTGTTGATAATGTATGCATAATTTGAATAGTTTTATAAGAGAATTTTCATATTTTAAATTGATATCTCTCATTTTTTATGTTATAATTAATCTTTCATAATCATCATCTGCAAAATTTAAAAAATTAAAACCAAAGCTGCGATAGAGATTATAATATATTAATAAAAATTAGAGTTATCTTTATAAACTAAGATTGTTTATATTAAATATGGTAAAGAAATTATCAGAGAGAAAAGAAGCATGGTTTAGAATTATTGTAGCAATAGTTTCTGGAATTGTTCTTGGACTCTGGAGTTATCTAATTATAGTTTTAGGTATTGTTAATTGGTTAATTGTTGTGTTTTCAGGAAAGAGAAATAAAGAATTAGCAATGTTCTCTGAATACTGGAATACTGAATATTATAAGTATTATAAGTATTTGACTTTTGTTACAAACAAGAGACCTTTCCCATTTAGTTCTATGGAAAGAATGGGAAAGTTTGAGTAAA
>JBAYNB010000021.1:0-14839 GCA_041679005.1 Candidatus Pacearchaeota archaeon
AATAAAGTATTAATCGAGAAATATAAAAATAAAGGCAAATATCTGAGGTTTAGGAGCATAACTAATCTTCTTGAAGAAATAAAGCAAGTTATTAAAAAATATAATGTAAAAGAAATAGAATTTTATGATGATACTTTTACTCTAGACAAAAAAAGATTAAAAGAATTTTGTGAAAGATATTCTAAAGAGATTAAACTCCCTTTTTATATTAATGCAAGAGTAAATGCTGTAACTAAAGAAGATTTTCAAATGTTAAAAAAAGCAGGATGTGTCAGAGCTTCTATTGGTATTGAAGCAGGAGATTCTAATATCAGAAATCCTGTTCTTAAAAGAAATCAGACAGAAGAACAAATTATTAATACATTTAAATGGGCAAAAGAAGCAGGTCTTAAAACTTATTCTTTTAATATGATAGGAATCCCTTATGAGACCAGAGAAAGCATACAAAAAACAATTGAACTTAACAGAAAAATTAATCCAGATTATGTTGGGGTTTCTATATTTAATGCATTTAAGGGGACCGAGCTATATAATTTATGTCTTGAAAAAAATTGGTTGACTAATACTTACTCAGCATCTTATTTTCAGTCAACAAACGTTAGACATCCAAATTTTACAGTTAAACAATTAAAAAAAATAAGAGATAGGTTTGGATTTGAAGTTTATAAAAACAAAAATAAAAAAAGAGCTTATATAGACCTGATAGATAAAAAATTGACAAAGGTTCCTTTTTATACTCGACTAAGGTCTTTGTTAATCGAGAGAGGGATTAAAAAACTAATATGAAAGGAAAATTTAAAAGAAACCATGGGTTTCGTTTATAATGATAAGCATAATAATAACCTCTTACAAAGAACCCCGCACTATAGGTAGGGCAATAGAATGTATTTTAAAAAATAATTTGAAGGATTATGAAATTTTAGTAATCGCTCCAGATAAAGAAACCCTTGATGCAGCAAAAATATATTCAAACAAAAATAAAAAGATAATCTTAATAAAAGATTCTGAAGAAGGGAAATCCTCTGCATTAAATTTAGCAGTTTCTAAAGCAAAAGGAGAAATACTTGTTCTTACTGATGGAGATGTTTATGTTAATGAGAATTCAGTTAATCTTCTTTTAAAACCATTCAAAGATGAAAAAATAGGGGCGGTTTCAGGAAATCCTGTTTCTTTAAATGATAAAAATAATAAGTTAGGGTTCTGGGCATATATTTTAACAAATATAGCAAATGAAAGGAGAAAAAAAGCAATTAAATTAAAAAAAAGATTTTTTTGTTCGGGTTATTTATTTGCTATTAGAAAAAAACTTTTCCCAAAACTGCCTAATGAATTATTATCTGAAGATGGATTTATCTCTCATAAGGTTTATGAAAAAGGGTTTAAGATAGATTATTCAGAAAAATCAGAGGTTTACATTAAATACCCCACTAATATTAAAGATTGGATTATTCAAAAAAAAAGAAGTGCTGGAGGGTATAATCAAATAAAAAGTATGATTAATGTTGAAATAAGGTCTTTTAAAAAAGAATCTGCAGGCGCTTTGAGTCTTTTCAAATTTGCTTCAAACTTTAAAGAGTTTTTTTGGATAATCTCTCTTTTTGCAATGAGAGTTTATTTATGGATTTTAATCTATAAAGAGATAAATCTCCAGAAAAAATCTCATAAAACCATATGGAAAAGGGTAGAAAGTACAAAATAAATAGAAGAAGTTTTAAAAACATCAGAGATTAATTAAAAATATGGAAAATAATCAGGTGTTAGAAAAAGAGACAAATAAATTTATTAAATGGGTTAAAAATCCTTATAATTTTACTTTAGGGTTAATCATTCTTTTTGCAATAGGCATAAGAATATATTATTTTATTTTAACTAAAATTCAACCTCTATGGTGGGATGAAGCAGAATATTTTGTATTAGCAAGACACTGGGCAGGACTTTCCCCCCACTTAGGTTATGTTTTCGATCCAGTAAGGCAGGTTTTAAATCCATTTTTAATGTCATTATTTTTTAGATTGTTTGGTGTAGGCGAGTTTTTACCAAGGATATTTTTATTGATTTTATCAATCGCTTCGGTTATAGGAATGTATTTTCTTGGAAAAGAATTATTTGATAAAAAAGTTGGTTTATTGTCTTGCTTTTTTATGTCTATATTCTGGGTTAATCTTTTCTTTTCTTTTAGAGTATTAGTAGATATTCATTCACTAACTTTTTTTATTTTTTCTGCATTTTTCTTTTACAAATACCTTAATACAGGTTCCAAATCATCTCTTTACTGGGCTACTGCACTTATCGGAATAGGAACCTTGTTTAAACTCTCTACTGCATTTTTACTTCCTGCTATTTTATTATATCTTTTAATAACTGAAAGATTAACTTTTTTAAAGAAAAAAGAAATATGGATAGCAGCACTTATCTTTATTTTAATTCTCACACCCTATCTTTTATGGGGTTATTTTCAGTTCCATGGATTTATTTTAACTCAGGCATCAGGACTAGTTGCTCCTGATAATTATTTTTCAAATGGTTTTACAGCATTAAAGAATTATTTGATTCTTTTTCCTAATTACCTTTCTTGGATAATGCTTTTTGTTTTCATTTTAGGATTAGCTTCAATGTACGAACTCTTATTGGGATTTGACTTACTAGTAAAACAAGGAGATATAAAATTAAAAAAAGACCTTTATTTACTTTTAATTTTAATAATCCCCTTAATCTTAATAAGTATAATGATTGATCATACTGAAGATAGATATATCCTAAATGTTTTTCCAGCAATTTTTATTATCTCAAGTTGTTTTATTATAAAAGTTTTCTACCTTGTTAAAAAGAAAAATAAGATAATTGCAATAATTCTTTTAATTCTTTTATTGGGTTTTTCAGTCCAATTCCAGTTAAAATCAACAGACAGTTTAATTGAGGGTAAAATATATTCTTATCTTGAAGTAAAAGAAGCAGGATTGTGGATTAATCAAAATTCAAACCCTTCAGATTTAATAGCAACAAATAGTAATCCTCAGATAAAATATTATGCAGACAGGGAAATAGTTCAGATTCCGAATACCGAAGAAGAATTTGAACAAATATTAAACTCAACTAAAAATCTCAGATATTTTGTAATTTCTTCAGTTCAAAAAAGTCCTGATTGGGCTTATCAATATCCTACAAAACAGGGGTTAACCCCAGTAAACGGTTATTTTTCAGACCCAGAAAAACAACAAGCAGTTCTTTTAGTTTATGAATTATAAAGAAGGTAGGACATTTAGTCTTTTATCTTAACTCATAAATCCTATGGATTTTCCAATATTCTCTAGGTTTCTTTAATATTGTAATATTGTCAAAAGATAAATTAAACTTTGGTTTGTCTAGTTTACTAAGATAATCCCATATCTTATTAAAACTTTTACTGGTATTTCCATAAGTAATAGTTGAATGAGGTTTATATTTTCTATCAAATTCAGAAATTTCTATGTCTTTAAAGGTTTGAATTGTTTCAAGTAGTTCTTTTTGAATTTTCTTTGCTTCCTTAGAAAATTTGATTTTTAGAAAAGCTACAAATCTCCTAAAGTTTCCAAATCCATTAATCTTTATCTTTGTAGCTTTATGTTCTTCTGCAAACTTCTTCAATGCCTTCTCTAAATATTTCATCTGTTCTTTTTTAAAAGGAGACTTTAATGTTATGTGAGAGGGTAAGGGGTTTTTAATCATATAATCTTCGCCAAACTTTGGTCCGACACTTTTAACAAGTTTCTGATGATATTTTTCTGCTTTTCCCCTAATTAAGTAAACTAAAACATATTTCATACTTGAAATAAGTAAATCATACTTTAAAATCTATCTCCGTAAGATACTGGACACTTTGTCTTATATCATTTAAACTTATTCTTCTTTTTTAAATACCCATAATAACGAGCCTAAAAAACTAAACGGTATACTAGCTATAATCCCTGAAAGTGTAGAAATGTTTTCTTGCCAAAATCCAGGACCTAAAGCTGATTCTAGACTAAATGTAACTAAAAAATTTACACTTATAGAAATAAGGTAAACTATTAAAAATTTAAAGATTTGTTTTTTAAGTCCATGACCATTGGCTCTAAATGTAATATTTCTATTTACACTAAAATTATAAACTAAAGCACAGCAAGTAGGAAAAACTACTGAATAGGTGAATGTCAAGGATAAAAAAGACCTGAACAAATTAAAAAACAACATATGGACTAAAGCACTTGTTGCTCCAACACAAGAGAAAATTATAAATCTCCAGAAGTTCTTTTTAATAAAATTTATAGATGATAGATAAAGGTTTTCCATTAGAATAAAGACCTCTGAAAAATTATTAAAGCAAGCAAACAGATAAAAATCTGGAATGCTAATATTAAATAAGTTACATCTTTTTCATAAACTTTTCTTTTAAATTTCTTTAATATAAATAAAGACAAATGAGTCATTCCATAGATTTTATCATAAGGCATTTCTAAACTCCCATCTTTTTGAGGCATACCAAAAGAATATTTCTTTAATTTTCCTCTTAATTTTAAAAATACTTCAATAATAAAAGGAATAAAAACAAACATCGCAATTTTTTCAAAATTACCTAAAATAGCCATACAAGCTATTAAAGCACCAATAGAATAAGTTAAAATATCTCCAGGCAAAACCTTTGCAGGAAATTTATTATAATAATAAAAAACAATTAATGATGCTATCATAATAAGACCAATTAAGGTTAGCCACATACTATTGGTTATGTAAGCAATAAAAGATAGAAAAGATAAAATAATAATTCCTTGCCCTGTTTCTAATCCATTAAACCCTGCTAAAAAATTATAAGTTGCAGTTGCACCAGTAATTCCTATTGGGATAATTAAAATAAGATAAATAAGACCAAGTTCAATATATCCAAAAAAAGGAACAACTATTGAATGAGTTCCTGCATTTATTACAACTAATGGAATTGATGACATAAAGATTAAAAATAATCTCACTTTTGCAGATAATCCTCCATGCTGCCATCCCAATAAATCATCAACAAGCCCAATAATCGCAAGAATTAAGATAACACTTAATAAAGCAAACATTTTTAGATTTAATCCATTTCCTTCAGTAAAAAAAGTTCTAATTGCAATATATGACAAGACTCCTAAAACAAAAGACATTACAACAATAACTCCTCCAGATGCAGCTAAATTCTTTGGATGATTAAATCTATTCATATTCTCCCATAAAAGCCCTATATCATTACATTTTTTAATCCACTTAGGTAAAAATATTGCAGTTAAAATAAAACTCACAAATAAAGGTAAAAATAATAATGGATTCATTTTATAACTGCCAGGCGAGATATTTAGAAGAATCTACATCAAGATATTCTTGTTTTATCTCCTCTTTTCCAGTATACTCAATTTCCCATATTTTAATAGGTCCTTGAATCCCTTGATAGTATATAAATTCTGGAAGATTCATGCCCTGACTATTTAGTTGTTTAACTATTGGGCTAGGCTCTGAATAAATAGGTTTGAAATTAGGGAAATTATTAAACGGGTCATTTAAAATATAAACCTGAGTTAACATACCTCTTACTAATCTTGGAGAAAGATACATAGCAGCTCCAATCTGGTTTGAACTAACTCCAGAACCCTGAACAATTAAACTTGGAAAGATATAGACATCTGCATCAATACCAGATTCAAAATCAACAGTTTTTCCATCAATAGTTAAATATCTAACATTTACTCTATATTGCTGGCTTTGGTAAACTGCAATAATATAAGGTTGGTCAAAACTAGTTTCATTTCCATTTATCTGGGTTGGAACAATTATTGCACCAACTCCTGCTGACCCTCCAGGCAATAAAATTTCTTTTCCATTTTGTTTAACAATTAAATCTTCATCTAAAGCAAGTCCTCCTGGATAAACTAGAATTGTTTGGTTATTTGTTTCTTGAGTCTGAGTTTCATCAAGTACAAATGCTCCCATCCATGAATATCTATCATACTCTTCATTGCTTCCAATACTTGAAAATGCACCATATTTACCAATATCACTTGAATCAATTAATAAATGAGTTGCATTATGATTATAAAGGAATTCTAAAGCATCGTCTTGATTGTCTCCAGTAAGTACAAGCCTTCCCATAAGATAATTCCAATAAGCATAAGGATTTCCTCCATCTAAGACTGTTGCTCTCTCCCCAATACTCTGCACCCAATAACCATAGTCCCACCAGTGAGCAAAAACAGCTTGTTTTGGAGTTTGTTCTCTTACCCATTTCATTGCTAGTTGCCATTGCTGATTATAAGAAGATGGAACATAACTATAGGCACTGCTTTTTATTTCATTGTAGAATGAAACAAAAGTAAATATAGATAATATTAATATTACTAATATAACTGCCCCTAAAAGTGTTTTATTTAAGTCTTCTTTAATTCCTTTAAAATTTAATAAAGAGGTTATAATTAAATATGCAAGTAAAATGACTGAGATAGGACCTAAAACCATAATTAGTCTTACAGCACTTCTTGCAGTGAATAAGGTTAAAATGAAAATTGCAAAAAAGAATAAATATTCATAATCAATTTCTTCAAAACTTTTTAATCCTTGTTTATGGTATTTGGTATAATAATAAATTAAAGAACCTATTAGTAATATTGCAGAACCAAAATAAAATAATCTACTAACAAATCCTTCTCCATCTAAAATTGCTGGATGTTCAGCATATCTTGAAAAAACTAATCCAAAGAAAAAGAAAACATAAAGCCCTGTTAAAATCCATGCATCTTTTTTTAATAATGGTTTTAGCATTTCTCTGAATAATACTACTGAACCAACAAAGAACAACCAGAATAAAATAGGGACATTATTTATGAAAGGACCAAAACTGCTTGCCCATTCTGTAAAATAAGGTTGTCTGTTTTCTGCAACTGTTTGAGCCCATCTACCTGTAATTGGTTTTATAAATGTATCAATAATACCAGAAACTCTCTGGGGAATAAAATGAATCCCAAAAAATATACTTAACAAAATACATCCAAGTATAATCGCAACAATTATTGAAACTAAATTTCTAGGTAATCTCTTAGAGTATTTTTCAAATGTATTATTTAGTTTAGTTTTCCATAATATATTGTGAACAATAATAATAAACAAAACTAAGACTCCTATTAAGTATCTTACTGAAGTGTAAGTAGCAAAGGAAAATGTTCCAGAGAATAATGATAAAAAAATCATGGAGAAGATTATCCATAAACAATATACTAATGACTCTTTTTTAGATACTTTATTTAAAATAAATGCAATTAAAGTAGCAATACCAATTGCAACAAAAACATAAACAACAGTTCCTGAGATTAATCCCATTAATGCAGTTGTAACCCCAGTTAAGCTTGCAAGAATTATACTGTTTCTTAATTTCTCAGCTTTCCATGCTTTTAAAAATAAATAAAAAGCAAGGAACATAAAAAAGAAAGCAGCAGATTCTTTTTCTGGAATTCCTGCTATTGTTCTTGATAAAAATACTGGAATAACAATCATAAAAAAACTTGCAATGATTGAGATTAAATTTGCTTTTAATGCTGTTTTTTTATCTTTTCTTAGGAAGATTTCTCTTGTAAACAAGAAAAAAGAAATTATTGTTAAGACAAACATTATTACGGGAAATACTGCTGCTGCAAAATTAATACTATAATCTCCAAAAATATTAACCAATTGATATGTCCATGCAATTAAATAAGGAAGTAATCTTGTTTCATCTGCATTATTAAATCCTACTGGAACAAACCTCATATAATCAATAACAGGCAAAGAACCTTGTTCAATAATAACTTTTGCTTGTCTTGTAAACAACCACGGGTCTAGGTCAGGTCCTAGAGTCCAATCATTTGTAGTAACATCCCATAATCCTGGAGTCCCTCCATGATCTTGCATAGGCATACTTCTTATGTAAACTCCTAAGATAATAGCAATTATTAATAATCCTATAACCCAAACTTTTGAATTTTTTAAAAATCCAAAAAACTTGTTTTTTCTTTGTTCGATTATGTTTTCTTCACTCATTTTATCATTGCTGTAAAATTTTGTCTACATCTTCTAATAATTCCCCTGCTGACTTTTCTTTTTCAATTGTTTCTCTCCCACAATATGGGCAGTCAAAAGCATCTGCTGCTTCAAATCTAAATTTACAGTGTTTGCATACAAACTTTACCATGTTTAAATTTTTAAAATTTAAATACCTGAAAATTATCTCTCATTTTCAGTGTTTTTATGATTTTATTAGAATTAAGCAGTTTTTAAAGTTTTAGAAACTAAGATAGGGTTTTCATAAGTCAAATATGTCTGATAAAAATAGAACTTTTTTATTTTAAAACTAATTCTCTTTAGCTAAAAAACTCCACCAAGGTTTGTTTATGTTAACAATATCTCCACTTTCAACATTAATCTTTGAAACAATATTCATATTTGCAGGAATTAATGCAATTATTTTAACTGGCTTTTCAGAGTCAATTTCATAAATAATCAATTGTTTATACTCAACTACTTTTATTTCTTTTATTGTTTTTGTTTTAGTCTCTTGATTAGCAGTCTCCAATGCTTCATCAGGAGTTATTTTGATTTCAATAGAATTTCCATTACTATGGCTTGCATAAGCTTTTCCTTCTGATTCACTTAAAGTTAATTGAGAAACTGCATTTATTGCATTCCCATATATTTTTGATTCTTGAGTATTTATCTTAATTTTATTTCCTGCTGTTTCAGAAGAACCACTTTCAGTTGAACTTGAAGTTGTAGTAGGAGCGGTTGTTGTACTAGTTTTTGTAGAAGATGTTGAAGAAGAACCTCCTCCCCTCCTCCTGAAGAACTGCTTGAGCTTGTTTCAGTATTTGTTGAAGAAGGAATTGTTTGATTTATACAAACTCCATTTAAACACCCATGAGGACATAAATATCTCACTCCTCTAACATCATCGGTTCCATTACAATAATATTCCCAGATATAATCTGACTGTCCAGGGTTAGTGTCACACAAATCATCCAACTCAACATAATCTTCATAACTATTTGAAGGACCATACCAATCTCCAGTAGTTTTTCCTTTAACATCGTAATTCAATCCCCCATCACTATCTTTGCAATTTAAATCGATTATGCAAATCCCATCCACACATCCATCTGGACAATTATACTCTTGCTTTTTTATTGCATCTCCTGATGAGTCACAAGAATATTCAAAAATTGTTTGATTATCTTTACAATAATCACTAAAACTTGTTGAAGAATTAAAAGTGTTTCCTAAAATTTTATATTTAAGTCCATCATCACTATCAGTACAAGTCGGAATAGTATAAGAACAATCAACAGGACAAAGAATTTCATTTTCTCCAGCTAAAAAATTAATTTCAGAACCATTTATTTTAATTAATTCGATAGATAATCCTGCAATTCTAGCTTTAGCTCCAGGGAGGGCCTTTATTGAGTTATATTCATATTTATAATAAAGAGTTCTGTTAAAATTATCTACTCTTAAATTAATCCAAGTTCCGTCTGGAACTGCCATGTTATAAGTTATTTTAAAGTTATTCCCATTAATCGAAAATTCCTTATACATCGCACTTGAATTAATAAATATAAATTTTGTCTCATTCGCACAAATTTTATCCCCACAATCAGGAGGAGTGCTTATAATACAATCGCTAGGGCAATTAATATAGCTTTCACCATAATTTCCATAACATTTTCCATCTCCGCAAGAAGAACTAGTTGTTGGAGTATTCGTTTGGTCTGTACTTCCATTATTACTTACTGATTCTCCAGTTATTTTATAATTATCATTCCCAAGAATATTTTTAAACCAATCTATTAACCCTGCAGAAACAAATCCAATAGATAAAACTCCTATTATTAAAATAACTGAAAATATTAATAGCCCTCTTTTCATAAAGAATTATTATTCATAAAACTATATAAATCTTTTCAAAGATTATCAAAATAAAACAGGAGTAACAAATACCTCAATTAATGAGGCAATAAATAATACTACTACTGAGATTATTACTAAGTTTAAAGAATCCTGTAAGATTACCCAGAATTTTTCTGTATGAACATCATGTTTTATTACAGCAACACTAATAATCCCTCCTGCTAGTGCTCCAATAAAATAAGCTGCAATTTCTGGTATCCCATGTATCATATATTTCATAAGTGCTAAAGGTAGATGAAGAAGATTACCACTTGCAGAAATGCCTATTGCAGAACTTATAACCGAGGCATTCCAGGCTAGAATAAATATCGCTCCTGCCCCAAATATTAAAGAAAAGACCAGTGTAAAAATCAAAACATAAATATTATTTGCAAAAATATTAACTATTTTTTCTTTAGAAGTGAGAAAAGCAGTTGTTTTTGAAATCTGAGCTACTCCATAAGAAGATACACACTCATTAAAATCAGCAGGTTTATTTATCATACAATAAGTTTCAATCTGTGCTGTAAAATACTGATTTCCTGTTGGAAAGACAATATACCAAAAAGAAAATGCAATAACAAATCCTAAAAACAAAAACATGAATGTTAAAATTGCATTATTATGCTCTACTAAAAGTCTTCTAAATCCTGTAACTTGCAGGTCTTTTTCTTCTTCAAATTTAAAAGTATAATAAATAAAAGAAATAGAAAACATAACACAAAAAGTAACAATTAAAATACCAGAATATTTAGATAAAACAGGGTCTGGACTAAAAATCCATTTTACAAGAAATAAGGAGATTGTTGCATAAAATGCTCCAATAAAAAACATTTCCCATGGATGTCTTTCTGCTCTTGCTGGGCTGATTAACATTTCTAACATACAAAGATATACCTCTTATGCTGAGTAATTGAAATTTTTAATTTCATATTAATTTTTTACCTTTTTTATTCCCCTTTAATATCTATATATGAACAATAACCCTTTTAAATATTCTTAGGATTACAAAACATAATAAAATTAATGAGTCTCATATAAATCTTAAACTTAAGTGGCTTCGCCAACTCAAGTTTTTTTGATATCTCAACTTTTTATTAAGAGACTGAATATCTTTTAAAACTAAAAGTATAAATTAACCCCCTAAATTTTTTATAACTATTGATAATAAAAAGAAATTAGGTTGGCGAAAGCCACCTAATCTTTAGTTCAATAAATTATAGATTATCAACATAAAATTATCAACAGATTTTTATAGTATTAATTATTAGTATATAAACCAATAGAAAAAGAGGAAAATGAACAATTTATCTAAGTTTAACAAGATTTGTAAAGACATTAAGTCTGTAAAAATTCAAGGAGCAAAAAATATTGCTCTTGCAGGATTTATGGCCTATAAACTTTTTCCAAACAGTCAGACAAAAAAAAAGATTATTTCGCTCAGACCAACAGAACCATTTTTAATAAATGTCTTAAATAAAGCAGATGAACTTTCTTATCAACAATTAAAAGAAAAAATAAATGAGAATCAGAATATTATTAACAAATTAGTGTATAAGTTAATTAAAAATAATTCTATTATTTTTACTCATTGTCATTCTTCAACTGTTGTAAAAGCATTAATTTATTGTCACAAAAAAGGTAAAAAATTTGAAGTTTACAATACTGAGGCAAGACCCTTGTATCAAGGAAGAATAACTGCATCTGAATTGAAAAAAGCAGGAATTAAAGTTACTATGTTTGTTGATTCTGCAGCAGCAACTGCAATTGAGAAAGATAATAAAAAAGACAGAGTTCATGCAGACCTTGTTTTGTTAGGTACAGATGCAATTTTAAAAAAAGGGGTTGTTAATAAAATAGGGAGTGGGATGTTTGCAGAAATAGCTCATATAAATAAAGTGCCAGTTTATATTCTGACAGACTCATTAAAATATATCTCAGAAATCCAACTTGAACAAAGAGATTTCAAGGAGGTCTGGAATACTTCAAGAAAAATAAAAATTAAAAATCCTGCATTTGAATTAGTAAAGAAAGAATATATTTCGGGAATAATTTCTGAATTAGGTAATCTAAATTATGAAAAGTTTTTGAAGAAAGTAAGGGAGAAGTGAGAAAGGCTTAGCTTCTAAACTTGGGTGGCTTTTGCACAACCCAAGTACGAATTTTTCTGATATTTGATAATTATATTTAGTTTTGGAGAAGATAGATTAAAATTAATTACTTTTAGTTCAGTGAGACGATTTTTACCTTTAAAACTTAACTTTCTAGATTTGAAGATAAAATGATCTATAGATCTAAGATTGTAACCTATTGATAAAAACAGAAATTAAGCTTAAAACTTGTTTGCTTAATTTTTAATAGACTCTAAGAATTATTTTATTCTTCGTTTTCTTCTTCTTTATTCTGGCCTTTTTGGATAAATCCTTGCATTAAATTATTAGCTTGTTCTTGCAAATCATCAAGATTTCTCACAACATCTTCTTTTCCTATAATAAGCTTTTTAATCTGTTCTTCAATAAGTTCTTTTGTTTCTGGAATAGTTTTTTTAACAAAATTTCCTTTTCCAACCTCTACAAATAAATTTTTGTCTTTTATTTCAACAGGAAGATAAATTCTTTTCCCAAGATTAGTTAAGATTTCTTTGTTCTCTTTTTTTTCAATTTCTTCTAAACCTACTTTTAATTCTTGAATTTCAGAAAGATTTTGCTCAATCATTTGCAGTTGCTGGTTTAGTGCATCTGCTTCTTGTTCTAATGCTTGCATTTGTATTATTTGCTGTTGTTCCATTATCTATTATCTGGTAAAATAAGGTTTTTAAGTGTTATGCCTCTGATTTTTCTATGATAAAACAGGCAATAAGTTGGTTTGAAAATCACAAAAAACTTTCCTTAATTATCACTCTCTTAATTGCATTTTTTATTTTTTATATCTCTTCCCTTAGCTTTGAAACAGGCTCTCCAGGACCAGAATTTAAATTAAAACCAGCACTCTACCATTTTTGTATTTTCCTATTATTTTCTTTTTTTCTGTTAATGACTTCAATGAAAAAAGAAAAAATAGACATTTTTTTATTAATAATACTGTTCTCCATAGTTTATGCAATTAGTGATGAATTTCATCAGCTGTTTGTTGTAGGAAGAACCTGCTCTTTATCTGATGTTTTAATTGATTCTATAGGAATTTTGCTAGCAGGACTGATATACTTATTGCAATCCAAATATCTTTCTTAAGAAAATACTAAATACCATTGAACTTAGAATATACCACCAAAGCCAGCTTCCAGCTAGGCTTGTTAATGCAAAAGTTGACCTAAGCCAAGCAAATACAATTAATATTGGAATCATAGTAATTATCATTGGCTTAAAAGAATGTTTTAATTGTTCAGGCATATCCTCCATCATCTTTTTATTAAGCTCCATCATCTTTTGAGGATTATCTCGATATTTTTTAACTTCCTCTCTTAATGCTTTTTGTTTATCTTTAAGCTCTTTCATCCTAGTTCTATCAGTCATATAATAGGTTACAATGGTTATAAATAAAGTAACAAGAAAAGATACGACTAGAATAGATAATTTAGGATGTTGTATAATAATTTCGTTTATCATTTGAATATTTAGTCTCTTTTTATCTTAATATCCTCTAATCTAAGGAGGTTTAAAAAGCTTTCATAAAACAAGATTATAAATCGCCTTCATTTAAATTATAATTAAATCCCCATCATCTTTTTCATTGCAGGATTCATATCCATTGCATGTTGCTGTGCAATATTTTGATATAATTGGAAGATAATCATTATTCCTAATAATAATGAAGTTCCTCCTGTTAATGTTCCTAGAACATCTGCAACAGCTGCTAATAATCCAATTGCAATTCCACCCATAACTGTCAGAGGCAGAACATATCTTTTTAATACTGATTCTAAAATTCTTTCATCTTTTCTAAATCCTGGAATTTGAAGCCCTGATTTTAAGATATTCTGGGCTTGATTTGAAGCATCCATTCCAGAAGTTTTTATCCAAAATACAGAGAATAAAGCTGAAAAAAATGCATAAAATAAAATATGGAAAACAGTCTGACCTAATATTGACCACTGCCAGCTTCCAGTAATTAATGCACTTACAATGTCTGTTGAATCAATCCAGTATAAAAAACCAGAAACTGCGCGTCCATTAACCATATTTCCTAAAAATGTAGCATGACCCATCCAATTTTGCAATAGCCCACCAAATAATTGTAGATTAGCAATTAGTGCTGCAGTTAAAATAACTGGGATTACAGAAGCATAAAAAAACTGTAATGGCCATTTCATTGAATATCCTCTTAATCTGTCATAACTTAATGGAATCTCAATTTTTAGTGACTGAGCCCATACAATCAATAAAAATAAAATTACAGTAGAAAGAACTGCTGCTAAAGCAAGCATCGCTCCTTGAGAATCTGCATTAATTAAACTTACAACAAATGCAATTACCTTACCAGATGCTTGAAAATTTCCCTGAGATCCTAAAAATCCAAAAGCTGAAGTTATTAATCTCCATCCAACTCCTGCTGCAATGAATAAACTAACTCCACTTCCAAATCCCCATTTATGGCAAACTTCATCCATAAATAAAATGACTAATCCTCCTAAAACTAACTGTAAAACTACAATAAAAGTATATCCCGGCATAGCTTCTAATCCTTTCATAACAACATAAATTAGTGCTTCAAAAATTATGAAGAAGAAAACCAGTAATTTTTGTAATCCTTGAAAAAACCTCTTGCCTTCATCTGTACTTGTATCAATATCTAAGATTTTACTTCCTACTAATAATTGTAAGATAATAGAAGCCATTACAATAGGACCAATACCTAGACTTATAATTGAACCAAAACTTGTTCCCATAATAAC
>JBAYNB010000022.1:0-14320 GCA_041679005.1 Candidatus Pacearchaeota archaeon
GACCAGCCCTAAAAGTCCTGCTTCAATCATAAAAATATATAATATGTCTGAATTTCTTGCACCAATTGCTTTCATTGTTCCTATCTCTTTTCTTCTTTCAAGAACTGAAGTATACATTGTATTTGCAATCCCAATTCCTCCAACAAGAATAGAAATCATTGCAATTCCTACAACAACCACCTTTACTGCATTTAAAATACTATTCACACTTGAAAGCATTTCCATTGGAGTTTCAACAGAAAAATCTTCTTCTCCAATTTTTTCATTTCTGTCTCTTCTAAATTCTTTTTCTATTCTATCTGCGACTTCAGCAGGGTCTTCTGAAGGTTTAACCGTTGCTCCTATCATATCTATCTCATTTTCAATGCCCAAATTTTCTTCTAATTCATCATAAAGTAATACTGCTACAGAGTTTAGAATTATATTTCCTGAAGGTTCTAAAATTCCAACAACTTCAAATTCTTTATTATTAATAATAATCTTTTTACCAACTTCAACAGGTTCTTCAAATAAATTATCTTTTGAATAATCTGACCCCAAGAGAACTTTATTAGTGTCACCAATCTTTAAAAGTCTTCCTTGTTCAGCCTCAAGAGAAAGTGCAGTATATTCTTCTTGCATAGAATCTGCTTCATCAGATATACTTCTTAGATAACCAAATGTTGTTACTTTATTATATTCTATTTTACCTATCCTAATTAAAATCGCAGAAGCCTTTTCTACTCCTCTTGTATTTTTAACTATATCTAAATCATGTTCAGTTAATTTTTTCACAGCTGTGCTTCCAGGAGTTCCCATCCCAGTATCAGCATTTGAAATTGTTAAATAATCTGTACCCATACTAGCAAATTGCCCTGTAATTGCTGCTTGCAATCCATTGCCTAAACTAATTAAAGCAATAACAGAAGCAATTCCAATAAAAATTCCTAACATGGTTAACCAGCTTCTAAGTTTTCTTCTTCTAAGATTGTTTACACTTAATTTAAAGAACTCAGTTATCATAGTATTTTGTGTATAGTAGATATTTAGTTATTTTTTATTTTAAATAGATTATAAAGTTTATATTTATATGGTTTATTGATATTTCTTGAAATCCTCTTTTCATCAAAGAATATTCCAAAAGCTTATAAACTTAAAGATGCATAATAAAATTAACCTGAAAGGGAAAGAGTTCTGATAACTTTATATAACCTCCATGAAAAACCAAACATTAAATTTTAGAAGCAAAACTTTCTATTATTCTAGAGATATCTTTAGGAATGTAGAGTATTTTTTATTTGATAAACTTCCCGAAGTTCTAATTGCAGAACTCAATGAAACCAAAGTTCATTTTAAAGATTTAAAAAAGATTTTTATAGGAGAGCTTGGGTCTAATTTTCGTAGTGGGATTACTGGGGTGATGCTTTATGATGCAATCCATACTGTAAACAAATATGGAGTTTCCATTGGATACAGGGGGATGAAAAATAGTAATTAATTTTTGTATAAATTTATTTCACAATCTCGCCGTCTTTTAATCTATAAACTTTTTTAGCATGCTTTGCCATATTTGGGTCATGAGTAACCATAATAATTGTCTTGCCTTCATTGTTTAATTCTTCAAAGATTTTTATCACTTCTTCACCTGTTTTACTATCTAGATTTCCTGTTGGTTCATCAGCTAGGATAACCTCTGGGTCATTTGATAATGCTCTTGCAATTGCAACTCTTTGCCTTTCTCCTCCAGATAATTCACTAGGTAGATGATGAAGTCTTGGTGCCATCTTTAGTCTTGTAAGAGTTTCTGTTGCTTTTGCTAATCTAGTCTCTTTATCAATCCCCTGAAAAATCATAGGTAACATTACATTTTCAATTGCAGTTAAAGTTGGGATTAAATTAAAGGTTTGGAAAATAAACCCAATTTTTTTACCTCTTAACTGTGCTAAGTCAGATTCTTCTAAATTTTCAATATTTATATTATCTAGGAAAATATCTCCCATTGTTGCAAAATCTAATGCTCCAACAAGATTCATCATTGTTGATTTACCACTTCCAGAAGGACCAATTATTGCAACAAATTCTCCTCTTTTAATTTCTAAATCAATATCATTAACTGCTCTTATTTTAGTGTGCCCCATCACATAATCTCTATGAACATTTTTGAGTCTGATAATAGTATCTTTTGTTCTCATAGTTTTCTTAAGAAAGTTCAGTATTTAAAAATTTGGAGGAGGTTTACTTTAGTCTAAATTCATTCATCAACCTTTCAATATCTTCATAACTTTTAATGCTGTTTAATTTCCTTCTCAAATTTTTGCTTCCTTCTAGTCCTTTTGTAAACTCTTGTGCTCTTAATTTAGCATCGCTTATTGAAAATATTTTATATTTTTTTGTTAATTTTATATAATCAATATAATCCTTTATTTTTTCCTCTTCTTTCTGAGTGATTATCTCTCCTGTTTTTAAGTACTCGTTTACCTGCTTAAAAATAAACGGATTCCCAATTGCACCTCTTCCAATCATAACATAATCACAACCGGTCTCTTCTAGCATTTTTTTTGCAGTTTTACCGTCGGTTATATCCCCATTTCCAATAACTGGGATCTTTACACTCTCTTTAATTGATTTTATTATTTTCCAATCTGCTTCTCCAGAATAACCTTGCTTTACAGTTCTAGCATGTATTGTAATTGCACTTGCTCCTGCTTCTTCACAAATTTTTGCAATCTCCACAGCATTATTACTCCTTATTTTTACTGTTACTGGTTTTCTAATACTCTTTGATACTTGTTCCACAATCTCTTTAATTTTATTTTTCTTTTTTAATAAAGCTGCTCCTGCTCCCTGACTTAATATTTTTTCACTTGGACATCCAAAATTAATATCAATTATATCAAATTTTTTCTCTAATACTTTTGCAGAGTTAACAAGATTTTTAGTATTCTGTCCGAAAATTTGAGCAACAACAGGTTTTTCTGACTTATTCGTTATAGCGAGTTTTAGATTAAGATTATCTTCTCTTGCAAGGGCATTTGCACTCAATAACTCAGTTGAAACCAATGCTGCTCCATATCTCTTGCATATTTCTCTAAATGCAATATTTGTAGTATTGTGCATTGGTGCAAGAATAACTTTTGAATCTAATTTAGGAAAGGGTTTCATTTTAATTTATATCTTGAGATATATTCACATTTCTTACATTTAAGGGTTTTAAATCTTTTCTTAATCCGTATTTCAGAATTTTTAGTATTAAATAAAAGATAACATTTTTTACAAAACCTTTTTTTTAAACTTCCTAGTTTAATATTTTTAGACATAGCAAGTTTCTTAATTTTTTTAATTTCTTCCTGAGAAGAATTTTTAGAAAAAGTTTCATTAATTTTATTTTCAATATCTTGCTTTGATAGATTAGTCTTCATAAGGTTAGATAGAGAATAGGTTATATAAAATTAAGGAAAACAAGTTTTAACTTTAATATTCTTCTTTACAAATCTAGATAACTTTTGAAGGTATAAGAATCAATAAAATAATCTCAGAATTTTTTGAATCTCAAAAATGTAAGTTTTTTAGGAGAAAGAGATTCCTTAGAATTTCTTGAACTTATTGATTAATTCTAAATTATCAACCTGCCCTAAAAAAATACTTCTGCAACACATTCTTTCTAATCCTAGCTCGTCTAAAACTTTCTTACTATCTTCTCCACTTTCAGTTCTTTTTTTAAACTCTTCCCAAAGATGTCCAACAGGTTTTCCGCATGAAATGCAACGAACAGGTATTATCATTTTTGGTTTTATATTTATTTAATAAAGGTAAGAACAACTTATTGGTTTCACTTCATTTCTGAAACTAACGCCAACAACATAGCGAGCTTAACTTCTGTGTTCGGAATGGGAACAGGTGTTGCCAAGCTATTATGGTTGTTCTTAATTATATCTAAAATACATCATTTATAAAGCTTTTTATACAGACAAATCTTGGATTTTTTATGCAGGGGTACCCAAGTGGTCAAAGGGGAGAGACTCAAAATCTCTTGGCTTAGTGCCTTCGCAGGTTCGAATCCTGTCTCCTGCATTCAATATTGCAAAGCAATATTGCTAGAAGAATTCTTTGAACTAGTGTATAGGTGAGAATCACTTCAAAATCTTTTATGGATTTTGGAGTTACCAAGAATTCTGCAAGAATTGTTGAGGACTGTCTCCTGCATTTAACCACAAGAAAGATGGTTCTAATTTTAGGATATCAAGAATTTGAACCTAAAGGTTCGATGAGCAAATTAATTTTCAGATAAAAATAAAAAACTAAGAAAATAGATTTGGGAACAATCCTGTCTCCTGCATTTTATCCTCTAAAAAATATCAAGAAATATTTTTTTAGCTTAGCATACTAAAAATTCCTTTTTGAAGTAGAAAAAGGGTAATGAGAATTACTGCCCAATGAGGCATAATAATCTCTGTTGCAGTTGAACTGATTATAACTATTGCACAGATAATATCTAAGATACTGACAACATTTAGGGTTGTAACAAAAACAACTCCTTTTGCAAGAAGGAATAATCCTAAGATTAATATAAAACTACTTGGTAAAATATGAAAAATACCAAATAACCAAAAACAAATTCCTGCTAAAATATCTATTATTCCCAATATTTTTAATATCATCTATTTTTTAAACTATTAATCATTTTAAAATCTATGCCCTTGTAGCTCAACCCGGATAGAGCGAAGGCATCCTAAGCCTTAGGTTGCAGGTTCAACTCCTGTCAAGGGCGTTCATCAGTAACTTTAATAAACCCAAAAAAATACCCTAAATCATGCGTGGATGGTCTAGTGGTAGAATTTTTCGCTTCCAACGAAAAGACCCGGGTTCGATTCCCGGTCCGCGCATTCAACAAAAATAAAAAATGACAGAAGAAACAAAAAAAATCTTTAAAGTAAGCCTAGGAAAGTTTTATGATAATAATTATAAGAAAATTCTTTTAATACCTCTTCTACTGTCTTTAATCTCTTTAGTTTATATAGGATATTTTTATTCTCAAAATAATGATTTTATGTTAAAAGACTCTTCTTTAACTGGAGGAACAACAATTACTTTGATTGGGGAGATTAATCTTCAGAACCTTAAATCCCCATTAATTTCTCAGTTTCCAGATATAACTTTTAGAGAGATTACAGACTTAAAAACAGGAAAGCCGATTTCAGTGATTTTAGAAACTTCTGCAGAACAAGAAGAAGTTAAAACAAGTATAGAAAAAATTTTAGGATATAATTTAACAACAGAAAATTCCAGTGTAGAATTTACAGGGCCCTCATTAAGCGAGAGTTTTTACAAACAATTAATGGTTGCTTTGTTAATCTCTTTTATTTTGATGTCTCTTGTAGTATTTATCTTATTCAGAACATTTATTCCAGGGATTGCAGTTATCTTTGCTGCTTTTTCTGATTTAATAATGCCCTTAGCATTACTTAATTTTTTAGAGATTAGAATTTCAGCTGCAGGTATTGCAGCATTTTTAATGTTAATTGGTTATTCTGTTGATACAGATATTCTACTAACAACAAGAGCTCTAAGAGGAAAAGCAGGAAATTTAAATCAAAGACTTTTTGGTGCATTTAAGACAGGTACCTTCATGACCCTAACTGCACTAATCGCAGTTCTCCCAGCTTTTTTTATTGTGACTAATTTGCCTGATTCATTTAGACAAATATTTTTAATTTTAGCAATGGGACTCTTTGCAGATTTGATTAATACTTGGATAACTAATATGAGCATAATTAAATGGTATTGTGACAAGAAGGGGATTGAATAATGAAACTATCCTGGAGAATTTGGTTATTAATTGGGGTATTAATGTGTTCAGCATTATTAATTGCACCTAGTTTTGAAACAGGAGCAGTAATTAAAAGTGTAGAAAAAAATTCAACTGCTTATGAATCTGGTTTAAGAGCAGATTTTGTTATTAAATCAATAAATGGGGAGGCAGTTACAAATATTCAAGATTATCAAAACATTATTAATTCAATTTTTCCAACTGAAAATAAAACAAGATTAACGATTACAACAAAAGACTCTGAATTTATATTATTTACAGATCAAGCTCCTTTAATTATTGTAGCTAATGTTCCGAAAACAAAAATCAAAACAGGATTGGATTTATCTGGGGGTGCAAGAGCCATGGTTAAAGCAGAGAATAAATCTCTCTCCTCTCAAGAACTTAATGATTTGATTACCATCACAAGCAATCGTCTTAATGAATTTGGAATTGCAGATGTTTCAGTTAAATCTGTTTCTGATTTGTCAGGAAATAATTTTATGTTAATCGAAGTTGCAGGAGCAACTCCAACAGATTTGACAGAACTTGTTTCAAAACAAGGGAAATTTGAAGCAAAAATAGGAAACGAAACCGTCTTTATTGGTGGTCAAGAAGATATAACTTATGTAGCAAGAACAGGCGAGCAATCTGGGATCTATTCGTGTGGTGCAGCAACAGAAGGAAAAGCATGTAGTTTTAGATTCTCAATAACTCTAAGTGAAAAAGCAGCAAAAAATCATGCGAATATAACTAATAATCTAGGAATTGATCCTGAAAATCCTCAATATTTGTCTGAAAAATTAGATTTATACCTCGATGATCAGTTAACCGACTCTCTTTATATTGGAAAAGATTTGAAAGGAAGTTCAACAACACAAATATCTATTTCTGGTTCTGGAGTTGGTTCAACTGAACAAGAGGCTTATACTGTTGCTGAAGCAAACATGAAAAAACTCCAAACCATTTTAATTACAGGAAGTTTGCCTTATAAATTAGAAATTGTAAAAATAGATACAATATCTCCGGTTCTTGGAAAAGAGTTTATAAAAAATATTATTATTTTAGCCTTGGTAGTATTTGCTTTAATTTCTATTTCTTTATTTATAAAATACAGAAAAATAAAGATTACTTTAGCAGTTATATTA
Organism: Candidatus Pacearchaeota archaeon; assembly: GCA_041679005.1. Taxonomy (GTDB): domain Archaea; phylum Nanobdellota; class Nanobdellia; order Pacearchaeales; family GW2011-AR1; genus ARS1285. Next base: position 6,934 of record JBAYNB010000022.1, read on the forward strand.
ACTATGTTCTCAGAGGCAATGATTACTCTAGCTATTGCAGCTTTAATAAAATGGAATCTTGATGCTCCAAGTATTGCAGGAATAATTGCAGGCATGGGTACAGGAGTTAATGACCAAATAGTTATTCTTGATGAAGCTATTTCAGAAGAGCAAGTCAGTTTAAAAGAAAGAATAAAAAATGCATTTTTTATAATTCTTGGAGCATTCTTTACCATTATAGCAGCAATGCTTCCTTTATTTTGGGCAGGAGCAGGAATGTTAAAAGGATTTGCATTAACAACAATAATTGGAGTTTGTGTAGGAATCTTAATAACAAGACCAGCATTCTCAGAGATTGTTAAAAAAATTTTAAAAGATTAAAAAGAGATGTTAGTAAAAAATCACATTATAATAAATCTAATTGTAGGAGTAATCTTATTATTTGTTATTGAACCTATTTATGTATTAATAGTTTTTTTATCCTCAATTTTAATTGATTTTGATCATTATATTTATTATGTTTTTGAGAAAAAAAGATTTTCTTTAAAATCAGCTTATAAATGGTATCTAATAGAAAGAGAAAAATTTCATAAACTTTCTCCAAAAGAAAAGAAAAAACATAAATACTTTATATTTATCTTTCATGGAATAGAATGTTTAGCAGTCTTGTTTTTATTATCTTACTATTATCCAATAATATTCTTTGTTTTTATAGGATTTTTAATTCATTTAATTGAAGATTTAATTATCTCTATTAAGTTTAAATACTTAGAAAGAAAACTCTTTCTTAGTTATGCAATTTATTTGCACATAAAAAATAAAGTGAAATAAAATGTTACCCAAAGCACACATTATTCTTGGAGCAATCTTTTCTTTGATAGCTTTTTATTTTTTTCATCTGACTATCATTGAAGCAGGATTAATTTTTTTGTCCTCTGTCTTAATCGATTTTGACCATTATATGTTTGGAGCTGTAAGAAACAAAACTTTGAACTTAAAAAAACTTTATTTTTGGCATAAAAATCTTGGAAGCTCTCACAAACCCATGTTTCATATTTTCCATTCTTTAGAATTCCTCTTATTAATCTTAATTTTGTCCTTTTATTATCATTTTTTCTTATTTATTTTAATTGGGATGGTCTTTCATTCAATCCTAGACCTCATTGATTTAATTAAAAGAAAGGCAATAAACTGTAGAGAGTTTAGTTTAATTAGATTTTTAATACTAAGAAAAAAATATCCTAAAAAATATTTTTAGATTTTATCCTAAAAAATTCATTTATACACTCTATCATATATTTCATTTTCTCTTCTGTTATTCCTGGAAAGACCCCTAAGAAAAAAGTATTATTAAGAACTATATCTGTGTTTGTTAATTCTCCTGCAATTCTTTTTTGAATATTTGAAAAACCTGGCTGTCTTAATATATTCCCCCCAAATAACATCCGTGTCTCTATATTTTTGCTTTCTAAAAATTTAACAATATCTTCTCTTCTAAATCCTACATTTTCTTTGATGGTTATGGGGAATGCAAACCAAGAAACATCTGCTTTTTCAGACCAAATGGGCAGAACAATCTTGTCCTGATACTGTAAAAATATTTCATATAACTTTTTAAAATTCTCTTTTCTTTTCTTTGAAAATTCAGGAAGTTTTTTTATTTGTTCTAATCCAATTGCACACTGCAAATCTAATGGTTTTAAGTTATATCCAATATTACTATAAACATATTTATGGTCATAAGCATCTGGGAGTAAAGGAAATTTATGGTTAAATCTATTATTACATGCTCCTTCTGAATTTTTCTCTCCTGTCTGACAAAAACAATCTCTTCCCCAATCTCTTAAAGAAGTAATTGCCCTAGCAATCTTTAAATTATTTGTAGCAATACCTCCTCCTTCGCCCATAGTCATATGATGAGCAGCATAAAAACTATAAGTAGAAATATCTCCAAAAGTTCCAACTAATTTTCCATTGTACCTTGAATCTAATGCATCGCAATTATCCTCAATAACATAAAGATTATGTTTTTTTGCAATTTCCATAATCTTTTCTATTTCAGCAGGATTTCCAAGTGTATGGGCAAAAACAATTGCTTTTGTTTTATAGCTTATTGCTTGTTCTATTTTTGAAACATCAATATTATAATCTCCTAATTTTATATCAACAAAAACAGGAATTAAATTATTCTGTATTATTGGAGCAAGAGTTGTTGGAAACGTGGCTGCAGTAGTAATTACTTCATCTCCTGGTTTAAGAGGATTATCAATCATTTCTGAACAAAGAGCAGAAACAGCGAGTAAATTTGCAGAACTTCCTGAATTACAAACAATAAACTTCTTTATCCCAAGATATTCACTCATCTTTTTTTCAAACTCTCTGCATTCAGGACCTAAAGTAAGCCAAAAATCTAAAGAACTATTTACTAATGCCTGAATCTCTTTTTCATCAAAAACTCTACCAGAATAATTTACTTTGCTTTTTCCAGGTATAAATTCTTCATTTTCTTTTCTTAGATTATAAATTTCTAAAGTTTTTTGTAGGATTTCACTTCTAAGTTCTTTTTCTTTTTTTATATTAAGATTTTTGTTAAATCTCTTTAAAATTTCATTAATCAACTGTTCTTCTTTTTCATCCATGTTCTTATCTTTGTTTTTTATTATTTAAACATTGCATATTGGTAATATATATCCTAAAAAATATATAATTATCTATAGGTATTATTAATCATAAAAGCTTTTAAATCATGAAACTAAGAGAGAATTATGCAAAAATCATTTGTACCCATTCATTTTGTAAGTAATCAAGGGAATTATGAAGAATTTAAACAAGGATTGGTTCGTTATGAACACCTTAGAGATTTGATTAAAACAAAGTCTAATGATTTTAATTTTGGGCTTAAAATTACAACTGATGATAAAAATTTAACTACTGAATTAAGAGGGAAAACGAGAGCTCTAATTAATAAACTTCCTTCTGATTTATTTTTATTATATGATCCAACTAGTCGAGGACCTGGTGTAAGTAGTAGGCAAGTTTTATTAAATCCAACTTTTGTTGGAACAATTACTGCAGAAGTTTGTTTAGATCAACAGGTAATTGACACTCATGAGGCCGCAGAAAGAATTATCGATTTAACTTCAAAAATAGAAAAAGACAACACACTTTACGGGGTGGGTTCAAGAACAGTTCCCGTAAGATTGTCTGCACACCCAGATAATAATTATTTAAGATGTATTCAAGAATTATACTTTGCAATAGCTGCTAATTCTAAAGGACCTTCTGAAAAATTAGAAAATATAACTCCTGCATTTGCAAAATTTGGAGATACTTCTACTGGTATGGATATTGTAAACTTTGCTCATCCAGAGTATCCTAAAATGGTTAATGGACTTTTAGAATCAGTACAATATCTTGACATGAGTAATTTTGCATCAAATTATTATATTCCTATTAGGTCTGGAGAATTAAGTAAAATTACTACAGGTTATGCTTGTGCAAGAGAAAATCCATTTACCGATAACATAGATGCAAAACAGGAGTTTAATAAAATTACAAAGATGGTTCAATATATAACACACCAGTTATTAAAAACAGATATTGGAATTAAATTAGATTTTGCTCTTAAAAACAAGAAAAATCTAGAAGAACTATCTGAATTTTATCCAAAACAACAAGTAGAATATGTAAGAGATTTAATGTTAGGGAATCTTAAAGTTTAAAATAATCTCAATTTTATTTTAAAGAATATTTTAATAAATCAAAAGCCATTTCAATTATTCTTGATGGTTTCATAAAAGTTTTCCCTGTTTTTCTTTTTCCATGAACTACTGGAATCTCTTTTATTGTGTACTTCTTTTTTCTTATTTCATAAAGTAAATCTAAGTTAAATAAATGAGTTTTTTCTTTTACTTCGAGAGTTTCAAAAGTTTGTTTTTTCATATAAAAAGGATATCCATTAGTATCCTTAACATTAAGTCTAAATCTAATCGCAATTGCTTTATTAAAAATAAAACTTGTAAACTTTCTAAACTCTCCGTCTGTTCTGTTTGTTCTAATGGCTTTTACAACATCATATTTGTTTTGTCTAAACTCTTGATAAAGCCTGCATGCATCTTCTGCAGAGGTTTCCTCGTCTGCACAAACCCATCCAATATTTTCTCCATTTGAATGTCTAAATCCATACATTATCCCACCACCATACCCTAAATTTTTTTCTAGATTTATAATATTTAATCTATTATTTGTCTTTCCTAATTTTTCCAAAACTTCTTTAGTATTATCCCAAGAACCGTGGTTAACTAAAACAAGTTCATAATTAATTTTCTGTTTTTCAAATTCATTAACTAAATTTTTAACTGTCCTCCCTATCCCTTTTTCTTCATTATATACTGGAATAGTAATTGATAGCTCTGGTTGTTGTTTATTGTTCATTTTTATTCTTAATTATATTTTTTATTTCAGAGGTTATTTTTTCTTCAGATATATCACAAAAATCTCTTATATAATTTTGGTCTCCTGCAATTGTGCAGAACTTGTCTTTTATCCCTATTCTTCTGAAAACAATTTTTTTATTTAATCCTGATTCTGCAATTATCTCTGATACAGCACTTCCTAATCCCCCAATAATATTATGTTCTTCAATGCTGAAAATATAGCTTGTTTTATTTAAACAATCTAAAATTAAATCTTTGTCTATTGGTTTTACAGTGTGCATGCTGATTAATCTATTTGAAATTCCTTCACTTTCAAGTCTATCAGAAATTTTTTTAACCATCTCAAGAGTATTACCCGAACTTATCAATGTTACCTGACTTCCTTCCTTCATGATTATCCCTTTTCCAATATTTAATCTAGCATCTTCTTTGTGAATTATAGGTTCTCCTTTTTTTCCAAGTCTAAAATAAATTGGGCCATTGATTTTTTTACTTTCTTCCATAGCTAGTTCTACTTCTAGGGGGTCTCCCGGGGCAATTACAGTCATATTAGGTATGCTTCTCATTATAGAAATATCTGATTCAGTGTGATGAGTAAGACCATAGGCACTGTAAGAAAATCCAGAACCAACTCCAATTATTCTTATTTTAAGGTTATGATAACAAATATCATTTCTTATTTGTTCAAAACATCTCATTGTTAAAAATGAAGCAATAGAATAAACAAAAACAGTTTTTCCAGACAATGCTAATCCTGCAGCCACGCCCATTAAGGTCTGTTCAGCTATCCCTACATTTAAGAATCTGTCTGGAAACTCTTTTTGAAAATCTTCAACAACTGAAAACCCTAAATCTCCTGTTAAAAAATAAATATCTGGGTCTTTTCTTGCCATCTCAGTTATTTTTTTAATAAATGCAGTTCTCATTTTTTTAATTCCTCCTCGATAATTTTGAGTTGTTCTTTATTTGGTGATTTGTAGTGCCATTCTAATTTATTTTCCATAAAAGAGATCCCTTTTCCTTTTATTGTATTTGCATAAACTAAAGAAGGCTTGTCTTTTTCAAAAGCAATCTGATTAAAGGTTTTTATAAGCTCTTCATAATCATGACCATTAATATCTCTAACTGAAAATCCAAAACTTTTCCACATTTCAATTAGTTTAATATTTCCATAAACATAATCTGCATAATTCAATCCCTGTGACCCATTTGCATCAACAATTACTATAAGATTATCTAATTTTAGTCTAGATGCAAGTATTGCAGCTTCCCATACCGAACCTTCATTACACTCACCATCTCCGACGATTACAAATATTCTTCCAGGATTATTTTCTTTTTTATTAGCTAAGGCCATTCCAATTCCTACTGCAAGTCCATGTCCTAGAGAACCTGTGCTTACCTCAATTCCAGAGATACCATGATAGTTTACATGTCCTTCAAAACAAGAACCATTTTGACAATAGCTTTGTAATTTATCTTCTTCAAAAAATCCTCTTTTAGCTAAAATAGAATACAATGCAAGACTATTGTGACCTTTGCTTAAAATTAATTTATCCCTATTAATCATCTTAGGATTTTTAGGGTCAATATTCATTATTTTGAAATAAAGAACATTTAAAATATCCAAAACAGAATAGTCTCCTCCAATATGAGAACCATAAGTTTTTTCAAGAATTTTTGCTATCTCCATTTTCATTTTATTTGCATTTCTTTTTAAATCTTCAATTTCTGTGTTTTCATAAACATTATAATTTTTTCTAAACCAATCTATTGTTTTTTCAATACCCTCAGAAAATGAAATATCTGCTTGCCATCCTAATTCTCTTTTTATTTTAGAAATATCTGCAACCCAGACTTCAGTATCAAATGCTCTTTTTTTGTCTTCTGATAAGATAATATCTGGTTTTATTAAATTATTTTTATAAACTAAATCAATAACTTCTTTAACAGAATGTTGTTTACCACTTCCAACATTAAAAATTTCACCATAAAATAATTTTTCAGAATTTATTACACTCAGATAAGCATTTACCACATCTTTTATCTGAATAAAATCTCTTACTGCTGCAGAATTACCTATCTTAAGGCTTTCATTTTGTAGATATGTTTTTATTACATAAGGGAATAATCTATCTTTTTCTTCATACTCTCCATACGGAGAAAACAATCTTAAAGTAACTATTGGTTTATTTTCTTTTTTAGCAAAATTATTACAATAATGTGTGGCTGCTGCCTTTGAAATACCATACTGAGTATTTGGTTCAAGTATATCACTCTCTTTCATAGCTGAATTTTTTTTACCATACTCTGAAGAGCTTCCAGTATTAATAAAATATTTATAATCCAAGCCTTTTGATGCTTCAAGAAGGTTTACAGTCCCAATATAATTTGTTTGTGTAATCTTACTAATATCTTTTTCACTAGGTAATCCTCCATAAACTGCGGTGTGTATTATATAATCTGGTCTTATCTCATGCAATATTTTTTTAAGACCCTCTATTTCTAATAAATCTCCAGTATGTGAAAATAAATTGCTATTATTTAATATGTCTTTTATTCTCCAGAGATTTGATTTTTCTCTAGTCAGAATATGTACTTTATTCTCTTTATTTTCAATTAATTTTCTTACTAAATTTGCTCCAATAAATCCAGTTGAACCAGTGATAAAAAATGTTTTTGTCATATTATTAATTTTTTATTATTTTAGAGTTTCATAATACCACTCATATGTTTCTAAGATTGCTTGCTCAAAATTTGTCTTTGGTGTCCATCCTATTATTTGTTTTATCTTAGAACCATCTAAATATTGTTTTGGGATTTCTGTTTTCGCTTTGTTTAATATTTTTAGTTTAACGTTTAATTTTAATGCTTTAGATATTCTATCAACAATTTCAACGACACTCATTACATTATTACTTGCAATGTTAAATGCATTTCCTTTTGTTTTATTAATATTTTCTGCTAAAGAA
>JBAYNB010000023.1:0-14301 GCA_041679005.1 Candidatus Pacearchaeota archaeon
TAATTTTTATGGTTCTGGTAATATTCTTCCTTATGGTATGGAACCTCCAGAAAAAACAACAGACACCCAAGGGACTGGTCTTCTCACAAATATTATATTTGCATTTATTTTTGCTATATTCTTATTCTTTTTATTAATAAAAATAAACTCAGAAAAATTTATTAGATTTTGGTTTTTTGTGGTTTCAGTTATGGCTCTTGGACTTGCTTTAAATGTATTTTTATCTAATCTGAATATAGCTTACTCTTCAATGATAGCTCTAATAATTGCTTTACCTCTAGCTTATTTTGAAATATTTAAAAAAAATATTGCAATGGTTAATCTAAATAAATTATTGGTTTATCCTGGAATTGCAGCAGTCTTTGTTCCAATATTAGGAATTTTAGGGATAATTATTCTTCTTTTATTAATTTCATTATATGATATATGGGCTGTCTGGCATTCAGGATTTATGCAAAAAATGGCTAATTTTCAGATAAATAAAGTAGGGATTTTTGGAGGATTTTTTATTCCTTATGCAGATAAAAAGACCAAACAAAAAATAAAATTTTTAAAACAAAAATACAAAAATAAATCAGAAAAAGCAAGACAAGATGCATTCAAAAAATCAAAAATAAAAGTTAATCTCGCAATACTTGGTGGCGGAGATATTATTTTTCCAATAATAACTGCAGGAGTGTTTTATATGGTATATGGAATTTTTTCCGCACTGATAATTGTTGCAAGTGCTAGTTTAGGATTATTATATTTATCATTTTTAACAGAGAAAAAGAAGTTTTATCCAGCAATGCCGTTTTTAACAATCGCAATGTATTTAGGAATGATTATTAGTTGGTTAATAATTTAATATTTTTAATTTGTTCTGACCTTTTTTAAATATTTTTTACTGACTTTTAAATAGTCTTTATTAAGATTTTCAATAGAACCAGTTTTTTCAGAGCTGACTTTATTTTCTAAAAAATCAATATAAGCAACACGGCAATCAAGGCATTCTGAAATGTGTTTTTTAAATCTATTTTTAATTCTTGCAAGAGAGGCATATCCATGTTGTTTATACTTGGATTTAACAATAGAAGACCAATCTCCTGTATAAGCTACAAAAATAGAATCTTCTGGCCATTTATCTTCTATTTTTTCAAGAATAAATTTTGTTGCTTTAACACACAATTTTTTCTTCTCATTAGAATTTTCATCCATCTTCTTCTCACCTTATCTTTTATGTATTTTATTTCTATCTTCTTTTGTTTTAATATTCTGGATTTTTATTGTTTTTAAATTTTTTCCGCACTCCATGCAGAAATTATCTCTTTCTTCAAAAGGCGAACTACATTTTGGGCATGTTGGTATCATTTTTCTTCTGTTTGGTGTTTATGTTTAGAATCTGAGGTGGTATATTTTTCAACGTATTCCTCTAAAGTTTGTGTTAAAGGTCTTATTACTCCTAAGGGTAAAAGAACTCTTGTTGGTAATTCTTTATTTATAGCAATTGAATTATCTCCTTCTCCTACAATAGATGGTTTAAAATCAGCATAACCTTCATTAAGATTTACTTCTGCTAATACTCCATGAACTGTCTGGCCATTATGAGATGCACAAACAGGTTTTCCAACATAAATATCGAGATAACTTTTTTTGTTATTCCATCCCATATTATGTTTATTTTCCATTTTACCAAATCACTCCAATTGTAATATATTTAATGTCCTTGAATCTTATTTTTCCGTCGTCTATAGAATTATTGTCTCCTTTGGTAACAAAATAAGTTCCTTCAGAATCTGTTCCTATTTCTATAACTCTATGAATAATCAACATATTGTCTTGAGTAAATGTAATGATATCTCCAATATGAATATCTGACTCTGAATCAGGTATAATTCTTATACCATTGGTGTTTTCATCTAATATCGGAATCATGCTCCCTGTTGCAGCATATTCAGAAATACTTGCATCCTCAATATTAATTACAATTTTATCATCATAAACTTGTATTTGGTCTTCTGTTACAAAATCCGAAGGAGTAGAAGCACTATCATTATCAAGAGTTATATTAAAAAAACTAAGAGGGGTTTCAGTTCCATAAACAAAATAAAATCCAATAAGGTTTGCACTAAGAAATCCGAGCATGAATATAATACAGAATTTGATTATTCTTTCAAAGTTCATTTTGTTATTACTTGATAGAGATACACTCTACTTATAAATCTTACTGTTTGTCCTGATTGTATAGTGACAACAATCAAAAGATTTATAAAGGGCTTGCTTGTATAAATATTATATTAGGTGGTTCTGAGGTGATTAAAAAATAATTTAAAACAAAAACAACATGATTAAAAAATTAAATGTTAGTGATTTAATAAACTTAGCAGATGTTCTTGCTTTTGATTCTGATTTAGATCCAACAGAACAAATAGATATTCATAGCATAAGACGCCCAATTAATATAAATAGTATTTTTATTCCAGATTATTCTCAATTAAATAATGATTCTTATTCAAATTAATTAAAATGATAATTAAACAAGAACTTGTAAAACAAATTAAAGAATACTTTGGATTAAACATTTATGAAACCAAAGTTTGGTTAGCTTTACTTGGAAAAGGTGTTGCTTCTGCAGGAGAAATTGCAGAGATGTCAGAAGTTCCAAGAAGTAGAACTTATGATGTTTTAGAAAGTCTTGAAAAACAAGGTTTTGCAATAATGAAATTAGGAAAACCAGTTAAATACATTGCAGTGAAACCAAATGTTATTGTAGAAAAATTAAAATCAAATACAATGACAAATGCTGACGAAAAAATAAAAGTTCTTGGAAAATTAAAAGAAACAAAAGAATACACAGAACTAGAACAGCTTTACAATGTTGGTATTCAGCCAGTAAGACACGAGGACATTTCTGGAGCAATAAAAGGAAAATCAACTATTTACAATCATATAAAAGAAATTTTAGAGAACTCTAAAAAAGAAGTTTTAATTTGTACTTCTGTTAATGAACTAATGACAAAATCAAGATTTTATTCTCAGATTTTTGAAAGATTAAACAAATCAGATATAAAAATAAAAGTTGCTTTATCAGGTGAAGACAAAGAAATTAAAAAAATAAATGCTAAGTTTAAGATAAAAGCAAAACAATTGAATATTGATGCAAGATTTTATATTTCAGATAATGACCAGATTTTATTTATAATTTCAAAAGGAAATATGCCTGATGAAGAAATTGCAGTATGGTTAAACACCCCTTTCTTTACTACTGCTTTAAGCTTTATGTTTGACCAAGCAATGAGGTAAAAATGTCAACTAATTCTCTTATAAAATTTGGTGTAGCCTATGCAAATCAAATAGCTATGAGAAGCTTAGACAAAAGAAGAGACTATGAAAACATGGCAGTAAGTGATTTAAAATCCTTAGACCTCTATAAACGAAGTAAGATAAATTATTTTGGATTTGATGTAACATCTCAAGCTTTGAATGTTTTTGATTCCCAATATTCATCTTGTTTAAGATTTTTAGATTGGGTAGCAGAAGTTGTAAGTCATCCTGGATTACAGGCTGCTAGATCTAATAGAAGTAAACAAAGAAATATCCCCAATTAAATATTTAAATAAAAACAACCTAAAATTAAAATAACAAAATGGAAAACAATACCCTAGATCTTTCAACTATTGAGAATTTATTAAATATCGATACCCTTTTAGCCAAAGAAAACAAAAAAGAAGATCTTGGTTACAGTTTAACTGGAGGAGAAATTATAAATCCGTTTAGACAATTAGAGAGAATTAAGAAACAAAAAAAGTTTAATACTCATTTTGAAGATTATGCTAAAAGAACAATTTATGCTATAGAAGAAATAAAAAATTATATACATGATTTTGAGGAATGTGGTTTAAAAAATGGGTTCTTTGGATATTCGGCATCTTTGCAAAAGCAAATATTATCTAAAATGAAAAAAGGTATAGAATTTATTGCAAATGCAACAGGCTTACAAGGACAAAAATTTAATGAAGTAAAAGTAGATGGTTTTGAACTTTTAGAAGCTAGTGTAGACAAGTATTCAACAATGCAACCAATGAAATTTTCTTTACATTAATTTTATTTCTCTTATACTCATTTGGTTTAGGATGTTTCCTCTTCTTGTTTTAATCTTTTTAACAAATTCATTAAAACTTAAATCATGCTTAATTTTTACATAAGCAAATTTACCTTTAACAAAGGCATTAGAATGTGCTTTTTTAAAATTCTTTAAAAAATCTGTTTCAATTATAGGAGGACCCTGAATTAGTTCATCATTTTTCTTTTCAATAACAATAAAAAAATAAGCAGTATTCTTATCTTCATTATAATTAAATTCATTTATTTTAATTTTAAAATCTTTGTTTAATTCTCTGCAAAAATACTCAAAGAATTTTTTGCTTTTGCTTCCTGCAATATCTCCCGCTTGCTTATTTGTTTTAACACCGAGAATAATAAGTTTGTTCCCATATTTGTTTTTTAGTTCTTTTTGAATATCTTTTTTATTAAAAAAAGAAGAAGATGGGTTCTTTAAGAATCTTTTTCCTGCTTCTTTAAATCTTTCAAATGTTTCATCACTTAATCCAGCAAGAGCATTTCTTTCTTTAAATGTAGGGTCTATTAAAATAATTGGAGAATTAATCTTTGATTCATTTAATTCTCTCAAAATCTCATTATTGTTTTTGTAGAACTTCGCAGAGTCAATTATTATTTTATTTTTGCCTGATTTAACTATTTCTTTTATAAATTTTAAAAACCCTCCATAATAACATATAATCAACTCAAGAGAATACCCTGAAAATCCATGAATATAACTTTCTGCACCATAACAATCTTGAGCATGGGCAAAAGTTTTAGTAAGTATGATTTCATCTGATAACTTTTTATTTTTATTTATTGTTTTATTAATATAAGCAACATGAAAATAAGAAAGGTCCATTATATTTCTAGCATCTTGCTGTTTTGCTATTTTAATAACAGGGATTATCTCCATAATAACTTCATTAACCTTTTGTTGGTAATAATCTCTTGAACCATGTATTCTTTTTGCACTTTTATCCAAGACTTTTCCAAGAATATCAGACAGCTCTTCATCTTTGTATTTTTTATCAAATCTCACAAAAATGTCTATGTCATAACCATCTTTCTTAACAATTGTTTTTTTAGCTAAGCTTCCTCCAATAAAAACATCTGCAATTATTTTATTCTTTTTAAGTCTCTCACTTAATTCTTTAACAAAATTATTAGCATCTCTATTAAGTCTGTCCATGGTTTCCTTATTTAACTTAATTAGTTCAATCTGTTCTCTAAGAAGCTGGTTAATATTCATAAAATAAGAAAGAGAGGATAGTTTTTAAATTATATCCAATTGAGGTTAAATTTATTTATTTAATCCAAACTCAAAATTAACTTTAATTCCTTTAATATTCCTTTTTAATTTACCATCACTTAAAACTTTTATTAATCCTTGTTTTTTTAAAGCATTGGTATACATACTTATTGTTGCAATGGATTTTTTCAATTCTTTAGATATTTGAGTTGTATTCCTAGTCCCATCAGATAAAAACACAATTTTAAGAGCAATTTTACTCCTCAAAACTTTCCCAATTTCCATTATTTCTTTTTCATTTAAGATATTTACAATTTCTTCTTCAATGTCCGAGCCTATAGCATCATATTTTATTTTAAAAGATTGCAAATAATCAAATAGATTTTCAATTAATACTTCTTTTAGAAAATAAGTATTTTTATTAGGATAATTTTGACAAAACTTTTCATAATCTAGTTCACTGCCTCCAAGTTTTATAAGATTTTCTTTTGAGCATGTAAAACTTAATAGGGTAAGAACATCTTTTGAGCTCAATTCTATATTTACTATAAAATCTTTTATCTCTCTTTTTTTCATATTCCACTCAGGCAGATTATTATTATATAACAATGATGCAAAAAGATCTACTTCTACAAGCAATGGATTTTTTTGTTTTATAAATCCTTCTTTAATCATTAATTCTCTTGTGCTTTTATACAACTTTTCTTTATCTTTTCCTAAAAAAGCTACCTCAATAGGTTGGCTTACATCTTCAGGGTAGAACTCATGGAAATAATTACAGAAAAAGATATCTAAAGGAATTTGAACTAAATGTGACACTTTAACATTCTCTGTAAAATCATTTATCTTCAATTGAGCTAAAACAGAATAAAATTCTTGAAAGATATTCCTTTTTGAATAATTGATAAATCTTTTCCATAAATCTGAAGATTTATATATACTAAAATTACTTTTTTCAAATCCTAATGAAAGCATAATCTTTCTAATTTCGTTTACTCTGTTGTCCATAAATTCTTTTGGATCTTTAACTATGCCGGAACCACAAAGTCTCTTAAAGTAAGGATTTGACAAGGTGTTCATATCCCATAACACTATAAAAATTTTAGAGTCTTTTGTTAAATCAACAAATTTTTTTAATTCATTTAAAACAAAAAGAATTGAATAGTTAGGAGTTATGTAAGTAAATGAGCAAAAGACAGTCTTGCTTTCAGTTAAATTTAGATTAGGTTTATCTTCATTAGTAACTTTCCAGTGTTTGATTTCCATAAGTTTACTGAACTAAATAATTTTTTATTAAATAAAAAGTTTAACATGATTTAAATATCTTTCTTAATATAGCTTTTTATGGTACAGAAAGTATTACTTGTAAAATCCCCTATAAAATACCCAGTTAAAATTCAAGGAGATGGCGGAGATGTTGGAATTCCTTTAAATTTATTATATTTAGGAGCTTATCTTAGGGAAAAGAGCAAGGTTCAAGTTGTAATTAAGGATTATCGACTCGAGAAAGCTAGGAAAAATAGCTTTGACTTAGAAAGAGATTTTCAAAATTTTGATGTTATTGCAACAGGGGCTTGCACTTCTGAATATAATGAGGCTTTGAGAATAATGAAAATAGCCAAAAATATGGGAAAAACAACAATTATGGGTGGAATTTTTCCAACATTTAATAGTAGTTTGGTTTTATCTTCAGGAGTTGTGGACTATGTTGTTCGTGGAGAAGGCGAAATTACATTAAATAATCTCATTAACTCTTTAGATCAACATTCAAATCCAAAAGATCTAAAAGGTATTTCTTTTATTGAAAATGGAGAGATAATAGATAATCCAAGACCTAATCTAATTCACAATCTAGACGATTTGCCTATGCCTGCCTATGATTTAATTTCTCTTAAAGATTATATGCCCTTTACAAGTGGAGCAATTTATTCTTCAAGAGGATGTAATAATGCATGTAATTTCTGTAGCTTAAGTAGGATGTGGAATTTTAGTCTTAGACAAAGATCTCCAGAGAACATTATCAAAGAATTAAAAATTTATGAAGATGCAGGATTTAAAAGAGTTCATTTTAAAGATGAATCAGTTACTCTTGACCTAGAATTTACAAAAGGATTGTTTAAAAAATTAGAAAATTCTGGATTAAAATTAAATTACAAAGTAAAATCTAGAATTGATCAAGTCACACCTGAAGTATTAGAACAGATGGTTTTAGCAGGAGTAGACACTATTCATACTGGTGTTGAATCATTCTCACAATCAGAATTAAATAGAGTTAAGAAGGGGATTGATGCTAGTATAATTAGAGGGAATATAACTTCTATTTTAGATGCAGGAATCAAGGTTAATCCAGTATATATTTTTGGATTACCTGGGCAAACAGAGTCTGATTTAGAAATAACTTCTAAAAATATCCAAGAAATAGGCAGTAATCCTAATGTGATAACTTATATCTCTTTTATGACTCCTCATCCAGGAACATTATCTAAAGATGGATTAGAGATTATATCTAAAAATTTAGACAGATATACTCATAAGCAACCAGTTTGTTATCCGCTTAGTTTAGGACCTGGAGCAGTAAATAAAATGGTGGATAAATATCATGAGCTATCTAGAGTTACCAATAGTCGTTTTGTAAATCCTCCTATTGACACAGATTATTTAAGGGTAGCTTTAAAAAGTGTAGAAAATAAATATAATGTAAATAGCCCAGAGCTAGTTGCCTCTTAAAATGGAAATAGAGATAAAAGCAAAATTTAAAGATAAAGAAAAGCTTAAAAAAAGGCTTCGTGATTTAGGTGCTCAAGAAAAAGGAACAAAACATCAAATAGATGAATATTATAATCACCCTTCTATAGACACAAGAGAAACAAATGAATACATTAGACTAAGATATAATGATGATTTTTCTGGAGGAGTTTTTGCTTATCATATAAATATTCAGGATGGGGTAAATAAAGAATATGAAGTAGAAATTTCTGATATTAAAATTTTTAAAGATATTTTAAAAGGGTTAAAATTTCCATTGCTAGGAGTTATTGATAAAAAAAGAGAAAAATATATTTTAGGAGACGCAACAATAACTATAGATGAGGTTAAGAATATAGACAATTTTATTGAAGTAGAAGTTGATGGTGAAGAAAATGAAATTGATGAAAAAAAGAAATACTGTAAAGAGGTATTAAAGAAATTAAATATACCCGAGGAGAATATTTGCAAGAAAATCTGGCTCTGTGATATTGCAACAGGGAGAATAAAATACCCCTAAATTCTTATAATCATGAATAAAACTGCAATTTATAATAACTTAATTAATTTTATGCAACAATATGTTGAAAATGAAAAAAGGATTACTGAAGAGGCGAGGAATAGTGCTGCACAACTTCCAGGAAGAAACGAAACTAGATATGATTCATTAAGAACAGAAAATGGCTGGGTAGTGAATGGAATGTCTAAAAGAACTAATGAATTAGAAACACAATTATCTATAGCAAGAGCATTTAGATTAAATTTAAATCTTTCTGAAATAACTGAAGGCAGTTATGTTAAATTAAAATCTGGACAAAATCCAAAAGATTATTTTATATTACCTTTCTTTGGAGGAATGGAAATAGAAGGAGACCAAGAGTTTATGATAATCACTCCCGATGCCCCAATTTTTAATGAGATGTTTGGAAGAAAAAAAGGAGAAAGTTTTTCTTTTAGAGGAAAAGATTATGAGGTTTTAGATATTATTTGAGATTTCGTCTATCTTTTTTTCAATATCCTTAACATTTTCAGTTTTATAATCTCCAAAGGAATTTATTTTTTTATTAAATAAGATACCAAAGTTACTTCTTTCTATCATTTCTTTATCGCCCAGACCATGGCCTATAGAAATTAGATAAAACCCATTTCTTTTTAATTTTTTTATTATCTCTCCTTTATCTTTATTTGAAATTATTAATGATGGACTAACAATTTTGTTATTTAATATCAAAAGTTCTCCTCCCAAGATATTTTGTTTTGATAAATTTATTTCCTTAAGTTTAGAATATACTATGTCTTTTAATCCTGAAGAAATAATAATTATAGAATATTTTTTATCTAATCTTAATAATAGTTTTTTAAAACCTTTACTCTAAGGAGTTTTTTTATTTATTTTGTTTTTTACTTCTTCATATTTTTTGAAATTTACTCCTTTCATAAGATTAGTAAGATAAAGGATTCCTTTAAAAGAACAAGGATTAAGTTCTTCTAATTTTTTTTTGTCTATAGGTTTAGAAATAGCCCCGCATATTTTTCTAGTCATATGTATTGGAACTATCAATTCGTCAAAATCAAATGCTAGAATAATTTTGCCCTTTAATTTTAAATTTGCTATCCTTTGATTTAATCTCTTTAAATTCTCTTTCTTAGTTATCATATTCTATAAAACCTCCTTTTATTTAAAAATTGTTCCTTTATCTAGAAAAATTATAATTTCTCTGAATCCTTTAGTTTCTTGTCCATCTCACTAGCATTTGTCTTAAGTGCTGAAGCTAAATCAATAATATATTTTCCTTCCTCAAGTTTGTAAATTAAAGGTCTTTTCTTAGTAAATAAATTTACAACATCTATCTCAAACTTTCCAGGAGCAATTACCTTTACAGACTCAAGATCTAGTATAACTGGTGTATCTAGTTCTTCTATCCCAGTTATTTCCCTTATTTCTTTTTCAATCTGAACTTTATCTGATTTTTCAAGTTCTTTTATTGTATCATTGACTTCATTAGCTCTGCCCTGTAAAATTTCATCTAATTTTTCCTGTTTAATATAATAAAAAAATCTAGCACCACAACTGCAACCAGTAAGAATTTCTTTAGCAGCATCTGGATATAATGCTCCGCATTTAGTACATTGGTGTGGCATTTGGATTAAGTTTACTTTCTTTTTTATACAAAAAAGAATAGTAACCGGTTTATAAATACTTATTTGTTTTTTTATAACTATTAATTAATTAGGTTAGATTTGATTTAAAGAAAACAAGTTTTAACTTTAATTTTTTCTTTATCAATATCTGATAATCTCTATGGAGATAAGTTAATTATTTTATCTAGAATTATTTTATCTAGAATTATTTCTATTTAAATCTATAAAATTTCATCTTCTCTAATCTTTGATAGCTTTAAGAGTAAACAATTAAAAAATAACAAAAAACTTCTTGATTTTGACTTAACTTTTGTCGCAAAAGTTAATTTTTAATTAAAGCTTTTTTCTAAAAAACTTTATCTCATCATTACTTCTAGCTTTTTTGGGTCTTTTTTCATCTCTTTAACAATTGTTGCAGGACCAATAATGGTAAGAGCATTTTGCTGTCCTGTAATTGCTTTTGCAATACCAAACTTAATCTTTTGCATAGCAGTTAAATTATCCCCCTGTTCTATTACAGCAAGTTCTACTCCTTTAAATCCACTGATGTTCCCAATCATAATCATAGTATCTTCAATTAATCTTGTTTCTTCTTCTGCTGTAAGTCTGCCTTGTAAAATTACAACTTTATGATTTAAAATTATCTTTAATAATTTTTTAATTCTTTCAATAGATTCTAAACCTGCAATCTCTGAGTAAGGCATAAAATGTAATGTTACTCCTTTAATGCCTGTAGGTGATTTCTTTTTTACCATGTCTTTTTTATATTCTCTGTTATATATTTTATATCAGTATATTTATATTTTTAAATGTTTATTTTTTGTCACCATCTTTTTTCTAAAAAGACGGCAATCTTGCTTTTGATTTAACTTTTCTCAGAAAAGTTAATTTTTGTCACCATCTTTTTTCTAAAAAGACGGCCCCTAAGTTTTTTTAGCTAATCTAAACAAAGACTCATAAAATTCATCCATGTTCTTCCCTTTTTTAGCTGAAATTCCAACAACTTCATATTCTGGGAAAGCAGCTTCAATTTTTTTTAAGTCTGCTTTTTTTAAATCCATTTTATTAGCAACAATTAACACAGGTATTTTTCTTGCAATTAAATTTCCAACAATAGTAATATTTACTTGTGAATAAGGATTCTCACTTGCATCTAAAACAACCACAACTGCATCTACATCATCAAGCCATTTAATTGCTTCAACAACACCTTGAGTAGCTTCTTTAGCCCTTTGTTGAGCCTCTTTTTTCTTAAATTTAACTTTCATAAAATCTTCATAATCAATTTTTGTTGCAATTCCAGGAGTATCAATTAGTTTAAATTTTAATCCTTTTTCTTTATATTTAACCTCAACTTCTTCTTTAAATTGTACATGTCTTGTTTCATGAGCAACATTACTTACTTTCCCAATCTCCTCTCCAGTCCAGTCTTTACAGATTCTGTTAGCTAGGCTGGTCTTTCCAGCATTAGGGGGGCCATAAAATCCAAGACTAATGTCCTTTCTTTTTTTAAAAAATAATCCGAAGATTCTTTTTGTAAAATTTGTTAGTATTTTCATATCTTTTTTATTAACAGTTCTTTAACTCTCTTTAGAAAAGAAAGTTTGTTTTATTAAGCTTTCTGTGTTTATTTATCTATATCTCAGTCTCCTTAAATTTGGTCTAAGTTTACTTGGAGTCCTTTCTAGAACTGGCTGAGATTTTTGAATAGGAATATTTTGTCTTTTTTCAATTTCTGCTTTAACTTGTTTGTTTTCAACCCATTTAAACAAAGGTATTTCCCACATTCCAGTTCTTTTCCCATTGAATTTATTCCATGCATATGTTAATTGTTCGTCACTCCAATCTAATTCTTTAAGGCTATTAAAAATATTTTGTTTTCTGTTCCCTTGATTTATTGAGGTATTCATAAAATTAATTAGATTAAACAATTGATTTTTGTCAGGGAATAATTTAGTTTCATAATGTCTTTTATACCATTCTTGTAATATAATATAAACCACTAAGAAAATAATAACTAATCCAATTAAAAAAACAGAAATCCATAAATAAGGTTTACAGTCATTTCTGCAATTTTTCCAGTTTTCTTGAAGGTTTTTTTCACAAACTCCATTAAGATTACAGATACCAGGAGTAATCCCTAATTCTAAATTTTTAAACTCTGGAGAAAGATAGCCAGGAAAATTTCCTATATCAATTCTACCTGGATATAAAAATTCAATAGTCTTTGTTTCAGTAAGTTCATCAAAAATAACTGCCTCTGCTTCTTCTCCAATCTCTTTAGTCTTTTGATTAGTGCTAAAAATAATCTCTTCAGGGTTTCCATTAATAACTAGATACACTTCTTCAATATTATCATTAGGAATTAAACTAATTTTAACATAAGAAAGAAAATCCTCTTTTATTCCATTATAATCTAATGCATAAGTTGTAAACTCTATGTAAGCATCTAAAGAACTCGCTAACCAAGTATTAATTAAACTATTATAATCCTCTCCTTCTTCTGCTGAACCTGCACCAAGATTTTCTAAAATCTTTAAATCTAATTGTTCTTCACTTAAAAACAAAGCACTTTCAGGAACTTGCTGGCTGACTGTCAAACTAGAGGGAATCTTGAACTCCAATAATAATTTCATAATATTTACATAAGACTCTTCACTAAATGCATTTTCATACTGGTCTTCATATTGATTAAGTTCTTCTTCTATTCCTTGCATATCTAATTTTTTATTAACCTCAGTTTTAACCCACTCAGGAAGACCCTCTATCTGACTTTTAACTGTGATTAAATCTTCTTT
The DNA here is from genome assembly GCA_041679005.1 of Candidatus Pacearchaeota archaeon. Classification (GTDB taxonomy): domain Archaea; phylum Nanobdellota; class Nanobdellia; order Pacearchaeales; family GW2011-AR1; genus ARS1285. The sequence continues at coordinate 13,018 of JBAYNB010000023.1, forward strand.
GTATTTTGCTAATAACTCCAGAACAGCTTCTTCAGGAGGAATTACTTTTATTGTAAAATTTTTTGATGAACTTCCTGCACTGCTTTTTACAATAATCAAAGCTGAATAACTTCCAGTGCTAGTATAAGTATGTTTTATTTGATTTGTGTCAGTTGTTTCTATGTTAGTGTTGTCTCCAAAATCCCAAATATAGGTTAAGTTATCTTGATTCTCTGATAAAAGAATACTAAATTCAGTTTGGACCAATGCAGCAGCCTTGATAGGTTCAAGTCCTGTTATTTTTGATACCATCGAGAGTGTAATATCCTCACTTAAAATTTCAGTATCATCCAAGGTTAAGGTAAAGGTTTCATCACCAGTAGAAGCAGGAGTGATAAACTTTGCTTTTGATAAATCTAATTTTTGAAAACCAGAATTAACTAAAGCTCCTGTTTCATTAATATTATAAATATTTGTTTCAGGTTTAGAACCGTCAGCAGTATAAATCATTTCTAAATCTGAGATAATTACATCCTGAGTCTGACCTGAATAAAAACCTATGGGTATAACACACTCTGGGTCACACTCCCCATCGTATTTATCAGAGATATATTCTGAAAGTTTTTCACTTAAATCTATTCCATTACCCTCATCATCAATTAATTCCTGGTTAAAAACAAAATTATCTACTTTTGAATATTTAAAAGCATAAACAAAAATAGGAAAATCATATTTTCCTGTTCCAGCAGAACCACAAGGATTAACAGTTTCATATTTTATTTTATATTTTCCACTATCTTCTTCATCATCAACACTAATACAGATTTCTGCATTTGTTTGTTCTAAAATTCCACTACTAAGTTCATCAGTAATACAACTAATACTTCCACTAGCATTTGCTTTAGCAATACATTCTTGAGATTCTAATCCTAGTCTAATCTCCATCCTAAAATAAACCTCTCCTCCTTTTCCAGTCTCTTCTAAAATATCTGCTCCAATCTTAAATTTTTTACCAGAACTAATATTTACTTTTGAACAATAAGCATTTTCAGTTATTAAAAAACTTTTATCTGAAGAAGAATCTCCCTCATTATAACATCCATAAGGAGTAGCTGAGGCACATAGTTCATCTGAAACCTCTTCAGAACTAAACTCAAAAGACTGATCATTTAAAATATCTACTCTAAGGGGGATTGAACAAGAGTTACTAGAACCAAGAATAGATGTATTAAAAACAAAACTATCAATACTATTAACTGTATCTGTTAATCTAATTCCAATTAAATTTTTACTATTTGAAACAAA
>JBAYNB010000024.1:0-13637 GCA_041679005.1 Candidatus Pacearchaeota archaeon
CCTTTCAATACCTGAAGAGTTAAAAGAAGAATTAAAAGATGGGGACCAAGTAGAATACTGGGAAACAGAAGGTTCTAAAATAATTAAAAGGAAAATTTAAAAATAAATAAAAAACAAAACAAAATATGGCAACAAAATTACCAGCAGCTCAGGCAAGATTATTCCATAACATGTTTGTATGCAAAAACTGCAAATCAAAACTAAGGTCAGACTCAAGAAAAATTTTAGACAAAAAAGTTAGGTGCAGAAAATGTTTGGGAAAAGATTTTAGGCCTATTAGAAAGAAATAAATTTTCTGTGTAGAGTTATCAAATTTTTTAATCTTTAAAATCCAAGCTTTTAAAAGCCCAATATTCCTAATTAAAAAATAAATTATTACTAAAATAAAAAAGAAAAATGGCATTTTATATCTATGATTTAACATTTCTAGTGTTATTTAGCCTAGCAGTTGGAATCTTTCTTTGGATAAAAAGAAAAAATCTTCAGAGAGACGGTATAATGTATCTTTATAGAACCAAAATTGGTGTAAAATTTATTAATTATGTTGGAAAAAAATATAAGAAAGCTATCAGCATATTTGCTTTTTTAGGAATTGTCTGTGGCTATATCTTAATGTTGAGTATGGTTTATTTTTTATATTATTTACTTAAAGTTTATTTATTTAGTCCTGAACTTGTTAGAGCAATAAAAATACCTCCAATAATGCCTCTTATTCCTTATTTACCTTCTTTGTTCAAAGTAAGTTTCTTGCCCCCATTTTATTTTACTTATTGGATTCTTTCAATAGCAATAATTGCTATTTTCCATGAATTTGCTCATGGAATTGTTGCTAAAAGATATGGAGTTAAAATTAAAACAACAGGATTTGGTTTCTTGGGTCCTTTTTTAGCTGCATTTGTAGAACCAGACGATAAACAAATGCAAAAGAAGTCTAAGTATCAACAAATGTCTATTCTCTCAGCAGGAGTGTTTACTAATCTTATCTTAGCTATCTTGTTCTTTTTATTACTTGGAGGATTTTTTAATATGACTTATCATCCTGCAGGAGCAATATTTAATACATATGCTGCTGGAATGGTCAGTATAGGAACAATTAGTTCTATTGACGGTGTAAATATAACTAATGCTTCAAATGAAACATTATTAAAAACAATAAATGAAAATAATTTTACAAATGAACTAATCTTAGGTACAAATGACAATCAACTAAATTTTACTAAGATAACTGCAGGCAATAAAACTTATTATATTACTATTGAAAATTTAGAGGAACAATTAAAAACAGAAAATGAAACAATTATATTATTTGAGGATATGCCTGCGATTAAAGCAGGATTAAGAGGAGTTATTACTCAGATTAATGATAAACAAATAAAAACAACAAGTGATGTAAGCGAGACATTATTAAATCTCTCTCCTGAAGAGACTATAACTATTATTACAAAAGATGGCGAAGAAACATTAACCTATGAGATTAAGCTTGCAGAAGACCCTAATGAAAAAGGAAAACCAATGATAGGTATTGGATATAGCGGAACTAAACGAACAGGATTTATGGGAAAAATAATTGATTTTTTTAATTTCTTTAAAGACCCTTCAACAAATTATGAACCAAAATTTAATCCAGAACTTGTATTGTTTATTTATAATCTAATTTGGTGGGTTGCTTTAATTAATCTTAGTGTTGCTTTGGTTAATATGTGGCCTGTTGCAATATTTGATGGAGGTAGATTTTTCTTATTAACTATCTGGGGGATTACTGGAAGTGAAAAAATCGCTCAAAAAGTTTTTAAAATTATAACTTATCTGATTCTTTTTGCCATATTTATGTTAATGGTCGGATGGTTTATTGCAATATTTTAAAGATAAATTATAAATATTTTTATTAATTAATGTTTAACTTAAGTGGCTTCGCCAACTTAAGTTCTTTTTGCTTATCAATAGCCTATAACTTAGATAATATGGAATTTTAGAGAATAAGTTATGAATAATTTATCTTAAGCTAGAAGGAATATCTACTAAGCTAAAAAATACTTCTGAATAACTAAAAACATTATCAAATATAGACAAAAGATAAGTTCAAATTAGGTTTGCCTTCTTGAATTAAGACAAAGAATCTTAAATCAATGATTTTTTAAACTTATTTCTTCTCGTATTTTTATGATAAACAAAGAAAAAGCTAAAAAGATATTAGAAAAACAAGGGTATAGAATTGTTGGTAAAAATAGTGCTGTTAAAATATGTAACTGGACAAAAAAAAGCTTGGTTGATGAAGGAGTTTGTTATAAAGAAAAATTTTATGGAATAAAAAGCCATAGATGTTGTCAGATGAGTTGTACTTTATTTAATTGTCAGAACAAATGTATTCATTGTTGGAGAAATTTAGATTATACAGAAGATATAGACTTAAAACAAATCGATAAACCGAATGAAATCATAGAAGAGTGTATAAAAGAACAAAAAAAATTATTAGAAGGTTTTAATGGGAATCTTAAAACAAATAAACAAAAATATAAAGAATCTCAAGAACCAATGCAGTTTGCTATTTCTCTTACAGGAGAAGCAACTCTTTATCCTAAGATTGGAGAGCTTGTCAGTGAATTGAGAAAACTTGGAAAAACAAGTTTTATTGTTACAAATGGATTGTGCCCAGGAGTATTAGAAAAATTAAATAAAACTAAACAGCTTCCAACTCAACTGTATATTTCTTTAAATTCTTCAAATGAAAAAGATTATAATAAATGGCATAGAAGTTCTGAAAAAAATGCATGGAAAAAGTTTAATGAAACTTTAGAATTGTTTCCAAAATTAAAAACAAGAAAAGTTGTAAGAATGACATTAGTCAAAGGAATTAATAATAATATGAAAACTGAAATGATAAAAGATTATGCTCAATTAATAAAAAAAGCAATGCCTGATTTTATTGAGGTGAAGGGGTTTATGAGTGTTGGAGAAGCAAGAAAAAGAAAGGGCATGGATTATTCAGATATGCCGAGATTTAATGAAATAAAAGAGTTTGCTGAAAAGATTGCTGAAAGTTTAAAGACTGATGAATATAAAATTCTTGATGAGCATGAGTTCTCAAATGTTGTTTTAATTGGGAAGGATAAAAAGAAGATGAAGATAACTAAAGAAGAAATCTAAATTTGTTCGTATGCCTGAAGATATATTGATGCATTTAACATTGTTTTATGATAATTCGATTTAATGGGTCCTTTAAAATTTTTAGAAAAGTTCTCTAACTGATCTAACTCCACAACTTTTCCATCAGGAAAAATAACTGCATAACTTGGGTCTACTTTTTCTCCTAGTCCTAATTCACTTCTTAAACCATAACCTTGTTGTTCAAGTTGTTGACAAAAAGCAATAGTTTGGGCATCTGAAGATTGTATTTGAAAATTTCCCCTAGAAGCCCAGTGATAAGGTTTAGGTTTTTTTGTTTTTGAATCTGCAATCTTTTCTAAAGTATCCTGAGTATTTTTTGTTTTTGAATTCATTTTTACAAAAACACTAATCCATCTTTAGTTAGTGCTGTAAACCTTATTCCTGCAGGCAAAGATAATAAGGCAGAGATTAATGCCATGTGCTCTTTTCCTTCACCAGAAGCAATAGATAGTGCAACTTCTGTTCCTTTAATTTTTCCTTTTAATTTTTTTAAGATTTCTTCTTTTAGGTCCATTATGCTTCCTGAACCAATCTCTATAAATTCAAAATCTTTTTCAGATGTGAATTTGCTTGCATAATTATTTCCTATTAAAATAATATTATCCCATTCTCCCCCATTAATAACTCCTGCAACCTGTGCCCAGGTTCCTTGCCCTGTTGATAATAATGCTACTAGTTCCATGATATTTGTATAAGTTCTTCTGAAATTACTTTATATTTATCTTCATTGGTCGCATCAATCTCTTGATTATATTGTTTAAAAGAATACCCGATAGATTTTAATTTTTTTGCAACTAAGTCTAATGGTTTTCTTATTGGAGAAACAATAAGGATTGGTTTTTCTCCTCGTTCAGGAGATATATCGTGAAGTTTAACAACTATGCCTGTTTCCCCTTGAACATCATTTATAATCGATGTTAGTCTTTGTTTATACTCTCCTTTAGTATCAGAAAAAGGCATTGATTTAATTTCAATTACTGACCTCTGATGAATAATTTTTTGTGTTTTTTCCATTTTAAAAAGGGTCTTGTTTAGTTTGAAATCTTAACATATTTAATTTATTTGAATAGAATTCAAATTTGCCCTTGTCACAATCGTTAAATGGTTTTGAATAATAAGTTTCACTGCATATTTCTGATAAATTACCTTTTTCTAAATCCTTTAGGTTTTTGGCCTGATATATCCTTCTTTGAATAACCTGTTCTTGTGAAGGTATGGAAGAACAATCCCTTCTAAGAACTTCAATATTAACAAACTCTTTATGGGGGTTAGTAACCTCAGAAACTGCGAATTGAACCTCATTTATTTCAATTATATTCCCTTCACTAATATCTTCTAAATTTTGGATTGTTTGATAATTAACTGGAATTACCAAACTTGCTTGAACTTGATTATTACTCATCTTGTTAAAGATTAGGTTAACTTTATAAGTTTATATTCATTTTATTATATATAAAAAAAGATTGCTTCTCAATAACTAAATATTTAAAAGAACCTTTTTAGTGAATTATTTTATGTCTGAAAAATATTTAGATGCAAATAAGAAACCTATACAAGAAGGAGTATATGCTATTAGAATTAATGATACAGAATATCAAACAGAAATTTCTAGTAAAAATGGTAAATGGTTTGCTGAAAGAAAAGATTGTTCTTGGGAATTAAATATTGAAGAAGCTAAACAATACAAGCAGGTAAAAGGACTTTCCGGGGTTTTAGATAAGGATAGATTATTTCTCAAGCCCCTAAAACCCAACACAAAGCTTATGATAGGTGCTTCTCCAGGTGTAGAAGCTCAGCGAAGAAAGGAAAAAAAGCACTAATCTTTATATAGATTATAATTCTAATTTAATAAAAGAGAATATGAAAGACCTACCTTTATCTGAAATTACATTAAGAAAATATGAAAAGCCAGCAGGCTTAGAAAAAAGAGAGCTTGTAAGAAAGATTTGTTTAAGTTGGGGATTGCTTCAACTTGGAGATTCAAGAGATATAATTGTAGACATATTAATGGTTTTAATTGATGCTAATAAACATAAACACAGATTAACAAGCGAGGAAATTGGAGTAAAGGCAGAAGAATTGAGAAGAAAATATTCTCTTGAAACAAAAGGATTAGCAGAAAGCAATATAAGAAGACAGTTAAAAAGATTAAGAGATGCTATGATAATTGAAAAATCTGAGAATAATTATTATTTATCTGAAAATAGAAATTTAAAAGAAATTTTTGAAAATAGTATTGAAAGATTTGTCATCCCTCAGACCGTTGAGAGAATTAAAGAGTATTTGAATGAACTGGAAAAAGATTGAAAATATTTTTTAAGCTTGGTTAATTATTTCAATTAGTTTATAAGACCTAACTAAACCCATAAAATTCCTCTTCTCTAGTTTTATAAAATATTGATAAGTGAAAAGAACTTGGGTTGGCGAAAGCCACACAAGTTTATAAATTAAATTTTATTCACATTTGATAAGGTTTAAAAACCCTGATTTTATCATACTATTACGATAACTACATCGCTAAAGCTTAATATTCTAAGCACAAGCGCATAGGTAGTCTATATCAATAAAGATTAAACGTCTTTAAAAATTAAAACATGGCAACTGAAGAAAAATTTATTGAAGCAATAAAAAAGCTAAAGGCTGAAGATACAAAAAAAATAAAATTTGACCAGACTGTAGACTTAATTATAAATTTAAAAGAATTTGATGTAAGAAGACAGGCTTTTAGTTTGTTTATTCAGGTTCCTAATAAAATTAAAGACAAAAGAATTGCTGGATTTCTTGAAAAAGATTCTAATTTAATTGATACAATAAAAAAAGAGACTTTCCCAAAATATAAAGACAAAAAAGAAGTTAGAAAGTTAATCAAGAGTTATGATTATTTTGTTGCTAATGCTAAATTAATGCCAGCTGTTGCAACAAGTTTTGGTAGGGCTTTAGGTCCTGCAAATAAGATGCCAAACCCCCAGGTAGGAATATTAATCAATGAAGAAGACAAACTTGTTCAAGAGACTATAAACAAAATTAATTCTACTGTTAAAATTAAGGTTAAAGAACCAAGTATAAAAGTCAGCATAGGAAAACAATCTATGGATAATGAAAATATAATGCATAATGCTCTTACTGTTTATAAAAAAGTTCTTGAAACTCTTCCAAGAAAGGTGGATAATATAAGAAATGTTAAAATTAAATTTACAATGAGTAAACCTGTTAAGGTTGAATTATAAAATGACTACTAAAGAAAAAAAGTCACATTCAAAAAATAATCCTATAAAAGAAAAGGCAGTAAAAGCTTTAGCTGAAAAAATAAAAAATTCAAAGACTCTAATGATTGTTTCAATAAAAGGATTACCTTCAAAACAATTTCAGGATATTAAAAAATCAATAAGAGAACATGCACAGGTTCAAGTTGCTAAAAAAAATATTATGATGAGATCAATTAAAGCATTTGGAAAAGAGTCTATTCTAGGTTTAGAACCTTATGTCCAAGAAAATTCTGCTTTTGTTCTCTCAGACATGGATGGGTATGAATTGGCAGGTATTTTAAGTGAGAAAAAAAACCCCATTAATGCTAAAGCAGGACAAATTGCTCCAGAAGATATTGAAATTAAAGCTGGACCAACAGAATTGGTTCCTGGACCTGCAATTAGTGAATTAGGTGCTGTTGGGTTACAGGTTTCTGTTGAAAATGGAAAAATTTCTATAAGAGCACCAAAAGTTATTGTAAACAAAGGTCAAGTAATTAATGAAGCAACTGCTTCAATTTTGCAGAAATTAAATGTTCAACCTTTTAGTGTTGGTTTAGAACCCATTGCAATCTTTGATATTAAAGCAGAAAAGATTTATGCAAATATTCATATTGATTCTAAAGAAGCAGCAGTTCAACTATCAAGTGCTGCAGGTAAAGCATTAGGATTTGCACAAAAGATTGTTTATTGTTGCAAAGAAACAATTGGATATTTACTTGCAAAGGCAAATGTACAGGCAATGAGTATTTCTAAAATTCAAAATAAATCCATGGAGGTAAAATTTTAGAAAATGGAATACATATATGCAGCTCTATTATTGCACAAATTAGGAAAAGAAGTTAGTGAAGATAAGATTACAAAAATTCTTCAGGCTAGTGGTGCAGAGATAGATGAAAGCAAGGTAAAAAGTCTTGTTGCAAGCTTAAAGGGCGTAGACATAGAAACAGAACTTGCTAATGCAGTTGTTGCAAGTGCATCAGCTTCTACAGCAGGAGCTTCAAGTGAAAAGAAAGAAGAAGCGCCTAAAGAAGAAAAGCAAGAAGAATCAGCAGCAGGGTTAAGTTCGCTCTTTGGTTAATTAATTTTTAAATTATTTAAAAACCATAGAGCAAACCTAGCGAGAGTTAGGTTATCAAATTTCTAACCTTTTGCTGAATATAGTTAGCAAGAGGAAAAATATTTTAAGGGTTTATTGAAAGAGAATATATTTTACAAAGATTTTTATCAAGAAGAATAATACTTATAAAACAAACAAGACATTTTCATTTATGTCTTTTGAAGATAATCAAAAACAGGTGCATGCATGGGTATCTCAGTTCAAGCCTGCTTATTGGCCAATACATCAGCAACTTGCTCATTTAATTGAAGAGGTTGGAGAACTTGGTAGGGAGATAAATCACAAGTATGGGATAAAAAAGAAAAAGGCAAGTGAAAAACCAGGAAGCATAGAAGAACAATTAGCTGAGATTACTTTTGTTCTTTGTTGCATGGCTAATTCTAGTAATATTAGTTTAGATGAACAATGGGAAAAAATGATGCAAGAGAGGCAGTATAAAAGAGATGTGCATAGATTTGAAAAGAAAAAATAAAACGATAAAACTATTACTATGAATATTTAGTATTCTAATCGGGTTAGGTATTTTTATTCTTCTTTTCTTTTCTTTTCATAAAAGATAAATTATATAAATAGTAAGGATTAGTAGTAATTATGGAAGAATTTGTATTTGTGGTTATGATAATTCTTTTAATAGCAATACTTGTAAAATTAAATCAAGGAAATAAAAAACTTTCATCAAAAGAAAGTACAAAACTTAAAATAAAACAGAAAAAGAATTTTAAAATACTCCTTATAATTTTAGCAGTTATTATTATTCTTATGATAACTTTATTTGTTTGGTATTATTATGCAGACAAACAACAAGCTGATTGTTCTAATACTTGTTCACAGATAAATACTAATTGTAGGAATTCCTATTTTGCACAAAGATATGATTTTTGGGAGGTATCTGATTTTTGTGAACCTAATTTTGATACCTGTTTAAATAATTGTTAAGAACAAAGTAAAAACATTTAAAAGCATAATCTTTATACTCCTATTAGTGGTATAATTTTATATCATTTAAACTCTTAACATTATAAGAGTAATACATTATACTGCCTCCGTGGGACAATGGTACTCCAACCGCCTTGAGAGCGGTGCCTTTACCGGCTTCTCGGTTCGATTCCGAGCGGGGGCGTGATACCCAAAGGTTCACTTTTGTTAAAAAAGAGTGAACTCTTTGGTTCTTTTTTTGTAAATCTATAGTGTAAAAAATAAAGATAAACCAAACAAATAATATAAATGTCCGGGGGTTAATTCAGCAATTACAAAAACAGAATGATATTTTATTAAAGGTATTAGAAAGTTTTAAAAATAAGGAAAATCCACTATAATTTTATATAGAAGGGGCACATCATAATACTATAAAAATGAAAACCGAAAAGATTATTAACCAAGAAATGTGTTATGTTATAATGGAAAAGGGGGGTTTGATTTGTTCATTTATATTCTGAACAGAGTAACAATGCTATCAAGCTTTTCTTTTGATGATTTTTTTAGTGAATATAATTTAAAAACAATTGAGGATAAAGATTTATTTTTGGCTTCTCTACTTAGTTTTAAAAATTTTAATAGTACTCAAATACACAAATTATCTTTTTTAACTTTCGCAGAAGATAAGGTCATAATCCCCTTTGAATTTATAAAAATGCCTCATGGTCCTTTTTCTGAAGATATTAAAGATTTACTAAATGATTTTTCTGAAAGAGGGTTAGTTACCCTTAACAAAGAGGACCATGGAACATGGGAAGAAAAAAAATGGAATCTATCTTCAAAAGGTCAACAATTACTATTAATTAACAAAGATAAAGTTGATGAAATAAAGAAAAAATTAAAAAAAATTATAGAGGTGTATGGTATTTCGGGGGCTAAAGCACTAGAAAGATTTTGTTATAGTAATTATCTATTAAAATATGCCAATGAAAAACCAAAAGATTATGAGGCTAGAATCCAAACAAGTATCTGCGATTTACAAATCATATTGGCTAATAGAATTAATGATTTAGGAAAAATTGAAGAGATAGATGAATCTTCTAGAGAAGTTATTCTGGCTTGCCTGGATTATATTGAGAATCTATTAAACACCCTTTTATCAAATGAACAAATAGATCAAGTGATAAGGGGTATTTTAATAAAAAAAACAGAGAATTATATAAATATCTGGGGAGAAATAATTTGCTTAGCTAATGGAAATGAAAACGAGCCGAAAATAAAAGATTTGTTGAAAGAAGCTAAAGAGCTATTTAATTTTATTAATACCTCCTCAAAGAATTATGGTATATTTGAATCTGTTTTTTAATCCCTATTTTAATTATGAAAAAAGAAAGTTTAATCCTTCTCGATACTAATATTTGTATATACAGGACATTAGCTTATGTTCAACCCAAGATATATAGGACAGAATTAGATGAAGTCACAAATAAAATTGATTCTTTGAGTAATAATAACTTTAAGTGCAATATAGTTATTTCTAATTTGGTTATTTCCGAACTTAAAAATAATAGTATTCTTTTTTGGGAAATTAATAATTTTTGTTTTATAAGATTGCATGTTAGAAACAAATATCAGGTCCTTAAGATTTTTAATCAAGCAAAAAAATCTATGGGAAAATTTATTTCAAAATATAGTATTAGTCAAGAATTAGAAGAGAATATAAAAAATTATCCTTTAAACCTTCAAGAGATAGATCAATTTTATTTAAAATTTCCTCAAAAATTACAAAGTCTAACTCATACAAAAATAAAAAATATAAGTAATCCTAGACAAAAACAAATAAAGATATCTCAAAGACCAAATGATTTGCCAGAAGAAACAGATAGAAAATTGTTATGTCAAGCTATAGAGATTAAGAAACTCCATCATTCTGATGTGTATATCTTCTCTTGTGATGGAGATTTTACAGAGTTTGTGAATGAAATTCCCTTAGAATTTGGCATTAATATTTTAAAACTCGGGGATACGATTCCTTCTTGTGGAGAGGATTGAAATTTTCATCCCTAACCCCCATAAGAAAATAGTATAATTAAGGTTATAAATACAGAAAGAATTAATAAGAACCAGAGCAGGACTCTTCCTTCTATTTTTATATTAATTTTGAATAAACTAAAACTTAATAATAAAGAAAATAATAAAGATAAAACATAGGTTTTTAGGATTATTTCAATTTCATGGTAATCTAAGCTAAATTCCCCTAATCCTGGAAGATAATAATCATCTGAATCATAAATTACCTTGGGCTCTTTTTCGCATTCATTTAGATTAAGGATACAATCTGAATATGTTGAATTAAGGTTATCTAACTTTCCTTTTAAAACATTATTCTCTTGTCTTGTTTGTTCTAAATCTTTGAGGTTTGAGCTATAACCTCTATCAAATCCCCTTGAACTTCCTATCCAATAAGAAAATATGCAAGCAAACAAAAATAAAAGGATTATACCTAAAACTATCAACCATTTATAATCTTCTTTCTTTTTTGCCATGCTCTTTACAAGTTTTATGCAATTTTATATCTTTCGTTTACAAGGGAAATAATATCTATAATTGCATAAAATACTTATTATGTGCAATATTTAAATAATCTAAGTTAAGTGTTAATGATATGGAAATCCCTAAGGAAATATTATCTATAATTGACAGAATAAATAAGAGTGAAGATAATTGGAAAGCTATTTATATGGGGGTTTGGGGCTATTATTTTCAATTAAAAGCTAAATTTGAAAATACTTCTGAATGGAATAGACCTCATAAATTGGGTCTTCCTGCATTTAGAAGAGGATATCATGAATATACTCCCAATCAGTTATGTTCTATTTTAACTTCAAAAGACATAGAAATTACATTCGAGCATTTGATAATTCTTTTTTCATTATTTGAAGAATTGCTTAATAAATCCTCAGAAATTCTCTTTGGGACAGAATTAGATACAAGTCAATGGAGAAATATGAAGAAATTCTTTGAAGAAGAATCTACCTTAGATATTTTAAGTGAAGAATCTATGAAAGAGTTAAATCTTGCAAAACAAACAAGAAATTGTTATGTGCATAATGGGGGGAAGATAGATCAAATCTGGCTTGATTCTTGTAATAAAATAGAAGAAAAATCCATGGAACTTATTGGAAAAAATTTAGAAGATGGATTTCAAAATTTATTTCATAGAATAGAAGAATGGCACGATCTTATTATAGAGGCTACAAACAAAATTAAAGAAAAGATTGAGAGTAAATAAAATTATTATTAAAATTTTCTAGTTTTATGCAATATTTAAATAATAGTGCCGTTTGCTATTTTTATGTATATTGAAATTGATTCTTTAAAAAAATGGATGAACTTTAAAAATAAAATGGGATGGTTAATATTGGTAGGATTATTTCTTTTTTTAATGTGTGAATTTTATATGCCCGTTATAATTAAAATTTCTACTAAATTAATAATTGATAATTCATTAGAAAAATTTGTTAATGAACAGATAAAAGATCTCAATACCTCTGAAGAAAAAATTATTAACTTATTGGAATGGGAAAAAACAAATTTTAAAGGAATTTATGATACTAAACAATTTATGTTCTGGTTCACTAAGAATGGACATACTCGATTTTGTATAAGGACAGATAAAGATAATGATAGAGAATGGGTATATTTTTCTAAATGTGGGGCATGTGGAGAGTCTGCATTGTTATTTAAAGCAATGATGGACGACTTAAATATCTCTACAAGACTTATTAAAAATCCTGGAGATGATCATACCTGGACAGAAGTAAATTTAAATGGGTCTTGGATAATTACCGACCCCTCACAAGGAAAATTTAATTTAACAATTCAAGATATGAATTGGGGGTTTAATAGATCTTATGTTTATGCAGATTATTCCAATGGAACCAAAATAGACCTGACCAATAAATATAATCCTACTGGAAATTTAACAATTAAGTATAAAGGAAATAAATCAGTAAAAGTTCAAATAATTAAGATCTCTCCTAATTTTCAAAAAGATACTCAAATAGAATGTAATTTATCATTAGGAAATTGCAATCTCTCTTTAGGAGATGGAATATATAAAATAATTGCAATCACTCAAGGAGTTAATAAAAAATATAGTTTAAATGAAATTAATATAACAGTTGGAGAAGTTACAGAAATAATGGTTTTACCTGACAAAATTTATATTGCTTATCTAATTTTTCCCTTACAAATTATTTTATTAATAGTAATGATATTTTTTAGTTGGATTATGATTGGACTTTTATTTTCAATAAGAAAGGGAAATCCTCTAAAATATTCCATTAATCCCATAAACTCTCAAACTTCTTCTTCAAATCCTCAGGATTAATATGAAGATAAATTGTTGTAGTATCTATCCTAGAATGGCCTAATAGTTGTTGAACTTCTCTTAAGTTCATACCTTGTTTTAAATAAAATGTTGCTCCTGAATGCCTCAAAGTATGAAAGCGAACCTTTTTGTTCCTATCCGAGCGGGGGCGTTTATTTTTATCTATTTTCAGTGATTAAATATTCTATAGTTGTCTGAACAACAATACTTATAAAACAAACTTGTATAACTTAGTTATGGCTGACAAATTAATATTAACACTCTCAGTTATTGGAATTTTAATTTTAGGAGCAATTGTAACATGTGTTGCAATATCTTTTTCAGGCGGGTGTGATTTTTTAAATATAAGAGAACACAGAGGAGAGGGTATAGAAAAATCAGATAATCTAATCTATATTTCAATATATGAGAAGAGTCCATGTAATTCTGTTGAAGGTTCTCTTTGTTTTATAACACAAGAAGTCGAACAAACAAGAGCAGAATCTTTTAATTATCCAAAAACAAAACAAATAAGAGCAGAACCCTGCCCTAAACCAAAACAAATTTGTCCTCTATGTAGAGATGAAGTTGAACAAATAAGAGGAGATGGGTATGTTGAGGAAGTAGAACAGATAAAAACTAATTGTTAATTTTTAAGTACTGATTTTTTTATTATCTAAGAATTCTTAAATTTTTAATTTATGTTGGAAATAAATACTGATTATCCAAAAAAACTTTTTATTTTTTCCCAAAAAGTTTTTTCAATTATTGGCATTTCTGGTTCAACTTTATAAGATATCTGGGGTTTTTCTTTCATTTC
>JBAYNB010000025.1:0-13348 GCA_041679005.1 Candidatus Pacearchaeota archaeon
TATAAAGAGGTTCGCACTATCTAAACTGGTGAAGAGAGATGAATAAAGAAATAAAAGCAATAGTCTTTGATATTGGAGGAGTCTTATGTGAAGAACAAAATCAGGTTCAATATCAAAAGCTTTCTAAAGAGTTTAATTTCGATATAAAAAGTTTTGAACTAAGCAGAAATAAACATGTTTGGAAATCATTAAAAAATCCTAAATCTACTTTTGAGTATGAATCTTTAATCGCAGAAGATTTGGGGATTAATAAAAATAGATTTATTAAATCTTGGCAAAAATTAAGAGATAAACATATTTGTCTAAAAAAAGAAAAAAAAGAAATTCTCAGAAAATTAAAAAATAATTATATTCTTGTTTCTTTCACTAATGTAAATCCTGCACATGAGCTTTTAAGAAAGAAAAATAAGATTTATTCATTATTTGATTTAAATATAAAATCCTGTGAATGTGGCTTAGCTAAACCCTCAACGAAATTTTTCAAATACTTAATAAAAGATTTAAAAAAATATAATGTCTCTGCTGAAGAAGCTGTATTTATTGATGATAGAAAGAATAATATCCCTCCTGCAAGGAAGTTGGGTCTAAAAACAATTCTTTTCAAAACCAACAACCAACTAGAAAAAGAATTAAAAAAATTAGGAGTAAAAATATGAACCAGGAAGAATTCTTGAAGAGATTAGAAACAGAAATCAAAATATTAAAGATGTCTAATTATACTCTTAGAAATTATCTTGAGTTTAATCAAGAACTTTTAGAACATTCAAAAAAAGAACCAGAACAAATAACTCAACAAGACGTAAAATATTTTCTTGCAGATAAAATGTCAAACAGGGCCTCTGCTTCAAATATTGTTTTTTTAGCTTCAATAAGATTTGCTTATTCAAATATCCTGGGCAAAGACCCAACCCTCGGAATTAAAAGACCAAAAAAAGAAAATAAAATCCCTGTTGTTTTGTCAAAAGAAGAAGTTTTAAAATTATTTGAAGTATCTGAAAATATTAAGAGCCACTTAATGCTCCAGCTTTTGTACTCATCAGGGTTAAGGGTAAGCGAGATTGTTAATTTAAGACCTATTGATTTGGATTTTAATGAAAATACTGGTTGGGTAAGGCTTGGAAAAGGAAAAAAGGATAGAATGTTCTTTATCTCAGAAAAGCTTTCAAAAAAACTAAAAAAATTTGTTGATAAAAATCCTGGTTGGAATTATTTATTTTCAAAAAACCTTCCTCTAACGACAAGGAATATTCAAAAAATTGTTCAGAAAGCATCACAAAGAGCAGGGATAAATAAAAAGGTTCATCCGCATACATTAAGGCATTGCTTAACTGAAGATGTAGAGATTCTCACTCTCAATGGCTGGAAAAATCATAATGAAATAAAAAAAGGAGAGAGAGTATTTACATATAATTTAGAAAAGGATTGTATTGAGGAAAAACCCATTTTAAAGATTTTTAAATATAAGATAGATGAAGAAATTTTTAGAATTAAAAATAAAACTTTGGATTATTTATGTACCTCAGAACATAAAGGTCTATTTAAAATAGCTAGAGCCCATCAAAAGACAATAGGCAAGATTAAGAAGCGGTGGGATACATGGGACAACTGGAAACTTATTTCATTTGTAGATTTGATAAATGAGCAGAACAAAAGAAATATTAAACACAAGATTTCTTCAATTTTTAATGGTTCTAGTTCTATTGGTAAAGCAAGGGCAGGAATACTGGGGTGGATTTTAACAGATGGAAACATCTCAGTAAGAAAGAATCATATAGAAATTTGTATTCTCCAGAGTTTAAAATCTAATAAATTTAAATGCGATTATATTAGAAGGTTATTGGTAGAAGGTAAAATTCCGTTCACTGAACGAAATCATGACCATAAAGGCATGCTTTGCTTTTATTTAATTAAAGGAGGTAATCGCGGGAAGATTAAGGGAAAGAATCATCAGTGGATATTTGACTGGATAAATTTAAATAAAACCCCAAAATATAAGCTTTTATCTTTAAAGAAAGAAGAACTTGAAGAATTGTTTAAATGCATGATTTATGGGGATGGTATTAACAGAAAAGATAAATATACTTGCAATGAACTAACTTTACAAGATAAATATACTATTGATTTTTTCAGAGCATTATGTGTTTTATTGGGTAAAAAAACAATTTTGGGTTATAAAAAGAATAATTCTGCAGGCTATTCTAAAGATAAAGAAAAAAGGTATTTTAGGACTTATATCTCTGATAAAGACTCTTGTAATATCTACCTTGATAAGGGGCAAATTAATAAAGAAAATTATAAAGGGGTTGTTTGGTGTCCTCAAACAAAGAATAATACTTGGATTGCTAAATCCCATGAAACAATATTCATAACAGGAAATTCATTTGCTACACATTTATTAGAAGATGGTGTGGATATTAGAAAAATACAAGTACTGCTCGGACATGCTTCTATAAGCACCACTCAAATTTATGCTCATGTTTCATCAACCGAGCTAAAAAAGATAACTAATCCTTTAGATAATTTATAATATAAACTATTTGAACATAATAACTCCTAAAAGATAACCAAAAAATAACATAAAAAAATTAATTAATTTCTATAACATACTTGCCTTTTCCTTTTTTTCTGTCCACGATTTTTTCCCAGGTTGCTTCAGGGTACTTTGATAAAAGGTTTTTAATTAAACTCCAGGACCTTTCTAATCCAAAGTTTATTCCACCAACCATCGCGAACGAAACTTCAAATATCATTTTCACACACCTCTTATACTTAAGAATATCTTTTTCTTTAAATACAAACAGTACAAATTAAAGCATATTTTTTAGGTGAATATGTATTTAAAAACAAGAAATCTGAAAAGTAGTTACATCTAATTTTAAAGGAGTAGCAGCCAATTTTCAATTAATTTAGATTATCTTTAAAACTTTGTTTTGGGAGGTTTGTTCCCGCCTGTCTCCTCGTGTGCTTGAAAAACTCAATCTGTCTAAACCTTTTCATTACTTTATCATAATTCCCTTTATCTACTAAGATTTTCTTTTTATCTTCACTTAACAATCTAAAATAATAGGCACTAGTCTTTTTCTCTAGTTTATCTTTTCCAGGATATTTTATCCATCTACTTCCTTCTTTAAGTTTATACTGTAGTACCATATATAGGAAAATGAGAAAGAATTGATAAATCTTTTGTATATTTTCTCGCACAAATACTTTTAATAACCTTCTTATTTAATAAATATTACACAACTAAAAAATGGTGGTCTACTCTCATTCAAGAATCTCTGTATTTGAACAATGTCCTCTTAAATTTAAGTTTCAGTATATTGAACACTTAGAACCAGAAATAGAACAAACAATAGAGGGGTTTTTAGGAAGTAAAGTTCATGAAACCTTGGAATGGATTTATAATCTTGCTGACAAAGAGAATATTCAGCTCGATATGATAATTGAGTTTTATCTTCAGTCTTGGAATAAAGATTTCAATAATAAAATAAAAATAGTAAACGAAGAATATTCTGCAGATTATTATTTTAATCAAGGCATAAAATTTCTTATTGATTATTATCTAAAACACTCTCCATTTAAAGATAATACTATCGCAACAGAGAAAAAAGTAATAATTAATTTAGACTCAGAAGGGAAATACAAACTGCAAGGATATATTGACCGGCTTGTTCATAATAAAGAGACAAACATTTTTGAAATTCACGATTATAAAACAGGGAATTCTATGAAAACTCAAGAAGAGGTAGACAAAGATAGGCAGTTAGCACTTTATTCAATCGGAATAAGAGAAATGTTTGAGCCAGTTAGTGATGTTCATTTAATCTGGCATTTTCTTGCTTTTAATAAACATCTTACTTCAAAGCGAACCAATGAACAGCTAGAAAATCTAAAAAAAGAAACAATCGAACTAATTGATAAAATTGAATCTACTAAAGAATTTAAACCAAACCCCGGAGCATTATGCAGATGGTGCGGTTTTAGAAAATATTGTAATTTTTTTAACTAAACTTAATTTAACAAATAAAAATGTGGAACTTATATGAAGATGAAAAAGAATTGAAACCTCTGGTTTTTTCTAATGGTAAATCTCAAGAAGCAGTTATAAGAGAAGTAATTGAGTCAGTTAATGCAGGGAATAATATTATCTTCATCAGGGGTGTGTGTGGTTCAGGTAAATCTGCTCTTGCACTTAATATTGCGAGAAAATTAGGCAGAGCATCTATTGTAGTACCTATAAAATCTTTACAAGAACAATATACTAGAGATTATACTGGAAAAAAATATGTTCTCCACAATGGGAAAAAATTAAAAATTTCTCCTATAGTTGGAAGACAAAATTTTAAGTGTAGATTTTTAACAGAATTTGGAGATGAAAAAATAGATATTCAAAAATATTATACAGAAAAAAATACTAAACTTAGTGATATTTTCAAAGGAATAGAGAGGCCTAAAATTCCAAAACAAAGAGATACCTGCGATAATCTTTTTTTGCCATGCACAATAGAGATAAAAGAAAAAAACCTAAAGATAATTAAGGATTATATTAAACAAAATCCAGAAGTTAAAATGTCGGATTTTGATTCTATTAAAGACATTAAAAGAATGACTATTGCTCCTATTTGTCCTTATTATTCTCCTTTGTTACCAAATGATTTTGAGATAAGAAAATTTAAAGATGCTAAAAAAATAAAATACAAGGCAGTAAATAATAAAGATTACACTTTTTTTCAAAGAAAATGCGGGTGTGGGTTTTATGATCAATACGAAGCTTATGCTGAGGCAGATGTAATACTCTTTAATAGTATGAAATATAAAATAGAAAATTGGATGAATAGAAAACCTGCAACAGATGTAGAAATAATTGATGAATGTGATGAATTTTTAGATAGTTTTGCAGAAAAAGAACAAATAAACCTTACGAGATTATTATTTTCTTTAACTAATATTTTCCCAGAAGGTTCAGAATCCTCAAAAACCATTAGTAAACTAATCGATATAACAAATTCTCTGAAAAGAGCTTATCCTAATCAGCTTAATGAACCTCTTAAGATAAAAAATACCTTAATTGAGGAATTGTTAACTGCAGTGCTTGAAAACACAGAATTATTAGACACCATTGAAACTGATGAATCAAATTATTTATTTCATTTAGACGAAGTTGCAAGAATCTTTTCTGATTTTACAGATGAAACCTTCTTTTCAGTAGAAAAAAAAGATAATGATATAATTATTCAGTTGGTTACAACAAATCTTGCAAAAAAATTTAAAGAATTAGTTGAAAAAAATAAAGTCTTTGTTTTAATGAGTGGCACAATTCATTCTGAAAATGTTTTAAAGAATATTTTTGGTTTAGAGAAATTTAAAATAATTGATGCAGAAACCAAAAACCAAGGAGAATTAATTCCATGTAAAACAGGCTATGAAATGAACTGTAGTTATGCTAATTTTAGTATGAATAAAAATAATCGAGAAAAATATTTAATTGCTCTCTCAAAAACAATTAGCTGTGCAAAAAAACCCATTTTAGTTCATGTTAATTCATTTTCAGACCTTCCAACAGAATATGAAAAATCAACTTTCGATATTAATAATCTTCCCACTCAGGCAGAGCTAATAAGAGAACAGGTAGACGACCCTCTTGGTAAAAGAATTAATGATTTTAAAAACAAAGGAATAGATACATTATTTACAACTAAGTGTGGCCGAGGAGCAGATTTTCCAGGAGAGATGTGTAATAGTATTGTTATCACAAGATTTCCATATCCAAATATTTCAGGGATATTCTGGAAAATTCTAAAAAAAACAAACCCCCAGAATTATTCAAGTTTTTATATGGACAAAGCAAAAAGAGAACTACTTCAAAAAATTTATAGAGGGTTAAGAAGTAAAACAGATAAAGTATATCTTTTATCTCCAGACTCAAGAGTTTTTGATTTTAAAATTAATTAGTTTATTCAGCAAGATTTATTGCAACATTCTTTTGATAAAAAATGCGATTATTATAGGTCTTTCTTAGATTAAATATAACTCCAGCCCTTATCTTTTCTAAATCTTATATCATCATTTAACATTTCTGGTTTAACTCTTGGAGTGTGAAAATATTTTTCTGTCATTATTTCTCCTTTGTTTAACTTCACAACCTCAATCAGTCCATTTTCATGAAGTTTGTTAATTATATCTCTGATTTCTTCATCAGAAATAACAATATATTTTTTAATAAAACCTATTGCTCCTGTCTTTTCAGTATTGTTAAGTAAGGTTAATATTATCTTAGAATTATAATCTAAATTAAAATTCTTTATATCGCCTTTATTTTCCATTCCAGAGTTATTCTTTATTTCTAAATCATTTGTTGTTTCTTTTTGGGTTGTCCTTTCATTTTTAAAACATAAATCATAAATACTCTCGCTTCCTTCCTTCCTGACATATAAATCTAACCCTTTAAGATACTCTTTAATTCTTTTTTCTTCTTCTTTTATTTTATATTTTTTATATCTTTTAGCCCCAAAGACAATTAGACCAATTAAAATCAAAGACATGAATAATATAACCAAAATAATCACAGGTTTGTTTTTTGAATCACTAGCAGTTATTATTGCTAGACCTTTATCTATCTCTATTTCAATTGTTCGGTGAGCACTTGCAGTATAATTACCATACTTGACTTGAATAAAAAACTCATAAGTACCAGAATCTACCTCGCTTGGTAAGAATAATTTTTTCTCTTTTGTTTTTTCTTCAAAACTTCCCATATAGATAGTATCTTTTCCAGAAGTTATTTTTTCTCCTTGTTTTTCAATCCAAAAGTCTATTTCAACATCTCCATTAATTTCAGCAACTGCTTTTACAAAATATGTAAAATTAAAAAACTCTCCTAACCCAACAGGAGAGTCAAACTTTAAAATTTCCATATCAAATAGTTTTGTGCATTTATTATTTAAACAAACTTCTCCTTTTTTAGTATTACAAGAAGAATCATTTACACATTCATATTTTATGATTCTTTTACTACTAGAATGTCCTCCTCCGCCAGAACCCCCCTTTATTTCTGTATCAATAGGGGTTTCTCTTGCAGAATAAACTGAAAAACCAGCAACTGTAAAAACTAAAATGTTGTTTGTATAGTTCTCTTTAATACAATCACTACAAATAGAGTTGTCTTTTAAAATCTGTGGCTCAACAAAAGTTAGATTATAAAGAGCCAACCTAGCAGACTTATTTAATCCTGTTAAGGCAGTTGAATTAATCTCAATTCTGTTAAAAGAGAGATTAATATTCTTGCTTAAATTTAATACAGAGCCCTGGATATCATGTGAAATATCAACCTCCTCTAAAAAAATTATTTTTCCATAATCTATTTTTTCAAGAGTAAGATTTTTAATATTCATTAATTCGCTCACATTTACTCTATCTGCTAAATTAGTAGAGTTTCCATCGAAGAGTATATCATCAACAAGTATGGAATAATTTAATATAGTGGTTCTTATTTCACTTGAGTTTATATTATTTGCAACATCTGTACAATTTATATTCCAATTATAATTTCCATTTAATAAACATAAAGAAACATTATTTGTTTGGTCCTTTTCAGGATTGTTTATTGTTGCATTAATAATATTTTCAATTATTAAACTACAGTTAGAAAGAGAATTTGTATCAGAAACATTATAATAAAAATTAATTGTGTTTGCACCTTCGTTTAAAGAGTTATTCTCAGGATAAATTAAATTAATTATAGGGCCGGTTGTATCAACTGTTGTTGTTTTAGTTTCACTTATTCCTTCATTGGTTGAATTATCTTTAGCAGAAACAAAATAAGTATACACTCCATCATCTAATCCTTTTGTTGAATTTTTACTTTGATTAATATACAACTCCCATGAATCAGAATATATTTTTTTGAGATTAGAAACATACTGTTGATAAATTTCTTCTTGACTTAAACTTCTATTCCAAATTCTTACTTCATCTATTGAACCATTAAAATATTCTGTATTACTGAATCTTCTTCCTATATAAAAGTTAGTTGGATTAGACCCTGTAAATGCAGTATTTTTTGAAGCAAATTCTATACCATCTTTGTAGATTATTTCTTTTTTTGTTGGATGATTCTTATTATAAACAATACTAATATAAGTCCAAGTATTTGCTTGTAATAAATTTAATAATGCATTACTCGGATTATCTCATATCATTGTATTATCAAGATATAGGCCAAAGGCTGTTTGATTTACTGCATAAAGAAGATATCTGTGCGAATCTGTCGAATCCATTAGATAGTTTGGAGAATTTCCATTCCAATAAACCCAAAATGAAATAGTTCCATTTGTACCTAAAGGTACACTTGTTGTTACTGCACCACTTCCATTTAATTTAAGACAATTTCCATAAACACAAGAAATTAAATTATTGGACCAATTTGATATGGTTCCATTATTTGCATATTTACTTAAATCTTTTATGTGGGTTGAATTTTCTCCAAGTGAAGAAACATTATCAAAATTATACATTAAAATCAAAGAGTCACCATACATAGTAAAATTTGTTGAGTTCCAATTATATTTTATTTCTTTTAAATCAGGTTCTGTTATTGAAACATTTATTCTTATTGAATTTTCTTTTGTAAAACTTGCATTGTCTGGTGTTGGAAAATTAAAAATTATATCTGGAATGTCAGTATCTACACTAAAAATTATACTTTTAGTATTATTCACATTTCCAGAACTGTCTGTACACCAGAATTTAGCAGTATAACTTCCATCACTAATCAAACTAGTATATCCTGCACCAGTTAAGCTAGAATTTAAACTCATAGTATAGTTAGTCTACCAATGATTTATACTAATTAAACAAGAACTTAAATTTTCATTTGAACTAATATTAAAATTAATGGGGGATGAAGTGTATGTCTGGCTTGTTGGAGAAATTATGGTTATTAAAGGATTGATAGTATCAGGAATTGCGCCAACAATCACTTGGTAACTAGTTGTGTTAATATTGTTTGCACTATCATTTATTGTTATAACTATGAGGTAAATCGTTGACGCAGCTAATTCTGTTTTATTAGTTAAAACTCCTGCAGAACTAATTGTGAAATTAGTGTTATCACTAATAGAATAATTCTCAAGATTTACTAAGTCTGTTGCATCAAAATCAACAATTAGCGATTGCCCATATCTTAAACTTGCATTAGAAGGTATAGAATTAAAATAAGGACTAGCTGTATCAATTGTGAACCTAATTGAAGAGCTTCTATTATATCCTCCTGTATCATTTGCCCAAACAATTAAATTATGCTGACCTTCTGCCCAAACAACAGAGGTAATATCTGCACAACTTCCTCCAGTCCCCAAACTTGTATTAATATTTCTATTATCATAATCATACCAACAAGAATCTAAATTCGGATCTGAAATAGTTAAATCAATATTCAATCCTGTGTTTGAATAATAAGAATTATTCAGGGGAGAATTAAAGGTAATTGTTGGAGCAGATTCATCTATCCCACCAACATAAGAACCATTTGAGAGAATTGTAACATTCCAAGAAGAAGTTATATTTCCAACACTTAAATCAGCAGTTGTATTTGCATAAACAAAAAAAGTATGGGTAGTATTAACCTCTCCAGTTGCATTGACCCACCAAGATATTGTAGCAGAATCTCCATTAGTTAGTGTAACATTATAAGGATTAGTAATATTTGTATAAAACGGAGTATCACCAACCAATGTGGAAATGGTTCCAGTTTTAGTTGCAGGAATTACAGTAAAATTTACATCATCATTATCTGAATATGTTCCTGTAAAACAAGTTCCTGTTTGAGTATAACCATTATACCCGATTTGGCATCTTGCTTTTTGTGTTCCAACATCTCCACTTATCACAACAGCTTTAGAATAATTCCCATCAGTACACGCACTATTTTGCACCCATATTTGATTCCATGTCCCATTATAATAACTAATTGCTAAATTATTATAACTTGAAGTTGGATAACAATCAAATTTACAAGTTATATTGAGAGTTTCTCCAAGTGCAATAGTTGTTGCATCTACTGTAACTTCATCAACCCAAAAACCTCCACTATAATATGTTCCTGAAGAACATCCATCATAACTATAAGCAGAAGTAGTTGGATCAGAACCAAGACAACTTGCCCCCCAAACTTGAGAACATGTTCTAGGTGTTCGGTCTACAGAAGGATCTAGAGTTATATTAATTTGTCCGCAATCATTATTTGAACAACTAACTTTTGCTCTAACTTCAAAAAATTGATTTTGAGTTACATTAATATTTGTTGTTGGAGAAAGTAATGTTAATCCAATTACTGGAATAGTGCTAGTAAAACTAACAGAATTGCTTATTTCATTTCCAGAACTATCATTACAATAAACTGTCCAAGTATTACTTCCTCCAGTACTGCTTAAATCTGTCCAATTTGTTTCAGCAGAGACAGGCGTAGAATTTGTTATTCCATTATCTAAAGAATACCAACAATCTCCTGGATTTTTATCTAAATAAGAATAATTTAACTCTCTTAAAGTTATGGAATAAGTTGTATTTAATGGGTAGATTATATTCATTACTGGATAAGTTGTATCTTTAATAATTATATCTAATGTGTTTGTTATGTTGCTTATATTCTGATTTGCAGTTTGATTTGCATAAACAAAAAAATTATGAGGGATATTTATACTCCCTGTTGCATTTACATACCAAGTAATTATTTCTGATTGTCCTCGATTGAGTGTAACATTATAAGGATTAGTAATATTTGTATAAAACGGATCTGTACTTTCAACCATTGAAACTGCCCCACCTTTTAATGAACCTAAAAAAGTTATCTTGATATATCCTGAGCCAGGATTTGTTCCAAGAACTTTAAAATTTGCTGTCGCATTATAAGAACCCCCTCCTCCTGCATTCACACAATTAGATTCAGTATTTCCACTCCCTCCAGAATATCCTCCACCCCCTCCTGCAATATTCATTCCTACATTTGTCTGGCCTCCACCACCACCAAACCCTCCTAAAGTTAATCCCCCAAGAGCTCCAAAAACAAAAGCCCCTCCTCCTGGCCCATAATTTCCTGAACTCCCATTTGTTAAAAGTCCTCCTCCTCCTCCGCCCCCACCGCCTGTTCCTCCGCCATTTCCATTTATTCCAGGACTTATTCCACCCCCAGAAGTTGTATTTCTTCCATCTTGTCCAGTTGCACTATTGCATGAACCTGTTCCTCCTCCAGCAATTAAAATAGGACTATTGGTTGCATTTACAATAAAGCTTCCTCCTCCTCCAGCACCACTAGACCCTCCATAATATTCTCCTTTTTGACCAACAAGTATCTTTAATATTTGTCCTTGAATAAGATTAACACTATCTTGAATTATTATTCCTTTTCCAGGTGTTCCTGTTCCTCCTCCTCCCCCCGCTCCTGCAATAGTAATATTATATAATCCTGTTGAAGGAACTGTCCAATTTTGAATTCCAGAACTGACTGTAACTAGTCCTGCAAGCGAGGTTCCAGTATAATTAGTATCGCACTGGGCTTGTGAAGGTCCTGCAGTGCCTGTTTTCCCACAAGTTGTAAAATTATATTGTGTACCTGTTGCAGGGTCTAATGTTATATTTATCTCTTCACAATCTCCTCCAACACAAGAAATATTTATACTAATATTAAAAAAATTATTTTGAGAAACATTAATATCTGAGATAGGATAAACCCAATTTAATAAAATTTGCGGATTATCTGAGAAAATATTTATAGGATTATTTGGAATTATTATTTCCTTAGAATTGTTTGTTTCTTCAGATTGAGGACTGTCTGTTTTATTTATTTCTAAACTTTCATTATTTGCCTCAGAAGACAAATTTGTGATACTTTCATTGGTAAAATTATTTTCTGTTAGATTAAAATTGGTTTTATTAGAGTCAGGAAAAACAAATTCTAACCCGAGTATCATGAATCCAAATATTAGTATAAATACCAAATATTTTTTATTCATCTTAATCCTTCCTCTCTTTTTAATTTCAAAACTTCTTCAGCATCCTTAATTTTCCAAAGTGCATTATTATAAAAATTAGAAACTGCTGGCTGTGAAATCTTTAGTTTCTTGGCTATCTCTGATTGAGTCAACCCTCTTTTTTTTAGTCTTAGAACTTCAATCTCTTTTTCAGTTAACATAATACTTATTAGTTATATAAGTTAAACAGGTTATATAAAGCTTTTCGATTTATCAATACAAATTTTATTTTTAAATAATTAGAATTATCTGAAACTTTTCTGTCTCTTTTTTCTTGCTTTTGAATCTCCAGGCTTGTATGCTTCTTTTCTTCTTGTGTCAGCAACTAATAAATTTTTATCATAATTAATAAATGCTTTTTTTAATTCTTCAGAATTTGTAAATTTTACAAGAGCCCTTGCAATAGCAAGTCTTGTTGCTGTAATTTGCCCTTCGCTTCCACCGCCTCGAACATTAACCTGAATATCAAACTTAAAATCTCCTAATACTCTTTTTGTAATTTCTATAGGTTCTCTTATCATTAATTCTTTAAAAAAATCTAACCTTTTATAAGGGATTTTATTAACCCAAACATTTCCATTTCCTGATTGAATTGTAGCTTTTGCTATTGCTCTCTTTCTTTTTCCACTTACAGTTATATTTTGTTTTACTTCCATGATTAGATTCTCTCACTTAATTCTTTTATTGTAATATATTTACTATGATTAAGTCCTTGAATTGTTAACATTTTCTGATCTTTAAACTCTGCAGGAACTCCTTCATAACATCTCACTCTTGATAAAGCCTGTTTACCGATTCCCCCCACATGATCTGGGAGCATGCCCCTGATTCCTCTTTTCACCATTCGATAAGGAATTTTTGCATATTTTGGTCTTTTATTTGAGTGTCCGCCCTGTGCTCTTAAAGCAATATATTTTTGAGCAATATTTGTTTTATTTCCGCTCATTATTGCTTGTTCAGAATTAACAACAATTATTTCATAACCTTCTAAAGCCTTTTTTGCAGCAAAACTACAAAGCCTTCCGAAAACTGCTCCTTTAGCATCAATAAATATTTTTTCCATATTAGATTATTTTAACTCCTTCTAGTTTCTTATTTTTTTCAATTTCTTCTTTGATTGTTCTGAATTCGCATGATTTTTTATTTAATTTTTCTATAGCAGATTCTGAAAAACTTAATGCAAAAACCGAAATTTTTCTTTCAATCTCTCCTTTGCCTAAAACCTTTCCAGTAACAATAAATTTGTTTTCTTTTAATTTATTTAAATCTTCTAAGTTAATTTTCTTTTGTTTTTTAGTTGGGCAAGATAACTTATGGGCTAA
>JBAYNB010000026.1:0-12875 GCA_041679005.1 Candidatus Pacearchaeota archaeon
GAATGCTGCTCCTGGAAGAAAGAATACTGAAGTAAGTCTTCCATTTCCATTTGAAGGAAATGAAAAAACTTCTAGTACTTCATATGTATTCAGAATTGGAAATCAGGGAACTCTTATGACAAACCCCAAGACAGGGAACTGGGATCAGAATTTTTATACTCATTATAGAGTTCTTGAAAGAAAAGGATAAAGATTAGTAATTTCCTTAAGAGATGTTTCTTATTTATTTTTATTTTTAGCTTGAGAAATTATAAATATTTGTTGTTAGATTGTTAAGATATTATTTATAGTTTATTGTTAGTTTTGTTATTAAAGATATTCTTTAGATTATTGAAAGCAGAAAATCGTATTTAGAATGAGACTGAGGATTATTTCATAAACCTTATAAACCTTAAATTAAATAATTAATATTAATCTAAGATGAAATATAATTATGTTGAAAAAATTGGTGGGACTGATAGCGGGATACATCTTGCTTGTCCAAAATGTGGAAGCACAGATGTTATTATAACTGTTCTTGAAGACGGTAGATACGGGGTAGAAGAATGCACTAAATGTAGCTATAAAGATCATGAGGTAAAAGAAATTCTTGATGGTAAATCATTATAAGTAAATTTTTAAATTCTAGAGTACTAATTTTATCATGATAATGTGGATATTACTAGTTACAGTTTTGATAATAAGAATTCTTGCTAGACCTTTTTATTTTTCTATCTTAAATTCCTTTGTTCTTTTTGTATATATAATAAGTCTTATTAGTGTTATTGGAAAGATTAAATGGGGATTATTATGGACAATGGGAGCAAGTTTATTGAGTATTTTTGTGTTTCTTATATTCAATGAAGGAGCGAGGTATGTTTTAGGATTAGATATTATGTTATTAATTCTTTGTGTGATGGGTTTTTTTGTTGAAAAGAGTTTTAATTAAAGTATATAACACCACATAAAAATTTATTAATTTAAGAGTGCTTATTAAAACACTTATGGAAAAGATATCTGAAGAGTACTTAGAAGAACATGAGACAGAGATGGTTAAGTGCCCAAAATGCGAGAGCACAGATGTTGTTGCTAAATTAGATGATGAAGGGTATTTTTGGGTTTATCAATGCAACAAGTGCGGGTATATGCAAAAAGACAATAAACCAGACAATTAAGGGTTAAATGCCTGGCTAATTATCTAAGAAGTTAGGGTGGAAGATCTTTCATTTTTAATTAATCTTATGCTTTAAGAATTCACAGTTAGCATAAAGATTTAACAGGTCCTCCATTTTTGTTAGATTATTAAAACAAAAGGAGTTTATAAGGCATAAGAAGCAAAAGTCATTATATAACATACATATTAATTCTCTATATCTTTGCATATAAAACCTTAAATAATCTAAAAAAAGCCTATTTTCATGCCTCTTTATGATTATAGTTACAATCTAATAGCAGAGAACTTAGAATTGTTCAGATTTTTTTACTCAATGTTAATAGCATTTATCTGCTTAGTTGTTGTTGTTAAAACAGATAGATTATTTAAAATTAGTGCTCACCAAGGGATAAGATATTTTAGAAATGCTTTCTTTTTTTACGGAGTAGCATTTGTTTTAAGGTATTGTTTAACCGATATACCTTATTTTTTCTTAGTCAGAGCAGTCTTTCAGTTTTTTATGATAATGGCGGGGTTTTTCCTACTTTATAGTCTTTTATGGAAAAAATTTGAAACAAATGAGAAAAATAAAAGTTCTTTTTTCAATCCAGTAATCTTTTTATTCTATCTTATTACCATTATAATTATTCTCTTAGATTATCTCTGGAATGTTTACACGTTTATGTTTTTATCACAAATACTTTTATTTGGATTAGCAAGCATAATTAGTTGTATAAATTATAAGAAAAACGGGGAAAAACACAAATTCCTAGGATTATATTTTGTTATAATGATCCTTAGTTTTTTTGCTTGGTTTCTTAATTTTGTCTTTGGAAATTACCTTGGCTGGCAATTGAAATGGTTAGCAAATATTTATGCTTTAAACACTATTGTTTTCTTAGTGTTTTTGTATGAGGTAATTAAACTAACCCGAAAGCAGGACTAGAATATGGCAAAGAAACGAGAGAGGCTGGATATAATAAAAGATATTCTTTATTCTATAAGAAATAATAGAAATATTAAACCTACAAGATTATTATATTCAAGCAATCTTTCCCCTCAGATGTTTAAGGATTATATTAATGAATTAATTGCTAAAGGATTTATTAGTCTAGAGATTGATAAAGACGAAAAAAAGACATTTTCGCTTACACAAAAAGGGAATAACTTCTTAGAAGAGTATAGAGTAATTGAAAGATTTGTTGAGAATTTTGGGTTGTAAAATCAAAAATCCTCAAATTAAACGATTAATATTTAATCCAAAGAAGACTATTTTTTGGTTCTTTTTTGACAAAAAAGAGTAAAAACAATAAATAAAAAAATAAAAATTTATAATTTGCTTTATTAAAAGTCTTCAGAATTATCTTCTGAATTCTTCTTCTTCATAAAACATTCCTTACAGTAAACTGGTTTACCTTCTGTAGGCTTAAATGGTACTTCACATTTCTGCTTACATTCAGCACAAGTTGCACTATGCATTTCTCTTGGGCCTCTGTCAAACCCTCGGTTTCCGCCAAATCCGCCCCTATTTCCGCCGAAACTTCTGTTTCCGCCGAAACTGCTTCTTTGTGGTCTGTTCTTTCTAAAACAATCTTGGCATCTAACTGGCTTACCTTCTGTAGGCTTAAAAGGAACTTCACATTCAGCTCCACAATCAGAACAAGTTGCTTTATGCATTTCTCGATCTTCCATATTTATCCTCCATTCTAGTATTCTTCTACCCTATTTTTATAGGTAAATCTTGGAGATTTTGATGGTATATAAACTTATTGATATTTATTTGAGATATTAATCTTCACATTCTTCTGCAGTAATCATATGGATATCATTATAAGCTTTTTTCCTCTCCGCAGAACAGCTATCGCAATATTTTCTCGGATATCTTGCAGTAGGCTTTTGTTCAAATTCTTTTCCACAGTCTTTACATATTTTTTTAATCACATTTGCCATGTTTTGGTTAAAGAAGTAGGGTTTAAAAATCTTTAACAACAAGCAAGTTTTAAGAATAAGCGGGTGTTGATTAAAATATGGGAATCTTTGATTTTTTTAAAGCTAAAAAGCAAGAAATAGAAAAAAATCAAGAGATAGTTTTTAAAGACCTTGGAGAAAAAATAAAAGATAAGAATTTGGAAATAGAAAGGGCTGAAAAAGAACCAAAGATTCAAATAAAAAAAGAGTTGAAAGAGTTATGGGCCGGGCTTGAACAAGAACAAGTTTTGCTTAAAAACATAGGATTAAAAGATAAAAAGGTTCCAGAAAAAGTAATCTTGATTGTCAATGAGAATCTCATTAAATTTAGTGAGTACTTACAAGCATTAATTTCTAAAACAAAAAAAGCAGAGTTTAAATCTCTTGACCAAACAATAAGAGAGGTAAACCTAATTTTTCAAGAGTTTGAGGGAAAATCTTCAAAAAGTTTTCAAAAATCTACTTTTTTAGTTGGAAAAGAGTTAGAAGCCATAAGAGCGAGAATTACAAAGTTTTATAGACATTTTAACAAGATAGTTAGCGAGAGCCAAGAAGTATTAAAAGAAAAGGAAATAGTTTTTAGTATTGAAAAAAAGATGAAAAAATTTGTTGAAAAGGAAAAAAATAAAGAGGAGAATACCAAAGAAATAAAAGAAATTAAAGAGGAGATAAAAAATCTTAAGGAAAAGACTCTTGGTTTAAATGAGAAAATTGAGGAAATAAAAAAAAGCAGAGAATATCTTGAAGAGGCAGAAAAATCAGAAAAAATTAGGGTACTAAAAGAAAACTTGAAAATTAGGGTATATGAATTAAGAGAGATTATTGATTTTAAGGCTCTTACAAGAGTTTACCATTCTCTCGAGGATAAAATGGCTTTAATAAAAGAGTATAGGAATAATTTTAATGAAACCCTCGAAAAATATGATTATGAAAAATTACAAGGGCTTGTAAATATAAAGGAAATCAACCAAAAATTAATAATAGAAAAGATAAATGAAATAGAAAAAATTAGGTCAGCTATTAGGGAAATTAAAATAAAAGAAGATATTACTTTGAAGGTATTTAAGGAGATAGAAAGCATAAATAGAAAAATAGAAGATTTTCATCTAAGTGTCTTAGAAAGAGAAAAGAGGAACAAGAGATTAACTGAAGAAGAAGAAGATTTAAAACAAGAGATTAAAACAGAATCTGAAAAGGTAGGTCTCTTAGTGAATTTAAAAGAATTATCTAATTAATAAAAGAAAAAAGAAAAAATCTTTATTCGCCGTACTCGCTACCATAGTCCTCGTCGTCTGAATTATCCTGGTCATCTTCATCGTCTCCAGATTCATATTCCATGATTTTAACCTCCAGATTTATTTAATTATTAATTAATTGCAGGTTTATAAATATTTTTGTATTTGTTGAAAATTTTGTGCCCAGACTTATAAAACAAATTTTATTAAGAGAAAATTTTAAAATTTTAATTTCAGTAATATATATAAACCTAAACACACTAATATAATTATAAAAAATATTATTTCAGACAAAAAAATATTAAAAAATTAATAAAAATTTGACTGAAAAATAAAAATTATAATTGATTTCCGTAGGAGGTGATTTAAAGATGGCTAAAAAAAAAGCAAAGAAAAAAAAGAAATAATAATCTTAAGTTCAGAAGATTTTTTTATTTGATTTTTATTTTTTTATTTATTAGGTTTTAGATTAGGATGAGTTAATTTTAAGATATATTCTGTATATTGATAGAGCTTAAAAATAGTTTTGTTTAGAATTAGTTATGATAACTGATGAAGATTTGAGGGGTGACCCTGAAGAAATAATAAAACCCCTCGATGTTTGTAAATTCTGTTTATTTGATTATTTACTTCCTCCTGAACAAAAGAAAAGAAAAAACCTCAAGCTTGATGTTCCAGATAAACATATTGATAGAGGGACTATTGAACAAATGTGTGGGCCGGAGCATGATAAGTATGAATGCAAATTAAAATATTTTGCTATGCGTATTCCAACTGATGATAGAACAGCAATACAATTAGGAGCAATGACAATCTTTAAGTATGATTTAGGGAAAAAATATCCAAACATTATGTGGGATCAGGAATCTTCTGCAAATGAATGGAGAAAATCACAAGATTTAGGAAGAAAAAATTTAGAGGGCAAATCTATATTAGAAAGTTATGCTGAAAGATTTGATACAATATGGAAGTTTGGGTTAAGAGAATTTGCAGTAGATGAGAAAGAAAGACAAATTCTTGGATTAATTGGAATTTATGAGATGGTTGTTGCAGGACCTGAATTATATGAAACGGTTTTAAAAGGGTTGGAAGGACTTAAACAAGAACATTTTAAGAGAGACAAAGAAGGGATAAAGAGATAATTCTAAAAACTCATTGTTCTTTATATAGTTATGAAAGCGATTGCAAAATGTCCTCATTGTGGGAAGCAGATAGAAACAGATTGCAGAGGGTGCATAGAGGGGAAGACTTACATTCATAATGAAAGTAAAAAACCATTAATTGTTGAAAAAGTTAAATGGAAAATTATTGATGATTACCCAAGCGAGATTGAGTAAGAGATATCAAAAAAAGTTAAAGTGTTCAGGTTGGACTTGTCCACATGAACTAAGGTCAGAAAAAGGTTTTAAATTCATCAAAATCTAAAAGGCTTTGTTTTTCTTTAATCTCTGGAACCCAGATTGTTTTGCATCCTTGTTCTTTTGCTAACTCTATATCAAGATTATAATCATCTCCAATTACTAAAAGTTCATTGAATTTAATTTTATTTGCTTCTACAATGTATGAAAAGTCTTTTCTCTCTCCATAAGACATTTTGTACAAATCAATAAAATAATCTTGCCAGTTAATTCCTGCTTCTTTAAGATTGTTTTTTAAATTTGTTAAATCTCCATCTGAACAAGTGCATTGTAAGATATTTTTAGATTTAATTTGTGTTAATAGCTCTAAAGAACCTTGTCTTAATCTAATAATATCATCATCTAAATGAGGAGCTATAATTGTTTCATAAACATCCCATGCAACAAGTTTTATTTTTGACATTTGTATGCTTCTTCTTGGAATTTATTTTTTGAAGGGCCTAAAAATCTGATTAAATCGTTTTCTGTGTTTATTTTGTTATTATATGCTAATTCTTTAAATAGATTAAAATAAGCAAAAGGCAATGAAGCAGAATCAAAATTATCTTTTAAATTATTAAGAATTCCTACTGCTTGGTCATGTAAAACAGAACCATACCTTCCTGAATATTTTACTCTATGAATATTTAACTCAGTTTCATTAATTCCCATTTCTGAGAATCTTAATGAAAAAGATTTTTGAAATGCAAATGCTTTTACTTCTTCTAATAGGCTTTCTTCTAATACTCTACCTTCAGTATGACCATACTCATGACTTAAATGTTCTAAAACAAGCAGAGGTTTATCTTCAACTAAATAAATTTTCATTGGGGAAACTGTGCAAATACAAAGCCCTGCACAAGGTTTTGATTTTCTAGTAGCCATTTCTTCTAAAGAAATAATTTTTATTGCTTTGTTAGACAGAGTAAATTTATGATTATGAATGTTTGAGAGAAGTTCTAATCCTTTTTCAAAAAAAAGTCTTATCTGAGAGTAATGCAAGATTATTGGAGCCTCTTCCCAAGATTTTTTCTCATTTTCAGATAAATAAAATTTGTCTTTAGTTTCCATGTTAATTTATCAGAACTCTCTCCCATAGGGTAGTTATAAATAGAAAGAGTGTTTTTAAAATTATGGATTTTAAACAAGAGATAATTAAGATAATTTTAAATAACCTGGTTGTTTTAATACAATATGAAAAAGAGAGGGGTTTGTTTAGTTCTGATTGGAATCTTATTAGTTCTTCCAATAGTTTTTGCTGAAGAACAAGTGCAAACAGACAACACAATTCAAGAACAAACACAATTACAAACATATTCTGGATTTAGCAGATTTATGGATAATACTAAATTATTCTTTTCTTCAGGAGATAATAAAGTTGAGATTGCATTAGAGATTAGAGAAAAAGAAGTAAATTCTGCAATAAATAATGTTCAAAATCAGGGTGAAGAAAAAGCTATAAAAAATTTAGAAAGAGCAAGGGAAAAACTTATGATTGTTCAAGAGAAAGTTTCATTAAATAATTCAGAAGAAATTAGAGCCAGTGTAGAAGAGGTTACTAATAAAATTAATGCTAACTCTGCTTTACCAGAAATATTTGATGATTATCTTTTAGAAGAAGAAAAAACAGGGCTTACTGCTGTGCTTACTGAAAAAACTTATGAATATTGCAAAGAGCTTGCAAAAGAAGATTATAATTTAATGTTAAAAGAAAAAGAATGTAATCCAGATAGTGCTATTCCTGGACTTGAAGATGAATTAAAAGATTTAAAAGATCTTCAATTTAGAATGTTTGTCCAATTGATGTTAGAAATTAGAAGTTGTATAGATGACCCTGGAACATGTAATTGTGAAAATAATTTAGATATTGAGCAAAAAGCAAAATGCGAAAAGATGGTTGCTCTTGCTATTAAATGTGAATATAAAGAAGATGAAACATCTTGTGATGAACTAGAAGCCATGAAACCTTCTCCTGGAGATGGTTTTGCAAGAAGTTTTGTTCCTAGCTTTTTAATGAATTTATTTGCAAAAAAGTATACTATGATAGAATATGGGATAGACCATTCAGATGGTGTTCCTGAAGAATGTTGGAATGAAAATAATAAACCAGAATGTGAAAAATATGCTAATCTAAAAGAGAATAATCTTGATTGGGATGAATATGGAAATTATAGACCAATTTTATATCCTGGAAAGCATCCAAGTTCAGGAGGCATTGATGAAACAAAACCAACAGTACAAGAATCTATTCCACAATGTTTTGATGAAGAAGGTAATTTTTTAGAAGAAAAATGCGGAAAAATTAGTGTGGTTTGGAATGAAGAAGGATTGATAAATTATATTATTGGAAATGAAGTTGATAATGTAATTGAAGAGTTTGAAAATAAATCAGAACAACATTTAATGGAAATTAGAAAAGGATGGATGATGGTGGATGGTAAGTGGGTAATAGACCCTGGACAAAGCAATAATGAAACTCATACAATAGATAAAGGGAAAAATCAAACAGAAAATAAGGCTTGGGAAATAAAACAAGAAATGGATCAAATTCAAAATCAGATTATGAATATAACTTATGCAGAAGGAACAACTGCTGGCGGAGGTGGGGGGGTTGTTTATGAAGGCGGAAAACAAAAGATTGTAGCAGGAGATGAAAATGGAGGGGAGCCGGGGGTTGTGATTGAAGGTGGAGAAAATGAAGTTGTAACTGGAGGACATGAAGAAAATAATGTTGTTAATAATGTAATTGAAGGTGAAGAAAATAGAGAGGGTAGTGGAAGTAATGGTGATTCTGGGGGAGATGAAGCAGTAATTGATGGGGGTGGTGAAGAGGGGCCGAGTTGTGGGGATGGAGTAGTTTGTGATTAAAAATAATTTTAAACAATAATTTTCAAATTAAAAAGGTTATTATACATGGAAAAAAATCAAATCATCGCCTTAATTATAGGAATTCTTGGATTAATAGTAATGTTCCTATTTCCAAGCCCTGAAGAAAATTTTATTTATTATGTAGGGTTTATTGTAATTGTTTTTGGATTGATATTTTGGGTTTTGAAGGGCAGAAGGAGAATAAAATAATTCGATTAATTTAAAAAAATTAATTTAAAGGTTTACAAACCAAAATAATTAAAAACTAGAATATCTTAATTAATTCATGGTTTTAGAAGAATTGTTTGCATTAAGTAAAGCATATCCTTTGATTAGTTTTATTGTTGGAGTGATTCTTTTCTTTATAGGATTAAAAATTGTTAATATAGTTTTAAAATGGTTTTTTTGGATTCTTGCAGTTGTGGCAGTTATTGTTGCATTTTGGATGTTGTTCTTGTAAATGGGAGAGGAAAAAGAGAAGATTAAAGAGGTTAATGATATATCAAAAAGACTTGAGCAAGAATTGCGTTGCAGAATGATACAATTTGAAGGTATTGAAGCCATTGGAGTAAAAATATTTTGGAATCATCAGAAATGTCCTCATAGTGGAAGATGTTATCACCAAGAGGAAAAAGAGAAACACCAACCAAAACCATGTTCATATAATCCTAAGATGTTTGAATGTCCTGCTTATCAAGAGTATGAAACTGGGAAGAGAAAACCAGAAGAGTAAAAGTTAGAATTAAATTTCACCTTAATAAACTTTAAAAACACTTTTTTCTTTATTTAATAAATGGGTGAATTGGAATTTCCAAATTATTTAAATTCTGAAACAGATATTAGTTTACATTATGCAGATATTATTAATCAAGCAAGAACTAAAAAGAAAAACAAAAAAGGTTTTAGTGTCCTTGAATTAGAAGTTGTTTACAGAGCGGAAAATTATTCTAATTGGTTAAATTTACATGAGAATAAAAATGGGTTTAGAAAAGCAGTAAGAAGTTTTGTTAAAGAAATTTATGTTATTCCTATGCTAAAATATGAACATTCTGTGAATGTAGAAACTGTTGTTTCAGGATTTAAATCAGAATGTAGAAAATGGGAAGAATTAATTGGAAGTAAGGAAGCCAAGAATATACAAGTAAGAGGAGCAAGAGCAGTTTCACAAGTCTCTAAGTTGGATGAATTAATAACCGACCAGAGAGTGAGAGAGGTTGCTTAAAAATAAATGTTTTTTGAAGATTAAATTAAATTTGCAAGCTGAAAGATAAGTTGATAGTGCTAAGATTTAAATAATTTAAGAGATAGATTTAAACATGGAAACTCGTAAATTAAAATTTGGTGTAAAGAATTTTGTTCCTGTCTGGGGATTGAATGAATATATAAAAGAAAATCCTTGTTCTTATGAAAATGATAATGAGAGGGCCCATACAAAGAAGGTAAATTTTTATGGGACAATCTTGATTGGTTATAATTTCTTCATGGGTATTGGAACACTTATAGGACTTGCAGGATTATGTGAGGGGTTAGAGAAATTAGTTAAATAAAATTGATTAATAATAGTGTTGTGGGTCTAAGAGTAGGTTTATGAGTTTTCAGAAGTTGTGTGGGGGGTATGAATCAGAGGGAGAAATATCTTAAAATTTAAACCAAAAACCTTAAATACTCTATTATATGTATGTATATAATATATGGATAAGTATAGGAGTTGAAAAGATAAAATGTCACAATTATTTAAAAAACAAACAAGTGAAGGGATACTTTACAATCCTACTCTCAGTTCTGTGCTTATGGTTGAAGAAACAATACAAAAGCATAGCCAAGAATGTGGAAAATACCAGTTATGGAAAAAACTACCCAATAGCATGATGTATCAAAGTTATTTGGTGGTGCTTGATTATCTTATCGCGTCTGGTAAAATTATGATAGATAATGAGGGGTGTGTTATTTGGACTTATAATCCTGAGAGAATAAGAAATGCAATCTCTAAAGGGCTAATAATTAAATGAAGAACATATTTGTAGCATTTATTTCTGAGAATACAAAAAAAGAATTTGAAAATTTAGAAAAAGGTAAGTTTGAAGATAAAAGACTCTATAATTTTATTTTGAGAGCAATAGAGGATTTGAAAAAAGAT
This sequence comes from Candidatus Pacearchaeota archaeon, assembly GCA_041679005.1. GTDB lineage: Archaea > Nanobdellota > Nanobdellia > Pacearchaeales > GW2011-AR1 > ARS1285. Next base: position 10,738 of record JBAYNB010000026.1, read on the forward strand.
CCTCAGTCTGGTAAAAAAATTCCTAAAGATCGTTGGCCTGCAGAATACATAAAAAGATATAATATTATGAATCTTTGGAAATATGATTTACCTAATGCTTGGAGATTAATTTATACAATTGAAACAGATGAAGTAAAAATAATGAATTTTATCTTAGAATGGTTTGACCATAAAGAATACGATAGAAGATTTAATTATTAGGAATTTTTAAATTTGCAAGCTGAAAGCTAAGCAAATTACTGAACTGTTTAATAGTGTTGTTGGTCTGAGATTGAGTTAATCAGTTTTTCAAAAAGTTGTGTGAGAAGTTTCTGAAGATGAGGGAGAGTAATTCAAATCTTAAAATATTAATTTCTCCTATTTAAGAAAACCCTAACCCCTCCTAACCTCTCCCCCCCAATCTTATCCACTCAAAACATTATTAAAATTTATTCGTAATTTGGTTAGGCTTGCCTTCCAAATTCATAAAACCTCTCTAAGATGATTGATTTTAATCAATCATATCCAACATCTCTTTATTAATAAAATATGTTGGTTTTTTACCTGAATAAGTAAGATATAATTTTTCTTTTGCTCTTGAGATTGCAACATAGAATAATCTTTTTTCCTCTTCTTCTTTATCATATTCTTGCATAGACATTTTTACTAATTCAATAACTGGATGGTCTGAAGCTTTACAAGGAAAATTAAGTTCACTACAACCAATAACAAAAATTATTTTTGCTTCTAATCCTTTAATTGCATGAATTGTTGCTAGAGTAATGTCTCCAGAATTTGCAATAGTTGGTTTTTTTATTTCATCTGTGCTTACAACATGGGAGATATTGTTTGCTTTAAGTTTTGTGGATAAAGCATTTAATTGTCTGTTTGTTCTTGCTAGAACAAAGATTTCATCTCCATTCACTTTTGATTTTAGATTTAAAATTTCTTTTATAACAAAATTATGTTCATCTTCTTCTGAATCAAAATCTGTTAGACTAATCTCTGAATGACAGTCTTTTGTTGATTCTAAATCAGGAGCTTTCATCTGCCTGATTGAGTGGTTCATAAAATCAACTATTTTTTTATTGCTTCTGTAATTTTTAACAAGATATATTTTTTCACAATCTTCAAACTTTTCTGAAAAATTTAAAATAAATGAAATATCGCTTCCTCTCCAACCAAAAATAGACTGTCGTGGGTCTCCAACAGCAAAAATATTATTTTTTTTAATTAAATCAACAAGTTCTATTTGCATTGCATTTACATCCTGATACTCATCAATTAAAACATGTTCAAATTCAGGGATATATTGAGGTTTTTCTTTAAAGAATTTAATTGCATCTAATATTTGGTCAATATAATCTCTTAAACCAATTATTTTCATTTGTCTTTCTAAACTAGAACAAACCCCATAGATAATTTTTGCATTTTCAAAATCCTCTTCATCTACTTCTTCTGAAAAATCATAGATTGGTTCATTTTTAGATTTAAAATATTCTAGAACAGAAAAACAATCATTCATAAAAAGGTTTGAAAGCTGGTGTTGTTCTTTGTTTTTCTTTTGATTGTCTGAAAAATACTTATCTGTTGCATTGTCCATTGTTAGATTAAGCTCTTTTAGTGCAAAACTCATTAAAAGTATTTTTTCGGGATATGTGATTAGTTTTGTTGGTCTGCTATAAACTAGACTTGCATATTTTTTTAAAATCTTTTCACAAAATGAATTAAATGTTTCAACATTTACTCCTATAACTCCAAGAACCTCTAGTTTATGCTCCATTTCTCTTCTTGCTTTTCTTGTAAATGTAATTGCTAAAATCTTATTTGGCTGAACTGCTCTGTATCTTACTAAAAACTCTATTCTTTTTGTTAAAACACTTGTTTTTCCAGAGCCTGCTCCTGCAATACATAAAATGTTTTTTGCCTGAGAAATAATTGCTTTTTTTTGTTCGTCATTGTATTTAGAAAGGAAAAAATCAAGTTCTTTGAATAAAACTCTTTCTTGTTCTGTTATTTGAGTTTTCTTTTTTCCCAAAGCAATTTTCTTTTTATACAAAGAAGGATTTGTTAGTTCTTCATTTCCTTTAGGGCTAATCTCTAAAACCTGTGCAAATCTGTTTCCAGGATAACTGCTTACACAAATCATGTTATTTACA
>JBAYNB010000027.1:0-11962 GCA_041679005.1 Candidatus Pacearchaeota archaeon
ATGGGGGATTTAACAAAACTTATCCAGAGCAAAAGAGGACAGGTTTTAGATATTGAACAAGGTTCTGGGCATGCGATTATTAAAACAAAACTTCCTGTTGCAGCAATGATTGGATTAGCTAGTGATTTAAGAAGTGCAACAGAAGGAAGAGGAACATTTAGTATGATTGACCAAACCTTTGAAAAAGTTCCTGGAAGCATACAACCTAATGTTATTAGAGATATTAGAAATAGAAAGGGTTTGAAAGAAAATGAGTAATCCAAGAAACCAAGGTTTCTTAGATGTATCTTCCTTTAATAGAGTTAAATAAAATTAAAGAGTTCTTGATATTTTGTTATGGAAACTGAAGTTAAAAAACAAGTAAGATATTTTTCTACCAACGAGTCTCTTGGTGCAATAATTAATGGGCTAGATATAAAGAATACTGATAACATCCTTGCAATAGGCGGGTCAGGAGACCAGGCTTTTGCTATGTTAGAATATTGCAAAAAAGTTTTTGTTGTAGATATTAACGAAGACCAGCTTTATTTTATTAGACAAAGAGTAGAGTATCTAAAAGAAGGAAATATTAATGAGTTTTTAACCCCGGGCGATTTTGTAGATGTATTCCCAATGTTTACTAAAGAAAGAAATAATTATTTTAAACATCAAAACAGATTAGATAAAATAAAACAAAAAACAGATAACTTGGAAATATTATCTACTGAAAAAATAGAAGAACTAAATTCTAAAACCCTATTTGATAAAATTTACCTATCAAATGCATTAAATTCTTCCTCACCTAGCTTAAAAAGAGAATTAAAGGGGATATCTAAGAACTTAAAATCTGGCGGATTAATTTATATGGTAGACTATGAAGAAAATATAAAAAAGATAATGTCTAAAAAAAATTTCATTTTTAATAAATTCCCCCATGGATTAAAAATTGAAGAAAATTTAACAGATAGTGCTACAAAGGTTCAATGTCCAGATATGTTTAATTATAATTGGGTTCCAATTGTATTCAAAAAAGCAAAAAAACAATGGTTAAAAATATAACCATAGAGTAGTAAAATATAAAAACCCTGTTTTTTGTAGGATTAATGGAGAAGAGTTCTGTGAATATAAATTAAAGGGACAGATAAACAATCAAATGAAAACTCTTAAAAACCCCAAATATTTTGGATTTTTAATTAAAAATTGATTTTTATACAATGGTATTATCAACATTTTACTTTCAATTGCACCAACCATTTAGGTTGAATCCTAATTTTGATAGTTCTAACTTTACCTGGACTGAAAAGGATAAAGAAATATATCAAAAAGTGGCAACAAAGTCTTATATCCCTGGCATTAAAATGTTTAATAAATTAATTAAAGAAAATAAAGATTTTAAAATAACTTTTAGTTTTTCAGGCACATTAATAGAACAAGCAAAAAAATATTCAGAAGGAAAATATGATATTATTCCATTATTGCAAGAATTATATGAATCTGGAAAAACAAAAAATGATGTTAAGGAAATGAGACGAGTAGAGTTTTTAGACGAAACATATTATCACTCTTTATCTGGATTATTTGCAGACCCTAAAAAAACAGAATTTAGAGAACAAGTTTCAAAACATGGAAGTATGATGCTTGAATTATTTGGAGAAAGACCTACTTCTTTTAGGAATACTGAATTAATGTATAATAATGAAATTGCAAGAACAGTTGCTGATATGGGTTATAAAGCAATACTTTGTGAAAAAAGAAATGATATGTTTAATCTGGAGGGAAGAATTATTTCACCCGATGCAGTATTTAGGGCAAAAGACACGAATTTAATTGTTCTTCCAAGACATAGAGAATTAAGTGATGATATTGCATTTAAATTTAAAGATTGTCCTATAACTGCAGATAGATATGCTGAAAATATTTCAAGAATTTCTGGAGAAGCAGTTTTGTTAGGTTATGATTTTGAACACATGGGAGAACATGTTTGGGAAGACAAAGGGATATTTGAATTCTGGAAATATCTTCCATCAGAATTAGCCAAACATAAAAATATTGTTTTAGCAAATCCAAGTGAAATTGCAGATAGATTCAAAAAAGTAGATTGTCCGGTTGCGGATGTTCATCCATTGTCAACAAGTTCTTGGGCAGATGAAATGAGAGACACTAAAGGGTGGATTGGAAATATGACCCAATATGAATTATTTAAAGAAATAGAAAACATGGAAAAACCTTCAAGAGACGCAGGAGGAAAGTATTTAGAAAACTGGAAAATTTTAACAACTTCTGATACTTTATATTATTTATATTCTCGTTCTGGAATAATGGATGATGGAAAATTAAGATTAGATAAAAACGAAGAACAAGGAGGAAGTTTAAAATGACTAATCCAGACCAAGAAGTTCATACATATTTTAGTCCTTTTGGAAATGCACAAAATGCAACTTATGTTACTACAAGAAGAATTGAAAATTTAAAAAATGAAATTAAAACATTTAATATTCATAAGAAAAAAGAAGTAACTCCAATAATATTAATAAGCCCAGAGGTTGGGAAACTTCCTAAGAGTGCGGGTGAGTTTGCACCTTATATTTCTGGAAAATCTGGGGGTTTAGGTGAGGTTGTTTGTTCATTACATAGTGGATTAAAAAAATTAGGGCTTCTTACTTATTTAATTACTGGGGGTTTTGAAAGAAGATTTCTAGAAGAAGCAAAAATAGACAAATATGAATTTATGAAAAAAAGACATAGTCTAGACCATGGAAATATTAAGTTGGTAAGTTCTCCATTATTTAGTGATAAATGGGATGCTTATGATGGAAATGAAGAAGAAAATGCAGCTGAATTTCAAAAATTAGTTGTAATGAATGAAATTCCAGAAATTACAAGCAAATATGATGGAAGAGGAATTATTTGTAATCATGATTGGTTTAGTGGAGGATTAATTTCTGCTTATGCAAACTATATGAATTTACCAAGTATTTTTGTAAATCATAATTGGCATACTAGAGATATAGCTCTAGATAATCTTCGTGGTGCTGGGATTGGGAGATTATGGGATAATCTTCATATAAATTATGATGATAATAATAAAAGAAAATTAAGAAGCGCACCTACTGCAATAAAAAATTGTAGCTTAAATGCACATGTGGGAAAAGAATATCTAGAAGAAATAATGAGGGGGGAATTTGATGATAAAATAGATTTTTGGTATAAACATGAAACTTGCTTGAAAAATCTTTATGGGAAAAATATTATTTTACCAAATGGAATTTCTCCTGAAATGTATCCAGAAAATCAAAGAGTTAATCCTAATGTTAATGAACCTGGATTAGCTAAAAGTTTTAGTGAAAATTCTAGAGATATTATAGAAGCAAAAAAAGCAAATTTATTAAAATTTCAACAAAAAACAGGACTTAAAACAAATCCAGATGCAATTTTATTTTTTTGGGCATCAAGACTTGACCCAACTCAAAAAGGCATTCAGATTGCAGAAAAAGTTGTTGGAAAGTTTGCTTATGATAACCCTGATGTTCAATTTGCGTTTATTGGAAATGGTGTTGGAGGAGATAAAACTCATGAAAATATCTTAGGTAAAATTGCTTGTTCTTCTAATGGACAAATTTGTTCTTATCCATTTAATGATGACTTAAGTATTCTTGCTTATGCTGCATGCGATGATAGTTTTGGTTGTTCATTATATGAACCATTTGGATTAAATGATGTTGGTGGAAATTTATGCGGGGCAACAGCAACAAATAGAGACACAGGAGGGTATCATGATAAAATCAAAACATTAAGATTAAAATCACTTGGAGCAACAAGAGATCATGGAAACGGATTTTTATTTAAAAATTATGATGAAGGTGGACTTTGGTATGGGCTTAATACTTCACTCAATATGCACAGATATTTAAATTTAAATTTAAAGGAAAAGGAAACTCAATTAAAAAGAATCATCAGAGAGACAAAAGAAAAACATAGTCAAGAAGAAATGACTGCAAGCTATTTAGCAGCCTTTGAAAAAATTAATGGAAAACCGTTGATTTAAAAAATAATTTTTATAAGATACTTGAAATTACCCACCCATCAGTGAAACTTTTTGTATAAAAGCTTTAAATATCCTGATTTTTTGAAGGGTTTATGGGAATTGAAAAAAATTTAAAGGCATCATTCAGAAATGTTAAAATCGAGATTATTTCTGTTAAAAACCAGTTGCTTAGACTTGCAGAAGCTCAAAATGAGTTAAGTAAAGTTGTTAGTGAAATTCAAAACAGCTTGAAAAATAAAGCTGGCAAAAAATCTAAGAGCAAGAAATAAACACAATAATCCTTAAATATAAGATTAACATATTTTTAAATAAAATCAATGGAGAGAAAATAAAATGCCTTGTGAAGATTGTGTTGGAATGAATAATTGTAGTAAATATCAATCTTTGATACAAACAATTCCACAAGGTAGAAGTGTAGCAGATGTTGTCTATGATAGTAGTTCTTGCATAAGAGGATATAATTGTACTCAAACTATAGATGCGGATAGACCTTATAGAGGAGAGTAAGATGAATAAAAAAATATTTTTAAGTTTAGGGATTTTATTTTTATTATCAGTTATTTTAAATTTAGGTTTTGTTTCTGCTGGACTATGTAAAGGGAGCGACGGATATTATCATGATTGTGATGATTTTTCTGATTCATATTACAACCATAATTTTCATCCAAGTTATAAAACAGAATATTATAGTGAAACAAGCTCTTCAAGCAGTTCAATTATATCTATAACTGAGGATAGAAATAGTTATGAGAAAATAAGTGCAAGTTCTTCTGAAGAAAGTAATATTGAGATTATTAAAATAGAAAGAGATTATTCTCATCCTAAATCAAAATACACTAAAGACAAATACTATGATTATTGGGATAAATGGTTAGGAGATGATGAGACTGAAGAAACAAGTTATGATAAATATCAAGAGAATCATGAGAGCAATCTTATTTTTTTAGGTGGTTCAGAAGAGTATAATGATTATGACGAAGATTATGATTGGTCTGACTGGAGAAACAAAAAATCATATAACTCAAGATATTATGACGAAGATAAAGATGAATATAATGATTATTATTATGAACCAAGATATTCTGAAAGCAAAGGATATTATAACTGGGGCTGGTAATTATTTTTAAAATTTATTTTTCATTTAAGAATGTGGAAAAATTGATTTATGAAACTTTTCGAGAAGCAATAGCAAATTGTAGCCGTTGTAGAAATGCAAAGAATTTTGCTGATTCTACTTCTGAAGTTTATAGACAAAATACTTTAATAGACTTAAAAAAAATAGCTAATTTAAGACCTGAAGAAACTGCTAACCAAGAACAAATTAATTCTATTGAAGCCCTTAGAGTTATTGCGACTGTAGCAATAATCAAATGTAATAATTATTGTAATAATGGAACACCTGAAGTTAAAAATTATTTATTAGGATAAAACTTAAGATAATTTAAATTTTTAAATTGTATTAGATAAACGAGTTGAGAGAAGAAGTGTATTTTTTGTTTTGGATAATTATTTTTAGATCTAGAATTGAATATGATTTTTAGTTTGGAAAATGAATAGTTTTAAATTCGAACAACAAAATATTAACAAGAAAAGAAAAACTTACATTTTTATCACATAAAAAATCTCGTTTTCAATTTCAATTGTTTGAAATATTAAATCATTTCTTTCTAACATTAATTCAAACCATTTTCTATTAGGATAATTCATTTGTTTTCTTGTGATGGTTTTTGTTGGGAAACTTACGATTAGAGATTTGGTTTTTTTAATGAGATTTTTTATTAATTCTTCGCTGAATTTATAATCTTTTTCAGATTGATTTAAGATATCTATAACCTTAAATAAAAAAATTATATCGCTTCTTGGTAATCTTTTTATTTTATCTAAATCCCTAATATCTAAAATATCTGCTTTTCCCTTGAAATTATTATTTTGTTTTTTCATTATCTTAAAATATTCATTAAGAAATTTTGTGTCTTCTTCATCAATATCATAAGCGAGATAAGTAATTGATTTCATGTTATCTAATTCTATTAAAGGATAAGAAAGAGGATTTAATCCACAACCCAGGTCTATGATTGAGTCTGGGGTTCCTGTAATTTCAAAAATTTGTTTATAGATTTTATTATAACTATTAAGACGTTCTTTTGTTGAAAGAGTTATTGAAAGAAGGTTATTATTAATTTCATTGATTTTATTTGATTCTTTAGAACTTGGATTTTTAATATCTAATAATCCTCTTAAATCTTCGAGATACAAATCCCTTTTATTTTTCTTTTTTGTCTGAAAGCTTGAGTATGCCTTATGAAGTTTTGACCTTATTTTTTTTATATCCTCTTTTGTTATTTCTTCAAAGTTTTTTATTTGTTGTGAGTTTAAATATTTTTTAATTTCAGTTATTACAACAGCATCGGCAATAGTCTTATATTTTTTATTTTCTTTTACTTGCCTTAATATCTGGTCTATCATATTTGATATAAATCCAAAAAGTTTATAAACCCTCTTTTTTATCATATACCATGGCTGCTGAAAAACCAACAATGAATATTGTATTTGTAGGTCATGTTGACCACGGTAAATCTACATGTGTAGGTCAACTTGTATTTCAATCAGGAATTATTAGTGAAAACGAGATGAAAAAGCTTAAAGAAGAAGCTGAAAAACAAGGTAAAGCTGGTTTTGAATTTGCTTATGTTATGGATGGAATCAAAGAAGAAAGAGAAAGAGGAGTTACTATTGATTTAGCTTATCAAAAAATAATTACTCCTAAAAGACAGGTTACAATTATTGATGCACCTGGACACAAAGATTTTGTTAAAAATATGATTACTGGAGCTTCACAGGCTGATGCAGCTTTCTTAACTATTGCTGCTAAAGAAGGAGTTCAACCTCAGACTAAAGAACATTTATGGTTGTTAAGAACAATGGGTGTTGGTCAGATTGCAGTATCAATTAATAAAATGGATACAGTTGATTATAAAGAAGAAGCTTTCAATAAAGTTAAAGCTGAAGTTTCTGCTTTACTAAAAGTTGTTGGAATTAACCCTGAAAAAACTGTTTTCTTAGCTGTTTCTGGATTAAAAGGAGATAATATTAAAACTAAATCAGCAAATATGCCTTGGTACAAGGGTCCTACATTATGGGAACAACTTGACTTATTTGATGAACCTAAAAAACCAACTGATTTACCTATGAGAATGCCAATTCAAGATGTTTATGAGATTACAGGTATTGGAGTAGTTCCTGTTGGAAAAGTTGAAACTGGTATCTTAAAAGTAGGACACAAAATCATAGTATTGCCTGGAAGAAGTGGAACAGGAATTAGTGGTGAAGTTAAAACTATTGAAATGCATCACGAACAATTAACAGAAGCTCCTGCTGGATGTAATGTTGGTATTAATGTTAAAGGATTAGGTAAAAAAGATATTGCAAGAGGAGATGTTATTTGCGATGCTGCTAAACCTGCTACAATTGCTGAAGAATTTACAGCACAAATAGCTGTTATTAATCATCCAACTGTTATTGCAAAAGGATATACGCCTGTATTCCATGTTCATACTGCTCAGGTTCCTTGCCAGTTTGTAGAAATTTTACACAAAATAGATCCTACAAGTGGACAACCAATGGCAGGAAAAGTTGATTTTTTGAAAAACGGAGATGTTGCTATGGTTAAAATAAAACCAATGGGTAATCTTGTTCTTGAAACATCAAAGATTAATCCACATATGGCAAGATTTGCTGTAAGAGATGCTGGAGCAACAGTTGCTGCTGGTGTTTGCACTGAATTAGTTGCAAAGAAATTAGCTTAAGTATAATTAAAATTTTCTTAAAAATTTAAACCCTTTAACATGTTAACTCAAATTTTTGTCATATTTATGGAATTCTTAAAAAGATATTTATAAGGTGTTTAGAAATAGATATACTATTAATTACCACAAAATATTTAAACCAAAAAATTTAATAAAATTTAAAGAGTTCTGATAAAGAAATAAAATGGAAACTGCAACAAACAATCAAAGTCCTGAAACAAGATTACATAACCTTGATTTAGTAAACAGAGTTTTATCTGAATTAGGTCCTAAATATTTTGTTTCAAGGGGAACAGATGTAGAAATTTCTGATGTAGAAAACCCAACAAATTTTCAAACATATGATATAGAAGTAAAGGATATTGGGAAATCTTCTATTTTTGGTGTAACTGTATTAAGATTACGTAGTGAAAATGAATCTTCTAAATTAGTTGATTATATTGAAAAGAGACCAGATTTAGTAAGCCCACGGGTTAGAAAAATATTAAGTGATGCAGGATTAAAAGGAAGACTTAGTTCAATGATGGTTAATGATGAGAAAATTATTTATGATACTTTAAATGCATTTGGACCTAATTATTTTATGAGATTAGGTGAGACCTATAAGGAAAAGGCAAATCGTCATCCTGATTTTACTATTCTTGGACAACAAATTCTTCCAACAGTAGATTTTTGTACTCAAGGGGTTCTTTCTCCTAATAGGGTATTTGGACTTGTTGCTAAAGATTATCAAGGTATAAATATAAGATATTTTGAAAACTATAATAGAATTAGTATTCCTGCCCCTGTTAAAGACATAATTTCTACAGCAAGATTAACTGAGATTAATGTTATAAAATAAAAGGGCTTGTTAATTTTTTAATTTTTAAAAAATCATTTTAACCTTAATAATTTAATTTGTAATCGCCTGATACAAAACTCTTATAGCGTCTATTGTTGTTTTATGATCTTTAATCATCTCATATCCTAAAACGGCTATGGTGCTGCAAACAGGTATGCTCATTGCAATTCCTACTGATTTTATGGCTATACCTGAATATTCCTTTAAATCTTTTTTAAATTTTGCACTATGCTCTTCTTTCATAAAATCAAATTCTAATTGTTTTTCTAGCATGATTGATTAAGATTTTGTATATATTTAAAAGTTATCAATTTTTAATACGACTTTTAATTTTTAAAAAATAAAGTCCCAGAATCCCTAATTTCTGGGTATAAGAATAAATCAGCATTAAAGAAGACTACTCGTCTTCATCGAGATCGAAGTCCTCGATTTCGTCGTCAAATTCATCATGACTCATTTTTTTGCCTCGTTTTTTATTTAATTTTATATTAAAAGCTTAGTATATAAAGTTTTTTATCCTCTAAGGCAGTATTTTTTATTTTGAAAATATTTAAAAAGTCGAGGAGACTTTTAATTAATACCAAAATCTTTGTTTTTAATGAAAATAATTTATTTTTGGATTAGATAAGTTGGAATTAAAATTTAATCTAACATAAATTTTTCTAGCGAGTTTTTCCATTATTACTAAAACCAAATCAAAATGCTAAATTACCCAAAACTTTATAAATAAGCACAATTTCTAATGATTATTAAACGAAGATTAGATATTATCAGAAGAAGATACTATCATTTATCATTTATCACATATCACGATCACGAATTCCGTTCATATTCATTATTTTCGGAAAAATTTGAGATTAGAAGTAAGCGAAGATGAATAATTAGGATAAAATCTTTTTCTAGTAACTAAAAGAGTTTAAAAAATAAATAATAAAATAAACAATGTAAGGAGGAAAATAAATACATGGCAAAAATAAGTCCAGTTTCAATAAAGTACATAATTCATGCTAAATTCGAAGCTGAAGGAACAATTGAGAAACCAGATATGATTGGAGCAGTTTTCGGACAAACAGAAGGCTTGTTAGGAGAAGAACTTGAAATGAGAGAACTTCAAAAAACAGGCAAAATTGGAAGAATCGAAGTTTCAACAGAATATGTTAATGGTAAAACTGTTGGAGAGATAGAAGTTCCATCTGCAATGGATAAAACTGAAACAACAATCCTAGCTGCAGCACTCGAGACTATTGAAAGAGTTGGTCCTAGTGATACAAAGATAACTATTGAAAAAATTGAAGATGTTAGAGGAAGTAAAAGAGACTATATCTTAGAAAGAGCTAAAAAACTAATGGAAAAATTAGGAGACTCTGGAAATGAAATTAGTGAAATGACTAGTGAAATAAAAGACTCTTCAAGAATTTCTAAAATGCAAGCTTATGGTACTGAAAATATTCCTTGTGGAGATGTTTCTGGAGATGAATTAATAATTGTTGAAGGAAGAGCAGATGTTGTAAATATGTTAAAAAATGGTGTAAAAAATGTTATTGCAATGAATGGGATGAATCTTCCAAGAACAGTTGTTGAATTAGCAAAAGAAAAAGCAGATGTTACTTTATTTGTTGATGGAGACAGAGGAGGAAACTTAATCATTAAGAATGTAACTGAACAGGCTAAAATTGATTTTATCGCAATGGCTCCAGAAGGTAAAGAAGTTGAGGAGTTAACAGGAAAAGAAATTTTACAAGCCTTGAGGAAAAAAGTAAAAGCAGAAACTTTTTCAGGAAGTCAAAGAACCAGAGGAGTTCAAAGATATGACAGAAGCGAGAGAAATGATAGAACTGATTCAGAAGAAAAAACACAAGTAAGAGAAGTAAGAAAGATTGAAAAAATGACTGCAAAGGAAAAAGAACAACTTAAACCAGAATTAAATGATTTAGTTGGAACAAATGGAGCAGCAGTTTTCAATAAAAATCTTGAAAGGATTAAAAGAGTTCCGCTTAATAGATTGTTTTCATTAAGATTTGATGAAGCACCATATGTTATTGCAATTGATGGAACTGCAACCCCAAGAGTTTTAGAAACTTGTGAGAATCTAGGATGTAGTAATTTAATAGCAAAAAACTTTGTTAATACTGATACAGACATTAATTTAATTTCACTTTAATTTATTTTCATGGAAACCAAATGGTTTCCTTTTTCTTTTTTTTAATTAATAAGCTTTAAATATCTTAATTGATTGAGTTAATCATGTGGTTTAAAAAAAGGATAACAAAAAAGAGTGGTGTTGGTTCACACTCAGGTAGTTTTCTTAAGTCTCAGGGTTATGACCATGCTAAAAGAAGAGTAGGTATAGCTTTGATTATTCTAATTATGGCATTGATTGTTTTTTCAGGATATTTTTTACTTTTTTATGCAAAGCCTGTTTCAAACAGTGAGGAATTTGTTAATGCAATGACTTATTGTAAGAGTGTTTCTTGGATAAGAGAAGATGCTCAGGCAAGCTGGCTTTACATTATAAAGGGCAATGCAGAAGGGGATGCTTGTAATGTTGAAGTTCAGTTATTAAAAATGAAAGAAGGAACAATTGATAGTGAGAAATTACAAGGTAAAACAATGACTTGTAAATTATTAAAAAGTGAGACAAGATTTCCTGAAAAAGATATTTCAAAATGTGGGGGGGAATTAAAAGGGGAATTGCAAGACATTATTATCCAGAGAATGCACAATTATTTATTAAAGAATGTTGGTGAGATAAAGGCAGAGTTTGAGGGGTTGTAATTAAAATATATTTTTCTACTAAATTCAGGAAGGCAAGCCTAACCTGAATTTTTTATCTTATTTATATTGCATAATATTAATCGCTATATTAATCATTTTTAAAGCTAAATAAATTAAAATCAAAGCAGGAAAAATTTAAGCATTATTGATAAGTAAAATAAACTTAGGCTGGCGAAGCCTCCTAAGTTGCTTGTTTTAATCTTTGATAATTTTTTAAAGATAGTTTAATCATGCTTAAAGCTTGAGAATTAATTCCTTCTAGTTTTTTAAAATATTGATACTTGTATAGAATTATTATTTATTTGAATTCTTTTAATATAAAGTCAGGTGCAAACTTATTTTTTAAATAAAACTCTTGTCTTTCTTTTGGGAGGGTTTTAAATTGGTGTATAATTTTTCTGCAATTTTCTGAACCACATTTACACTTACAAGTCCATAAAATTCCATTTAGTTTATTTATTTTCTTTTCATTATCGTGCATAGTTGTAGAATAATCAAAAAATATTTCTTCGCCTG
>JBAYNB010000028.1:0-11343 GCA_041679005.1 Candidatus Pacearchaeota archaeon
TTCTTCTTTAACTTCTCTACAATATTTCCCTGCTAAATGTAAAGGTTCTGGAAATTTATGTGGAAGATTAATAAACTTCTTACAAAGTTCATAAGAGCTATTAAGACTTATTAGGTTTCCTGGACTTATATACATAGGCTTGCTCTGAGGTTTAGTTATCAAAACCTTACCTACCTTTTTTCCTTCAAAAAAGATATCCTCTCCTTGCACCTTACAATTAATAATATTATTTGAAACACCGATTGCAGGAACACCAACAGATAATGAAAAATGACTTGCTAATCCAAGTCTTGGATGAGTAAGACCCTCTCCTTGAATAAAAACAACATCAGGTCTTTCAGTTAATTTATCAAATGCACCTAACATTGCAGGTAATTCTCTATAATCTCTAAATCCAGCAAGATAAGGAAAACTTGTCTTACCAAAAAAATAAACTCTATCTAAAACTTCACACTCTATTTTTCCATCCTCTTTTTCTAAAGGCTTACTACACACAATAATACAACAAAGAATCTTATTCTTAATAAAGATAGTCTCTATTGCCCCAAATCTATCGGCCAAAGAAAAGTCTATTTTATCTTTAATTTCAAGTTGCTTAGCCAAACTAGTTTGTTCAGTCTCAAGTTTTTTAATATCAATATGATATTTATTAATTAATTCATCTCTTTCCATTATTTAATATAGATTCAAAATATTAAAAAGCTTTCTAAAAAATTAATTTTCATAATACCTAAAAATTTAAAAAGTCTTCTGACAAAGATAATTAAGTGAAAAGGGTTCTCAACTAAGTATATAAACAATCAATAATTTACAAAAACACAAAAATGTTCAAAAAAAAATGTCCAAGATGTGAGAAAAAAATTGAAAAAGAATTTGATTTTTGTCCATACTGTGGAGCAAATCTTAAGTCAAGATATGATGATGATGACTATGGGATTTTAGGAAAGAACGATTTCATAAATAAAGATACTAATTCTATGTTAAATTTTGGGGGCTCTTTTTTAGATAAAATGATAAATAATGCTATGAAAATGATTGAAAAACAAATGCAAGAACTTCCAGAAGGTTTTGAAGAAAATATGAAAAGAACCCAACCAAAAACAACCTCTAATATGAGAATAAGATTTATGGTTAATGGAAAAGAGATTCCAATTAGACAAGCAAATGAATCGCAAAGAACAAAAATAAATAATACTGAAGAAAAAAAACCTGTTAAACTTACAGAACAGCAGACAAAACAACTTGCAAAACTTCCAAGAAAAGAACCAAAAACAACAATGAAAAGACTTTCAGGAAAATTAATTTATGAACTTGCAGTTCCAGGAGTTAGTAATATAAAAGACATTATAATAAACAAATTAGAAAACTCAATTGAGATTAAAGCAATTTCAAAAGATAAAATTTATTCAAAGAATTTAAATGTAAATCTTCAAATTTTAAGATACTCGCTAGAGGATGAGAATATAATTCTTGAGTTAAAGGCGAAATAAAGATTTGTCCATTCCTAAGATTATTGAACTTATCAGACAAGAAATAAAAATATGAGGCTGCCAAGATTTGAACTTGGGATCCCCGCCTTATCAGAGCGGTGCATTACCGGGCTGTGCTACAGCCTCATGTAATTAGGTAATAAAAAGCTTATTTAAAACTTTCCTTAAAAAATTTATACTTTTTGATATGTTTTGGGTTTGCAGGTTTTATTAATTCCATAAATTTATAAAACATTTCAACTCCTCTTATATTTACTTTATAATATAATAACCTCTCTCCTTCTTGACTAGGACAAATCTTATGCATTGTTGTTCTTAATTCTAATTTATTTAATAAGTCTAATAATTGTTCAGCTAATTTTAAAGAGATAGTAGTTATTTCTAGCCTCGGGTATAATTTGCCATATTTTGGTTGAAGATATATACAACCATCTGTATCAAAAATACCCCTAATAACTGCAATTCTAATATGATTATTATTCAAAAAGATTTCAGGGATTGCAACATCAAATTTCTTTCCAAGAGGCAATCCCAATTTTTCTTTAAACTTGACCAAATTATCATTCCAAATTTGAAAACCAAAAACTCTTGTAGAGGGCATTTCTCTTAAACTAATATCAATCCCATAGAGTAATTTAAAGAGCGGTTTTATTCTTATAAGATAATGCTGTTTATCATCTTCTATATGTCCTCTTAATTGGTAAATGCCTTTTCTATATCCTTTGTTGTTATAGTAATTCATGCTTCCATCTCCAATATGCCAGCCAGTCTCTTCTGCAAGTTCAGGAGTTATAGAAGAAGGAAGTAGAATATTTTTCATCAAATCAGAGAGATTTTGAAATATTTAAGTTTTAGCAAACTTTAAAAACCACTTTTTACATCAGTTATTAACATGGTAAAAGGAATGTATTACTACATAAGAAATGCCTGGAAAAAACCAGACTCAGTAAGTCTTAGAGAATCAATGGTAAAATGGAGAGCAGAAAATTCTGTTACAAAAATTGATAGACCAACAAGATTAGACAGAGCTCGTTCTCTTGGATACAAAGCTAAAAAAGGATATGTTATAGTAAGAGTTAAAGTTCCTAGAGGAGGAAGACAAAGAGCAAGAACAAATAAAGCAAGAAAACCAAAAAAACACACAATTGTAAAAATAGTAAAAATGAGTTATCAATGGATTGCAGAACAAAGAGCCCAGAAAAAATTCCAAAATCTAGAAGTATTAAATTCATATAAACTTGCAAAAGATGGTAAATATTATTTCTATGAAGTTATTCTTGTAGATTATTCAAGACCTGAAATTAAAAACGATAGAACAATAAATTGGATAACTGACAAGACAAATCAACACAGAGTTCATAGAGGATTAACTTCAGCAGCTAAAAAATCAAGGGGATTAAGATACAGTTCTCCTATGAATAAAAATAGACCTAGTGTAAGGTCTGGAATGGGTAGAGGAAAGTAATTTCAAGAGTTCTAAAAGTGTAAATAATTAATTTAAATATAAATCTTTAAAATGATAAACACTAAAAGTCAAAAATATACAAGTGCAAAAATGATAAACCTAGATTTTATTATAAAAAGTTATGCTCCTTCATTCCAAGTAAAAAACACGGAAAAATTAGTAATAATACCAGATACATGTTCGATTAAAAGAATTCCATTATCCGAAGACAAAACTCCCTTATTTACTTCAAATACTCCCTATGATATAAAAATAACAAAAAGAATATTCAATGAAATGCAAAGACAGGTAGGAACAATTCTCCCGCATCAAACCTTTAATTTATTTTATTTAATTTCTTCAGATATAATTCATCCAGAAGTTTCTAATGAAAACCTTAAATTTATTCAAAATGCAAAACACAGCTCAGGAGTAAAAGGCAAAATGGGAATCGCAGATATGCAACCAATAAGTTATGCGATAGATAGAGCAAGACAAGGAGAACAAACCATAATAATGTCTGATGATAATCACATACTAAAGACAGTTAGTCATCTAAGAAAAAAATCCATTGAAAGAGAAGTTTTACATCCGAATATATTTGCCTTTGGAATTAGATGTATAGTTGAAAGATTTCCAGAATATCAAAGCAATAATGGTTTAAACTAAGTAAGATAATCTATAATTTCTATATATTCCAGTTACAAAATACTTAAATAACTTAGTTTTATTATCTATTAATGGAAAATTCAAAATATATTTGCCAAAAATGCAATAACACTGGAAGAATAAAAGAAAAAGACGGAACAGTTCACTGTTGTTTTGATTGTCTGTTGTCTGGAAGAATGGATGAACATGATAAAGTAATAAAAGATTCTGGAATACGAGTATAAAATTTTATGTATAACATTTAGGAAGATAAATCTAACCTAAATTTCTTCTCTTATCTATATCTCACACTCTTTTTTAGTTATGCAGAAGTATTATTTAGCTTGAGATATTTTTATCTTATTTTTTATTCTTCATAACTTAAGCCATAAATTTTCAGCTCTTCTTATTTTGTACATTATTAATAGGCAAAAAGAACTTGAGTTAGCGAAGCTCTCAAGTTTAAGTATGATTCTATTTCTTCAAAACCTTAATAAACCCAATTAGCCTATTCTTAAAAAGAGAGATGAAAAAATGACAGCTACAATAGGTATAATAGGTTTAATTTTACTTGCAATTGGGTGGGTCCCTCAAACATACTCAGTAATTAAATCAAAAAAAAGTAAAATAGATTGGAGATTTGGAACACTCTATGTTATTGGTT
This sequence comes from Candidatus Pacearchaeota archaeon, assembly GCA_041679005.1. Lineage (GTDB taxonomy): Archaea > Nanobdellota > Nanobdellia > Pacearchaeales > GW2011-AR1 > ARS1285. The sequence goes on from JBAYNB010000028.1 coordinate 4,247, forward strand.
CTCTATGCCTAGCATTTTATTCTTTTCAAATTAAAGATGTTTTATTTATGATATTAAATTCAGTTGTTGCACTAATGGGAGCAATATCTTTATATTATTCAATAAAAAAATAAAATGCTATATTCACAACTCTGCGAAACCTATGAAGAACTTGAGAAAAATGGTTCAAGGCTTAAGAAAGCTAAAATTCTTTCAGAGTTTCTTAAAAAACTAAGAAAAGAAAAATCTGATTATCAAATAATTTATCTTCTTCAAGGAAAAGTCTATCCAGATTATGATGAAAGAGAATTTGGAATTTCAGAGCAACTATGTATTAAAGCTTTAGAAAAATCTTCAGGTATCTCTAAAAAAGAGATAATTTCAAAATGGAGAAAAATAGGAGATTTAGGATTAGTTGCAGAACAAGTTATAGGAAAAAAGAAACAAGGAACTTTATTCTCAACAAAACTAACAACAAAAAAAGTTTTAGAAAATTTACAAAAACTTCCTGAACTAGTAGGAAATGGAACAGTAGACAAAAAAATGTCTTTAATTTCAGAGTTATTAACCTCCTCTTCTGGGATAGAAGCTAAATATATTATTAGAACACTATTAAGTCAATTAAGAATAGGTGTTGCTTCAGGAACCATAAGAGACAGCATAGTAGAGTCTTGCCTTGAAAAGACTAAGGAGAACACAGAAGCAGTAGAAGATTCTTATAATAAAGTGACTGACTTTGCATTGGTTTTTGAAAAAGCTTGCAAAGGATTAAAAGAATTGCAAGCAACAACTCTTGCTCCAGGACATCCAATAAGGGCAATGCTTGCACTAAAAGCAGAATCTATTGCAGATGGATTTGAAAGAGTAGGAAAACCAGCAATTTTCGAATACAAATATGATGGATTTAGAATGATGATAAATAAAGATGAAAAAGGTGAAATAAAAATTTTCACAAGAAGACTAGATAATGTAACAGCTCAATTCCCAGATGTTGTTGAATATGTTAAACAACATGTAAAAGCAAAATCTTTTATTTTAGATTCGGAAGCAGTTGGTTATGACCAAAAGACAAAAAAATACACCCCATTTGAAGCTGTATCTCAAAGGATTAAAAGAAAGCACAACATACAAGAGTTAGTAAAAAAATTACCAATTGAATTGAATATATTTGATATTTTATATCTTGAAGGAAAATCTTTATTAGATGAACCTTTTGAAAAAAGAACCCAAATACTAAGAAAATTAATTGTTACTCAAAAATATAAAATAAAAACAGCAGTTCAATTAATTACTTCTGATGAAAAAAAAGCAGAAGAATTCTATAAACAAGCACTAAAAGACAATCAAGAAGGAGTTATGATAAAAAACAAAGATTCAAAATATCAACCTGGTGCAAGAGTTGGGCACATGCTTAAATTAAAACCTTCTGAAAATGAATTAGACTTAGTAATAACAGGAGCAGAATATGGAAAAGGGAAAAGAGCAGGAGCTTATGCAACATTTACTTTATCTTGTTTTGATGAAAAAAATAATAAATTTGTTGAAATAGGAAAATCTTCTGGATTAAAAGAAAAAGAAGAATTAGGTTTATCATTTACAGAATTAACAAAAAAATTAAAACCTTTAATCATAAAAGAAAACGGCAGAGAGGTTTCACTAAAACCAAAAATTGTTGTTACAATTTTGTATCAGAATATACAAAGAAGCCCAACTTATTCATCGAGTTTTGCTCTAAGATTCCCAAGAATAATTGCTCTAAGACCAGATAGAAGTCCAGCAACTGCTGCAACTCTAAAAGAAATTATCCATGACTATGAAAGACATGCATTGAAAGTTAATTATTAAAATACATTTTTAATTTCTTTTTATCTAATTGACTTGCATTGTCTACACTTGCTGAAATTAAGTCAGGGAAACTAGTTTTGTAAATTACAGCTATTTTTAACATATTCTCAAGACCCATATTTCTTCTTCCTTTAGCAATAACAGATATAAAAGCTCTTGAGACTTTTAGTTTCTTAGCAATGTTAGAATAATCATCTCCAGAAGTTTTTTGTACATAAGATATTATTGCCTTTGAAAGTGCATAAGCTGCTGAATTTGTATCTAACATACTCAAACATTAATTGTCTGGTTTTTAAAAGTTTGTAAAACTAAGAAAATACTTGAAAGTTAATTTCTCCAAATTAAAAATTTATAGCTTATAAAATAAATAACAAGCAAAACACATATCATATAACTCATAAACATATGATAAGGAATTATTATTGTTTTTATCCCATCTATAATCATTAGAACGAATGCTCCAATAATAAGGAATAAAAATGTTATCTTTAGTGCTTTTGTTGCAATGAATTCCATTCTTTCATCAGTTTGCCTTTTCTTTTTAAAAATAGTTTGTAAGGTTATAATAAAAACCCCCATAAACCCAACATAAATTAACCAGCTTCCAACACTAGTAAAACCAACAAATTCAGAACCTCCAACATTAAGGTAATTTAGTATAATTCCCAATAAGATAAACCCAAAAACCCATGCATATTTTAGTGTTATCCTTGTTTTTTGTTCCATTTTAATTAAATAAATCTTCCACATTACAATGGAATATTCTCCCAAATTTTAAAGCCAGCGGAAGTGACGGAGTATATTTCCCACTTTCAATTGAGATTATTGTCTGTCTTGTTACTCCAGTCCTTAAGGCTAATTTCTCTTGAGTCATTTTATCCTTTTCTCGGTATTCTTTTAACTTGTTTTTCTTTAGTATCATTGAACATTGTAAAGGTTACTATACGTAAAGTAAACTATACTATTTAAATCTTTTGATTTTATTGAAACATATACAAGTATAAAACAAAATTATAATATTTAAAAACCGCCTTTCTGACCCCTCGATATCCATCAAAAGCTTTATAAACCTCCCCCCTTTATAAACAATATAACTCTTATCATTATTTAGTAATAAACCAAAATGGCAACTCCAAGTGCATCAAAAGCAACATCTTCTTTGAAAATACAAAATATAGTAGCTACTGCTTCTTTAGGAAAAGATGTTCCTTAAACAAAACTAGCAAAAACAATTCCAAATACAGAGTATAATCCAGAACAATTCCCAGGATTAGTTTTAAGAGTTAAACTCCCAAAATCAGCTGTTCTTGTTTTTTCATCAGGAAATCTTGTTTGTACCGGAACAAAATCAATTGCTCAGGTTAAATTAGTTATTGAGCAAGTTATTAAAACACTTAAAAAAATAAATATTAAAATAACAGAAAAACCAAAAATAACTGTTCAAAATATTGTTGCTTCTGGAACAATAAATATGAAACTTAATCTAAATTATTTAGCATTAGCTCTTGAAAACACAGAGTATGAACCAGAGCAATTCCCAGGATTAGTATATAAATTAGTTGAACCAAATGCAACATTCTTATTATTCTCAAATGGGAAATTAGTTTGTACAGGAACAAAAAATAATCAACAATTAGAAGACTCCATGACTCAGTTAATAAAAAAAGTTAAAGAAGCTAATAAAAATAAAGATTAATTCTTTCTGTTTTTAATAATTAAAAATAAATCCCTAAATCAGAGTCATTAGAATGCTTGTCCAGAACATCAAGCAAAAATGGGTCTATTCCTTCAGAAAAATTAGAACCTGAGCTCGTCTCTACAGGTATTAAATTAGTGATATCATCTTCATCATGAGTAATTCTATAAAAAAACTCATCTGGTGCACCATAAATATTTTTCATAAATTCAGGGGTTATAATAGTTTTATTCTCCTTACACCAATTCACTCCTTCTTGTCTTGACCAAAAATAATCTTCAAAACCATCAACTAAGAATTTCAAATCCTTAAATCCAACATTATAACTTCCCTTAACTTCTATTTTCATAAATAAAACATCTTAAATTATTTTATAAATATTATTATACTTAAAATTAACCCCCCATGATTTCTTTTGTTTGTGAAGCATATTTTATATAACACTATTCTAAAATAAACAATTGTTTATAAAGAAAAATACTATTAACACTTTATAGAAATAAGAAAAAAAGTGAAGTTGAACAAAAACATAAGGATATGATAAAAAATTAAGCTAATGAAAAACAACTTAAAAATCATTCAACCAATTATCAATAAATAAAATATCTAACTCGTTCAATAAAATATAGATAAATATAGATAAAATAAGAGGTTAATAAAAAAAGAGAATGCAAAAATCTAAATTAAAGGAGGATACATCTAAGGAACCTTGGTTCCTTGGATAAAACATGTCAGCAAAAAAAGGAACTGAAGAACTTATAAGTGAAGCTAAAGCTTTTTTTGAAACTTATAAAAAACAAATTGGAGAAAGTATAAGAAAAGGAAGAAAAGTTATTTTCATAAATTTTGAAGACCTTTCATCTAACTCCCCGACACTTGCAGAAGCTCTGATAAGCAGTCCAGAAGAAATATTACAGGTTCTTGAAACAGCACTAGAAGATACAGGACTAATAAAACTTCCAAGAATTAGATTAAATAATCTTCCTGAAACACAAAAAGTAAAAATAAGAAATGTTCGTTCACAACATCTTAATCAATTAATTTATTTTGAAGGATTAGTTAGACAAACTTCAGAGGTTCGTCCTCAGGTTGTTAATGCTAAATTTGAGTGTCCCTCTTGCGGAACAGTTATATCAGTTTTACAAGTAGAAAAAAAGTTTCGTGAGCCAAGCAGATGTTCTTGTGGAAGAAAGGGTCAGTTCAGGCTTATCAGCAAAACAATGGTAGATGCACAAAGACTAATGATTGAAGAAGCCCCAGAATCTTTAAGTGGAGGAGAACAACCAAGAAGACTTCCTGTTTTCTTAAAAGAAGATTTAGTTGAACCTGGAATGGAAGAAAAAACAACTCCTGGAAGTAAAGTAAGAGTTTTAGGAATTTTAAAAGAAGTTGCAGTGCCTCTTCCAACAGGAGCAATATCAACAAGATTTGATTTAGCTGTTGAAGCAAATAATTTAATTCCCTTAGAATCAAGTTATGAAGACCTAGAAATCTCTGAAGAAGATGAAAGACAAATTCAAGAACTAGCAGCAGACCCAGAATTATTTAAAAAATTAAGAGAAAGTATTGCTCCGAGTATTTATGGTTATGAAGAAATTAAAGAAGCTTTAGTTTTGCAAATGTTTTCAGGAATAAGAAAGGTTTCTAAAACAGACAATTCAGTGCAAAGAGGGGACATTCATTTATTTTTAATGGGAGACCCAGGAGTTGCAAAAAGCCAGGTTTTAAAATTTGTTTCAGATATTGCCCCAAAAGGAAGATATGTTGTAGGTATGGGAGCAAGTGGAAAAGGAATAACTGCAACAGTTGTAAGAGATGAATTCTTAAAAGGATGGAGTTTAGAAGCAGGAGCAATGGTTCTTGCAAACAAAGGAGTTATTTGTGTTGATGAAATTGAAAAAATGACTCCTGAAGATAGAAGTGCTATGCACGAGGCTCTTGAACAACAAACAGTCACAATATCAAAAGCTAATATCCAGGCATGTTTAACTGCACAAACTTCTGTCCTTGCTGCAGGAAACCCAAAATATGGGAGATTTGAACCAACTCAGTCAATTACAGAACAAATAGATTTACCTCCTGCCCTAATAAACAGATTTGATTTAATTTTTATACTAAGAGATTTACCAAATACAAAATTAGACACAGCTATCGCAACTCATGTTTTAGATTCTCATCAAATGAAAGGAAGAAAACCAACAGTAGATAGAGATTTATTCAGAAAATATATTGCTTATTCAAAACAAAAATGCGAACCAAAACTAACTAAAGAAGCAGTAGAAGAAATAAAAAATTTTTATGTTAAATTAAGAAACATGCAGTCAGTAGGAAGCACTAAATCTATTCCTATTTCTGCAAGACAATTACAAGGATTAGTAAGACTTTCAGAAGCTCATGCAAAAACAAGACTTTCACAAACTGTTGAAAAAGAAGATGCACAAGTAGCTATAAGACTTACAAACTATTATCTAATGCAAGTAGGTTATGACCCTGAAACAAAGATGTTTGATATTGACAGATTTTCAGTATCAACCTCATCAAGCCAGAGAAATAAAATAATACTTCTTAAAGAAACAGTAAAAAAACTTGAAGAAAAACACGGAAAAATGGTTCCACTAGATATTTTAAAACAAACCTTAGAAAAAGAATTCTCAGACCTAGAATTTGATGATGCTCTAGAAAAACTCAAAAAATCTGGGGATGTTTTCCAGCCCAAATCTGGGTTTGTACAATTAATTTAACTAAATTATTTTAAAAAAATTTGTAATCTTTGATTATATAAAAGATCTTCCAAATCCTTAAGCTTCTTTTTTTGGTCCTTCAAAACAGGAATTAACCTAATTTTATAATCCTCTAACTTTTTAATTGTGAATTCAGTATTATATGGTTTTATATTTTTAATAGTCTTGTCTAAATAATGTGCAAGCTCAGTTAATAATTTATATCTTTTAAATCCCAATTCATAAATTTGGTCTGCAAAATCAGAAGCTAAACTTGGTTGATTAGTAATAATTGCTTCTTGGTAGAATCTATGAATTTTTTTAATATTTGATTCTAAATCCCCTATTTCATTAACCAAATCCATTAAAGGATTAAGTTTCAAAACTCTATAAATATTTCTAATCTCCCAGAACATAAATCTTTTTAAAACCTCTTTACGAATTTCAAACATGGCGGACTTTAAAAAAAGAGAAACAGCATACAAACTAAAAATTGGAGACCTTCTTAAAGCAAATCAGATATTTGAAGAAAGTCAAGAAGCAAACAAAAGACTTCAGTTTGTAGAACTAGGAAATTTAAAAGTTTTAAGAATAAATCTTATTGCAAATGTAATTGATAAATTTGAATCAGAAGGTGAAAGAAAATTTGCTTCAATAACTCTTGATGATGGAACAGGACAGATTAGAGCAAGAGCATTTGGAGATGATTTAATTAAATTTCAGGATATATCTCAAGGAGACACATTAATTATAATAGGACTACTTCGTTCTTATAATCAAGAAATTTACATTCTACCTGAAACACTAAAGAAAACAGACCCAAAATATCTATTAATAAGAAAATTAGAAATTGAAAA
>JBAYNB010000029.1:0-10705 GCA_041679005.1 Candidatus Pacearchaeota archaeon
AATGGTTGGAATGTTTGTATTAGTATTTAGGTTTTCTAAATTAAAAGAATCTGCAACAATCCTTGAAGAAAAGAACGCATTATTACTTGTAACAAAATTAGCAAATTCCCCTGAATTTTCATGTGGTGCATCATTTGGAGGAAATAAAATTAATTGCATTGATTCAGATAAGATTATGTCGTTAAAAGATAATATTGAAAAGTATTCAGGATTTTGGGGAGTTGCAGAGATAGAAATAAGAAAAGTTTATCCAAATAATGAAAACATATGCACAACAACAAATTATCAAAATTGTGGAATTATTAAATTATTTTCAAGAAAGGTTAATTCATTGCCTCCAATTTCAAATTTTGTTTCTTTATGTAAAAAAGAATTTTATAATGATGAAGTTTATGATAAATGTGAATTAGCACTTTTAATGGTTAGTTCAGAGGATAAAGAATGAAAAACAAACATAGACAATATAAAAAAATGGGAAATTTTTCCCTACTATCCAGAAAATCTGGACAGGAAGAAATGGTAGGATTTGCATTAATTATGATTATAGTAGCTGTAATTTTACTCATTTTCCTTAGTTTTTCTCTGGGAAAATCAGAAAAGGAAACTGTAGAAAGTTATGAGGTTGAAAGTTTTATTCAATCGATGTTACAATACACTACAGATTGTAGAGATAATTTAGAATATCTTCCTGTACAAAAATTAATATTTGATTGTTATGATAAAAAGAAATGTATAGATAAAAGAGATACTTGTGAGGTATTAAATTCAACCTTAAAAGAAATTGTAAAAGAAAGTTGGAAAATTGAAGGAGATAGGCCTGTTAAAGGATATGGGTTGGAAATAATTGTAGAAGGAGAAAAAAGGATAATAATTAAAGAAGGAAATGTAACTGGAAATTCTAAAGGTTCTACAACTCCTTTTTCAAATTATGAAATATTTTTTAATGTTTATTATTAAATTTTTAAATTTATTATGATAGTGTCCACGACTATTTCGGGTTTATATCTTCTACGATTTTTTGTTTTTTCTTCAATTAATTCAATAAACCCAAATCTCTCTAAAAGTTTAATATCATCATTTACAGATTTAAAACCTCTTTCTAATTTTTTGGCTAAATCATAAATGGATTTTGGTCTTTGTGTCTTTATTATATGTAACATTCTGGCTTTTTCATTGCTCAAAAGTTGCCTTAATGCTAAAATTCCAGAAAAATCATAATCTTTCTTTGAATTCTTTATTTTTTTGAAAACAGAAAAAGTTCCATTAGATTCTGTAATTGTTATTTCTCTTATTTTTGTTTTAGACATTCTCGACGAGGACTTATATGGTTTATTTTAATATATATAAATATAATATATAGTTTTAATTTATATAATTTAATTTAATACATAATATTGTTAATTACCTTATATTAATAAATGTTTTTATGTCCCAAAAAATTAATATAGGATTAATATATATTAATGATTAAGTGACACCATAACATTTATAAGAAAAAACCTAACTATTGCGATAAAAATTGAAAAAAGAGAAAAATCTTGCGACAACCTTTTTAAAGTAAATAACTAAGCTTAATCATGCACTCAATTAGAGTGTTCTTATAGGGGATTATGCTCATCTCGATGAATAGCTTACCCTATGCTATTAGTTGAGTGGAGGTTGTCATAGACAACATGATTATAGAGTTGAAAGGAGGTTAAAAAAAATAAATATGAAAATAAATTTTAAGAAAATTTCAGCTGTTATGACTAGTGCATTGATGGTTGGTTTAACTTTAGGAGTTGCAACTGCAGCTAATTATCCTAATCCTTTTGTGGTTGGAGGAGTTGCAGATGTTGGAATAGTCTATGGTACTGGTTCAGGAGTTTCTGATTCAGACCAAGTTCAAGCATATAATATAAACTTGGATTTGCAAGATGATGTTACTTCAGGAGAAAGTACTACTACTGTTACTGGAGGAGATGCTAAAAGTTTAGCAAGTGGTTCTGATTATCTTTATTTGAATGATGAATTAGGAGAAAACATCCAAACATTAACAAATACTGAATTAGGAACTGTTCTTGCAGACGGTACTTTCACAGATGATGGAGGAACTAGTTATGATTATGAACAAACAATAGCAATTGGTAGTTCTAGTGATTATAACAAATTCGAATTTGGTAATTCAGATAATGACTATGATGACCCGCTTCTTATGTTAGATCTAGAAACAACTAGTGGACGTGAAGTGTACAACTTAACTGTTACATTTAGTAAAGCAGTAAATTTTACTGCAGCTGACTCTGAAGGTGAAAAAATTTCTCTTTTCGGAAAAGAATATACTGTAGGAAGTGCTACTGACGATAATACTCTTGTATTACTTGGAGGAGCATCAGCTACAAAATTGACTACAGAAAGTCCTACTGCATCATTAACTATTGATGATAAGACTTTTGAAGTTACATTAATTGGTCTTAGTTCTGATACAACAACTAAAGCAGGCATAGATGTAACTTACGGGGGAGAAACAATTCATAAAACACCTACACAAGGACAAACAAAAACATGTTCTTTTGATGATGGAACAGAAGTTGATTTATATGCAGATACTGTTTTCAGAACAGGAGATACTGGAACAGGATATGTTGAAATACAACTTGGTGCTGATAAATTAACTCTTGAAACTACAAGTAATGTGCAAACAGGTTCTGAAGATGTTGATATTGATGGAACACTTGTTTACATGACACCATCTAATTCGTTAGGTATGCAGAATTTAACAAAAATGGTAATTGCTGTTGTAGCTCCAGATAATGATGAAAATGATGTTCTTGTTGGAGAATCATTTGTAGATCCTGTATTTGGAACTATGGAAATTCAATTCAAAGATGTTGTTAATGGTCCTGTTTTTACTGGTGAAGAAGATACAGAAAGAACTGCACTTAAACTTGTAAGTGGAGGAGATAGAGAACTTCAATTAACTCTAACTGACAAAAATGGATATACTAAAACAATTCCATTTGCTTACAAAGATACTTTGAAAGATGACAATAGTGACCTTATCAAAGTTGGTGAAGGACAAGCATTGGATAAAGATAGTTATTTCATTTTGAATAGTGGTAATTATGAACATTTTATGCAAATTACAAAACTTTCAGTAGATGCTGATGGGGTTGCTGATGATGATATTACATTTAAAGATATTATCACAGGCACTTCTTATGATATTGTAGACAAAAATCTTGGATACGGAAATCAAAGTACTACAATTACTATAAATAGTCAGGTATATACTGTAGCTACTGTAGGTGCAATAAACACTACATACATTAATGTAACTTCAAGTGATTTTGCATTAAAAGAAGCTGTATATCCTTATATAGAACTTGTTTCAGGAGAAGACTACCCAAGAGTAGCTTTGACTGATACTGTTGTTGTAAGTAGTAAGAATAACACAATGACTGCTGCAACTAATAATACCTATAAACCAGGTAAAATATATGAGTTACCAACAGGAAGTCTTCAATTCCAGATGAAAGATTATGCAAATATCACAAACGGTACAACTGTTCAGTATAGAGTAGATGGTGGAACATGGACTACTGTTGCTGGAATATCTGCTGCGGGAATATCTGAAGATGCAATTGCAGTTAATGAAGGTGTTTATGACATTTGGACAACTGTTACAGACCCTGCTTCTGGAAATCCAGGATTTGGAACATTGGTTATTAATAATTTCTCTGTAGATAGTGGATTAGACACTACAGATGTTACAGATAACCAAGATAGTCCAGGTATATTATTTGTAGAAAACAAAGATAAATCTGATGCAGATGCAAAGAATGTTATCTTTATCAATACTACAGATGATGGAAGTACTTACTCTGAACTTCAAAGTATAGCATTTTCAAGCACAGCTCTTACAGGATATGATGAACAAGCTTGGGATGAAACTAAATTAACTGGTTATTTAACTAACTGGGGAACTTATGTTTTGAAAGACCAAACAGATACAAACCAGTATTTGGCAAGATTAACTTACCCTGATACACAAATGTATGCTGAAGTATACTTTGCAGAAGTAGGTGCTAGTATTACTGGAGGTGTTAGTGGATCTAAACTTGGAAATGTTGTCTATAAAGATACAGAAACAAGTTCATATAGCACAAAGAATGTAATTGTTGTTGGTGGAAGTTGTATTAATTCAGCTGCTGCTAGTTTAGTTGGAGGGGCTTATTGTACTTCTGATTGGACAGATGCAACTGGAGTAGGTTCAGGGGAATTCTTAATTAAAGGTTATGCTAGTTCAGATGTAACTAGCAAGTTTGCATTATTAGTTGCAGGATACGACATCGTAGACACTGCAAATGCTGCTACATACCTTATAAATAAGAAACCTGATACAAGCAAGGCTTGGAAAGGAACTACTTCAACAGCTGCTGCTACAGAAATAACAGAAGCATAAATTTAATTTTTTATTTTTTTCTTTTTCTTTTTTTTTAATAAAATAGTGGAAACTATGTTAAAGTAAAGTTTTTATATTGTTTCTATTAATTAAATTGATGAGAAAGATAACTTCAAAATATAAAGAAGAAAAAAGAAAAAAAAGAAATGGAATAATTGTGGGAATAATTCTTATAGGAATTATGATATCGAGTACGATTGGATATTCTTTTTTGGGAGGAGAAAAAGATAATTTAAAAAAAATAAATTATAATGGATTTACATTTGAGGAACAAAATGGTTTTTGGATTACAAACATAAACAATTTATTATTCACTTTTAAATATAATCCTACGCAAATTGAGGAAATTAATTCTAGTTTAAATGTTTTGGATAACTATTACAATAAACCTTTGTATATTTATTCTAAAAATGAAGAAGCAGAATTAGAAATTTATAGAAATCTCTTTTATCAGAATAAAATAATCCAAAGAATGCAGTCTGCATGTCTAGAAGGAGATATTTGTGAGGGGAATTTACCTATTAAATCTTGTGAAGATAATTTTATTAAAATAACTGAAGGAAATATTAGCAAGATAATTCAAGAAGAAAATTGTGTTTTCATTGAAGGAGAAAAAGGAAACTTAACAAAGCTAGCTGATGAGTTTTTGTTTAATATACTTGAAATACGATAAAACTTAAAAAGTAAAAGAAGATGTATAAATATGGAAAAGGAAGATAATAATTCAGAAAAAGAAAAGACTTTTGAAGATATTGAAGTAGAAAAGAATGAAGAAAAAATTAAATCTTGTGATAAAAAAGAAATAGAACCTTCGAAGAAAGAACAAATTAAATCTGAAAATAAAATATTAAAGAAAATTTTTATTGGGATAGGACTTCTTATTATTATCTTTATAGCAACAAATTTAGTTATAAATAATATGAAAAATTTTGAATACAAAGGAATAAATTTTAATGTAATAAAAGATACAGGGGGATTAGTTTTTTATCATTTAGAAGAAAGATATAATCTTAGAAAAGACCCAAGAAGATTAGAAGATATTCCTTTTGAAGGAGAAATAAAATTTACTCCAATTAATAAATTAGTTTATAATAGCACAGGATTTAATTGCGATGGAGATGGAGTTATTGCTGTTGGAAATTTTGCATTGATATTACATGATCTTGTAGGGATTGATATGATTAAAGATGAAAATGCAACTTGTGATTTGCAAGGAAGATATATGTTTGTACAAGTTCAACCAGGAAATGAAACAAGCATAAAACAAATAGGACCGGCATGTTATGAATTGAATGTAAATAATTGTGAAATACTAGATGTTACAGAAAAGTTCCTTGTTGAAACTCTTGTACGACTTAATGAATTAAAAGAAAAATAATTTATTATGGACTTTAAAATTATTTATTCTTTGATTCTTACAATACTTCCAATAAGTGAATTGAGAGGAGGATTGCCTCTTGCAATTATTTATGCTATAGAAAATAATATTCCAATAATATTTATTTTTTCTCTGGTGATTTTATTAAATATCCTTGTAATCTTTTTTATATTTTATTTCTTAGATAATATTCATAAAGCTTTTATGAAATTTAAAATTTATAATAAATTTTATAATAAATATATAGAAAAATTCCAAAAAAAAGTAGATAAATTTGAAAAAAAATATTCAAATCTTGGTTTTTTAGCATTAGTTTTATTTGTAGCTGTTCCTCTTCCAGTTACAGGAGCATGGAGTGGATGTTTGGTTTCATGGATTTTAGAATTAGATAGAAAGAAAAGTATTTTGGCAATCTCCTTGGGAGTATTTATTGCTGGAATTATTATCCTCCTAGGAACATTAGGATTTCTTCATTTATTTTCTTAAGAAAGATTTTCTATATAAAAATTTTATATCGGAATAAATAGGAATTTCTTTTATTTTGAATATTTTTACTTCTATAAACCAAATTCCAACTACAAAAGCAGTGCTTCCGAGATACCAGAATAATCTATGAGCAAAATCAAAAAAAGAATTTCCTGAAAGGAATACTAAACTTAAAAAAAAGATTCTCAAAATATTTAAAATTAAAAGAAATGGGAAAGAAAATAAAATCATTTGTATTCTTTGTTTAAGTTTGATTTTCGGAGTTGAAAGATTTAAAATTAATAAAAGATAATAAGCTGCACCAGCAATACATGCAGGAATTAATTCTATGGGGAATCCTTTGATTAAAATAATATTCTCCATTAAAGAAGCATCAAAAAAGATATTTAATAAAAAATAAACTGGATAAACTGTAAGGGGAGTAAAAACAAAATAAAAAATCCAAAAATTTGGAAAAGCAATTATAATTAAAATTAAGTATCTAAAAAAAATATTAATAAATTGTCTTGAGATTTTATTCATAAAAATTATAGTGGAAATCTATTTAAATAATTTAATGTCTTTTAAATTATGAAAAAAAGAGTAATTATTATTGGTATATTCATTGTCTTATTTATTTTCCTAAGTTTATATTTTGATTCTGAAATTATTAAAATTATCTCTGAGATTAAAAATAATTTTTTTGACGAATTTTTTATGGGAATAACATTCATTAGTTCTTCTATAATAATTTTTTTCTTTTTGACAAGTTTGTTTTTATGGAAAGAACATAAAAGAAAATGGATATTACCTTTATGGTTCACTCTTATTTTGTCTGCAATATTTAGTTTTTTATTAAAATTTTCTATAAAAAGAGCAAGGCCATTTCAAGAAGGGCTTGTTTCTATTATTCCTATTTTAGAAAAGTCTAGTCATTTAATTTGGAATTTTTCTTTTCCATCTTTTCATTCGATGTTGGTTTTCTGTGCGGTTCCTATTTTATCAAAAGAATTTCCTAAATTCAAATATGTCTGGATTTCATTTGCTAGTTTAATTGCATTTTCAAGAATCTATTTTGGATTACATTTTTTAAGTGATATAATTGCTGGAGCATTTATAGGTTATTTACTTGGAATTGCAATTATTAAAATGGAAAAAGAAACTAATTTTTTCAAGAAAATTTATGAAAAGATTTTTGAGAAGAAATAAATTAAAAGAATAAAGAAATATATTTATTGAAACTTGTACATTTTGCGGAACTGGAAGACCTTTTCCAACAAGATTGCATTTAAGAGATTTATTTGTTATATAATGTGCAACTGCTCTATTATGACCTCCATCTTCTATAAAATCCCATCGTTCAGAAATATAAATTAATGAATAAAGATTGTCTTTTATTTTTTTAACTGGAACGCTTGGAAAGCTGTCTCCTTTTTTAATGTCTTCAACAAATCGGGCAACTTTATCAAATGATTTATTATATTCCCAGCCAACTAATTCCACTTTATTCAAATTGAGATAAATTTCTTTATCACTCATTTTAGAAAAATTAATAATAAATTTATTCGGATTTCTTTGCAACTTTTAACGCTACGATTATAATAACTACTATTAAAAGAACATTCAATGCTCCGATTCCCCATAAATACCAATTTCCTTCTGATATCATATTTCCTGTAATTCCTAAAAAATTAAATCCTGTTTGTTCTTGAACTGTAACTGGAACAGGTTGGTTTAGTATTGTTTCTCCTTCTGAAATAACTTCTATACCGAATACTTTATCTCCTGAAACATCTTTATTTACATTCAATGTGATTAAAACATCTTTTGATTCTTCTGCATCTAATGTAATGCTTGTTGGATTAATACTATCTAAAACTGCCCAACTACCACTTTCTACTGTTAAGGTATAAGTAGTTGATTTATCTCCTGTATTTTTAAGTGTAGCTTTAACAACTAAATCTTCTCCTGCTTTTGCCTCAGATTCTAAATTTGCAGAAACTGAAACAGAAGGAATAACTGAACATGAACCTTCTACTTTTAAAAATCCTTGATATGAAGATTCACTATCTTCTTCATCTGTTTTAAAAATATCATCATCGCCTAAACTATCATCGTCATATACAGTTAATTTAATCATATAAGTCTTTTCTTCAATATCTTCAGGAACTTCAAAAGATAAACTAATCTTTTCATAATCCATTGAACCTATTCCTGAATCAAATTCAACAAGTTCATCTATTCCTAATTCTTTATTATATATTCTAACATAAACTTCATCGTCTTCTAAATCTTCATCTCCAACATTCCACGCTTTTGCTGTTAATTCGACAATTCCTCCGCAAGAAACAGTATCTGGTTGGAACTTTATATCTTCTATGATTACAAAATTATCATCTGTGATTATGTCAATTTCTTTAAAATCAGAAATTCCTGTTTCTTTTTCATCTTCTTCATAATCTTTATCTTTTATTTCTCCAATTGCTCTTACATAAAAAGTATAATCTCTATTTCCTTCAGTTAATTTATCTGCATCAATCTTTAAAGTTATTGTTACATCTAAATCATCTCCAGAATCTAAATCAAATTCATCTTCATCTATTTCCATATCATCTTCATCAAAAATACATTTTCCTTTCAATTCATCCCATAGACAAGCTTCAATTTTAATATCTTTAATATCATCCCAATCTCCTACATTTTCTATATTGAAAGTTATTTCTACTTCATCAAAAGGGTGCCAATAATCTTCATCATCTCCAAATCCTTCTAAAATATCAAACTCTATATTAGAAATTTCTAAATCTCCTTGATTTTCTCCTTCATAGAAAGGTGTAGGTGCAAAAGTTAATGCAATTGTATTATTATTTGTTAAATCTCCCTCTTCAGTTGCAGTTATTTCAATAGAATATTCTTTTCCAAACTCAAAATCAAAATTAGAATCCACCACATAATTAATAGACTCTGTTGTTCCAGAAGTTCCATCTAATTCTAAATCATCAATAATATTAGTTTCTGCAAGAATTCCTTCAGAATCTGTTACAGAAAAAGATATACTTTCATTTTCAGTTGCTCCAGAAACTGTTAAAATAAAACTTCCTCCCTCTTGTGAAAGAGTAGTAGAAGAACTTGTAATACTTAAAGCACTAATTGAACTCATAATAACAATTAAGAATAAGATGCTTAAACTTAAAATCTTGAGAGATTTGTTTTCCATGTGTAATCATTCTTCAGTTAATATGGTTTATAAAGTTTTTTATTTTGGAAAATATAGTTAAAATAAGATATTCAAAAAGTTTATATAATTTAATAGATAAGTTATTTATAATAAATGAGGTTAAAAGGGCAATAAAATCTAGAGGAAATATGAAATTTCCACTGAACTTAATAAAAATATAAAATGGTTATTAAATCCAAAGAAAATTCTGTAGGTGCCTGGGCATTTCTAATTGGAGTTATTCTTGCAGTTGTAATTGGATTATTTACAAAATTAATACCTATTCCTGCTTTAGCAAAATATAGTAGTTTTATTTATCTCATCTTAGTAATTCTCGGAATAATTGTTGGAGCTTCAATTAATGCTAATGGGAGAGATTCCCAAACATTTCTAATAACTGGAACAGTCATTGTAATTGTTAGTAGATTTGGTATGGAAAGTGCTTTAGGTTCACTAATTGGAATTGGAATTGGAGACTTTGTTTCATCAACTTTTGCAGCATTATTAGTATTATTTATTCCTGCAACAATAATTGTAGCGATAAAAACTGTTTTTGGAATGGCTAAGATTTAATCAAAGAACTCCAAAAGAAATTAATTCTTCTTTTAATTGAACAGGATTCTTAAAATGAATGGTATTCAACCCTAATTCTTGTGCAGATTGAATATTTTTTAATGAATCGTCAATAAATAAACATTCTTCTGGTTTTGTATCAAGTTTTTCTAAGATAATCTTGAATGCTTTTTTATCGGGTTTACAAACAGAAGTTTCAAATGAATAAGAAATTGAATCAAATAATTCATGGTAATTGAATTTTTTATTACAATAATTTATCCATTCTCTGCAGTGGACAGAAAGCAAACCTAATTTAAAATTTTTGTTTTTTAATTCAAGAATAATCTCTCGGGTTCCTTCAATCTCTAAAAAATTTTTTCTGATTGCATCCTTTAAGTTAATTATACTTACATCAAAATTGTTTTTAGAAAGAATATTTTCAAGATACTTCTCTTCTGAAATTTTTCCATTCATTAAATTAATGAAATTCTGTCCTTTTAACAAATCATAAATCTTATCTTTGCTTATTTGAAAAAGAGGTTCTAAATGTTCTTCAACTCCAATTATCCCTTTAAGATAAACTTCTGCTAAATCAAAAATAATTGTTTTTATCATTATATTTTGTTTATATTAATTATAGAACTAT
>JBAYNB010000030.1:0-10653 GCA_041679005.1 Candidatus Pacearchaeota archaeon
CAGGTTTTATTATCATTTGAAGAATCAGAAAATAAAGGTGTTTCAAAGATTAGCCTAGAATTATTATATAAGAATAGTTTTTCATTAGCATTATTTAATGAAATACTTAAATTATCTATAATATAATATCCTTGAAAAGAAAAATTTAAACTAAAGGTATTATTAGAAGCATCTTTGATTTCCCACCCACTTAAATTAATTTCATTATCAGAATATAATTCTATCCACTCAGTGCAATCATTACACTCATCATTAGGATTTAATTCAACTTCATTAATTATAACACTTGCACTTACAAAACTAATTAGAATCAGAATAATCAGCCCCTGTAAGGCTATCCAGCTCTTTCTCATCAATAATAATGTCTTCACTTATTTTTAAAGTTTTATCATCTGGAATAGCATTATTTGGTTTTATCTTTTCACCAAAAAACTGAGAAAATTTAGTCCCTTTTTTCTTAATAATGTCTTCATTAACTACCCAATTTTTTCCAGAATCTTCCATCTCTTTGGGGTTTAAGAAAATCCATCCAATCCTGTTTATCCTAACAGCTATAACTGGTTTTAATCCAAAAATTTCAGAAAAAGTAATAAATCTGTTTACCTGGTCTTTTGTAATATATTTTGGTAGTTTTTTACAGGACTTAGCCTCAACAGCAAACTTTTTTCCTTTTTTGCCTGCGATAATATCACAATCAGCATTTTCCATAGTTCCAGAGCCAGCAACACGAACAGCCCTGTAATGATTATCTACAAACATCTGATATAATTCTCTTTCTGCATTAGAACCTTTAGATTTGTTTGACATCTTAATCAAAAAATTGTTCAACTTCTCCTTTTTTTAGGGTTATAAAATCATCGCAGATTTGTTTTAGATGATAAGAAAATTTATTTTCAAAACCAACATTTTCAACTTTTTTTCCTTTCTCTTGAACAGCCTGAACTGCAGGAACAAAATCACCATCACTGCTTATAAGTATGGCTTTATCATATTCATTTTTATAAGCAAATTTAACCATGTCTACTGCAAGATGAATATCATCTTCTTTAACTTCATATATAACTTTACCATCAACTTTCCTTTTTTGCATTCTACATAAAACAAAATTAAAATCGATAATTCTTTGTATCTTATCAAAAAATTTCTGCTGTTTTATATACCCTTCTTCATCTTTTTTTCTATCTAAAGGAGAGTTATAATAATATGTTTTTATTAATTTTCTATTTTTAGTTAAATAATTTACAAATCTCTCAAAATTAAAATCATTTGGTCTTTTGGTATATAATAGATTTTTTAGAATATGATAAAGATTGCTTCCATCAATAAAAATCATAATTCTTTCATCACTATTATTTCCCATATTAACTTCACAGGAATAGTATTAATAAAACTTTACAAGGAATATTAAAACTCAGGGTTGCAGTGCAAACCTGAGGGGTATATAATAATAAAGAGGTCTTATGGTTTAAAAATCTTCTGTTTTGTTAATCTTATAAACTATCTAATCAGCTTTTTATATTTTTAAAAGGATTTAAATATAACTTATATTTAATAAACTTAAGAGAGGGTGATATGGTCAGCAAAAAAGTTTGGATAATATCTATCGTTGTATTAATTGTTATAATAATTTTAGGATTTTTTATTTTCGGTTCTTCTGAACTTAAGTGTAGTGGTTCAACTCCTAATGAATGTAAGGGTCAATGCTGGTCAGCATGTGAAGATAATAGAATATTTAATTGTGATAATTCTTCTGGAGGGAGTTGTGTTATAAATTCTGAAAATTGTCCTGTTAATACTCCTAATAGTTGCAATGGTCAATGTTGGGCAAATTGTGAAGAACATAAATTATTTAATTGTGAGGCTTCAGGAGGCACATGTATTGCAGACCCGAATGATTGTCCTACTGAAACTCCGAATAGCTGTAATAATACTTGCTGGTCAAACTGTGCATCAAATGAAAAGTTTGTATGCGACAAATCTTTAGGTGGAACTTGTCAGAAGATATAATTTAAGTTATATTTATAATCTTTAAAAAATTTATATATTCATCTTTATTTATTTTAATAGAATCAATAAATTTTATCTAATTTCTTAAATTTTTTTCAAATTCAATTATATTTTTTATAACTTCATCTTTATCATAATCTTCAGGAAGAATGTGATTTGATTTTTCATATAAGATTAATTGTTTTTTTAATGATGATGTTTTATTTATTATTATAATTGAACTTTTAACATCACTAACAAAGTCTTTTTTAGAGTGTTGGACTAATAATGGTTCGGTAATAATATCGACCTTTGATAAAGTCTCTTTTAAAAATTCTTTTGAATTTTTTACAGGTGAAAAAGGCATATTCCAATAAGCAATATGATGTTCCAATCCTTCTGGAGAATTAATTTCTCCTGTTTTTGTCTTTTTTGAATAATGTAAGATAGAAGAAAAAAGATTTAGATGGGTTTCAGCAGTAAATCCATAATAAAAATGATAAGTAGTTATAAAATAAGGAGCAATTAGATAAATATGATTAAATTCTTTTTCTTCTGCAAGTCTTGTTGCTAGGGTTCCTCCAAATGAAAAACCAACAATATTTATTTTATTACAATTTTTAGATAATTCTACTAATTCAAAATCAACTTGTTCATACCAATCATCAAGCGAAAGGTTTAGTACTTTGCTCGGTACCATACTGTGCCCATTTAATCTTGTAACAACAACAGTTTCATTGAATTCATTATTTATTTTTTCAGCAAGTTCTTTCATCTCATCAGGAGTTGATGTATAGCCGTGAATCAAGTACCAACAAGTTTCATTTGAATCTTGAAGAGTAAATCCCTCAGCTCCTTTAATTATCTCATTTTCATATTCCCACTTAGATAAATCCCTTGTGTCTATTGAAGAAGTCTGGAGAAATCCTGTTTTTAGGTATAATATAATAAAAAAGACCAATATAATAATTAAAATCCCTGCAATAATAATTAATTTCCTTTTTTGTTTGACATTTTACCTTTTTTATATATAGTTAAAAATACCTGTGTTTATATATTTTATATCTCTTTTTTAGTCATGTCAAAACACCCTAAAACTGTTAAAGGATTTACAGGTTCATTAGAACAATTAGCTAAGTCTATTGGAAATATGAGTTATGACCAAACAGGCATTTTTATAGAAAAACTTGCCGATGATATTGTAAAGCAAGCAGATGAAGACATAAAAAAGGGCAGAAAAAACCTTGCTATAAAGTTATATGCTACAGCAGAAAAACTCTACAGAGCAAAAGACAAGATGGATTTAGCCTGGAAAATCTGCGAACCATATATGAAAAATAAGTAAAAATAAATAACTATTTAAAAAGTTATATCAAATTAAAAGCCTCTTCAGGTTTGATTATCTTAATCCCTTGATATTCTTTTAAATTAAGAAGATGATTATCATAAGAAAGAATATACTCTGCTCCTGATTCAATAGCACATTCTATAATTTTATTGTCATCAGCATCATCTTTTACAACTTCAATTTTGTTAATTGGAATAACAATAGTTAAAAATTGTAAGACTTTATTAAGTATATTTTGGGTATCTTCTTCATTATATAAAAAATCTCTTGTTAAAACTTTTGTGAACTCTTCTAATATTTCTTTTGTTGTAAATATCTCTGTATTATTTCTTATTAATTTTTGTAATAACTTATAACTTACACTATAATCCCATTGAGTCGCTGACACTAAGAAATTTGTATCTACTACAATTTTCATTTTACGAAGCCTTACCTCCTAAAGCGAGTTTATGAAAAGTCCTACTTTTCATTTTATTTATTTTTTCTTGCTTTATGAACTAAATTAGGAACATCTTTTTCTTCAATGCCTAGCTTTTGAGCTCTTCTTGCTCCTTCTTTTGCTATTTTTCCAAGTTCAAAAATTAAATCTTCTTTTGAAGGTGTTGTAACTTTCTTTAAAATAATACTATCTCTTCCACTAACTATTGCAAACATAGTTCCTTCTGAAGCACATATGTCTGTTCTTATGTTTTGAGGGATTACTATTTGCCCCTTTGAAGACATTCTTATCATATCAATTGTCATTTTTATTTTTCCTCATATTTCCTACTTTCTTATTGTAAGATATGCTTACTTATAAATCTTTCGTTTTAAAACATTTAAATACTTCTCTTTGCTTATTATTCTATGAAAAAGAGGAATAAATTTCAACAAAAAAAGAAAATTAATCCTTGGTTATTCTGGTCACCGAGAATTCTTACAATATTATTTATTTGCTTCTTAGCTTTGTTCTCATTAGATGTTTTTGATGGTAATTCATCTTTATCTCAAATCTTACTAGGACTTTTGATGCATAATATCCCTTCACTTATTTTACTTGTTGTTTTAATAATCTCTTGGAAATATGAATTATTCGGAGCAATAGCTTTTGCTTTAGCAGGATTATTTTACATCTTGATGATTGCCCTTCCAATATCCATTAATAGTTTTAATATCTATAATTTTATTGCAATATTAACAATATCTCTTCCTGCTTTTATTATAGCAATTTTATTCTATCTTAACTATCTAAAAAAGAAAAAATAGATTGTTTTCTTTAATACATTTTTATTTATATAAATAATTAAAAACCCAGTTAATTTTTTTTAAGAATGAATCTAAAGAGGCATATAATTAATAATACTGGACAACAACTAGGTGATGAGTATCATGATTCTTTTGTTAGATTCTTATCAAATAAAGATACACTTAATCTTTTAGGAATAAAACCCCCTTACCGAGCAATCGGGCTTGAAGTTAAAACTTCTGATAGTGGAAGAAGGAAAAGCGATTTAATAGTTCTCAATCACGAGTTGTCTATAATAGAAGCAAAAGTAATACGCTCACTAAATCCAGATAGAGAAAGTGTAAGAATTAAACAGATGAATAATCAACTTACCTCTGCTTATTCTTTTTTTAAAAGAAAAAATATCAACACTCAAATAAGTTTAATTGGAGCATATAAAAAGATTAATGAAACTTCTTTTTCTTTTTATTATCTACCTCCTTCAGGGTTAAGTATAGATTGCTTAGAAATATTCAAAAGGTCTATGTAAGTATAGAAAATAAATTTATCTTTTTCTTAATCTCAAATAAATAACTCCTGCGATTCCCCCAAAAGTATTAAAAATAATATCCCACATTGTATTATTATAACCACCAACCCCGGTTTCTGGAACTAAAATAACAGCAATAAATTCTATAATTTCATTTAGTGCCCCAAATCCCATTGCAATTAAAACAAGAAAGAAACCAATTAGAAAAGACCTACTTGTTAATCTTAAATATGGTTTTAATAAGTGATAGGCAAGCAAAGTAGTTACTCCAAAACCAAAAAAATGTACAAACATATCATATCTTAAAAAAGGAAATATCCAGTATGCGTATAATACCTCATTATTAACAATAACTGCTCCCCCAAGCATATGCAATAATCCCCAGGCAGTTAAACCAATGAGTATATCATAACTAAACTTAACTTTTAGATGAAGAAGACTGATTAAGATTAAAAAGAAGATTACCACTCCGATATAAAGCAAGAATTCATAATTCTTTTTTCCTAAAAATAAAAAAGCAAATATAATTAGATAAACTATATTTATAATTAATAAGACTAAATCAGATTTCTTAATTTTCATATTTTATTTATTATATCTGTTGAATATCATCCCAATTGCAATTATTGCAAGGATTACAGGTATCCATGGTATGTTAATTAAAAAAACACCAGTATCATTTAAAATCCATATTACTGCAAATACTAATAAGATAACTGCTAATGCAGGGAATTTTGTTTTTGCCATTTTATTTTTACCTCCTTTTTTGTTTATCTAAATTTTTTGCTTTTGAAAAAAGAGATCACAAATCTCTCGCCTGTAATGTTTTTCTCTGATTTGCTTTAGCTCTTTCAATTGCCTTTTTCAAAACCTCTTCAATTTTCTTATCAAGAGCTTCTTCAACTTCTTCTGCAACATTACCAATAATCCCTTCTTTATCAAGTTCTTTTACTGTTTTTCTTATGTTTGATTTAATTATCAGATTTGTCATTGTTTATTTTAATAACCTTATAATATATATAAATCTTCACCATAAAGCTTTTTAATCAAAAATATTAGTTATTCTTATGGCTGAAGAACATAATTATAAGATCGAAGGAAGCGGTAAAACTACTCAGATTGCAAACCAAGCAGTTGATTTAAAATTAAAAGGATTAACTAAAAAATTAAAAAAAGGAAAAGTAAGCCAAGAAATTAATATCATAAAAACAACTTATAGTGGGCATTATTCATTAAGTACCTCAGAAAAAGGAGATTTAGTAAATGCTACTGCAGATTTTAATGATAAATCAAGCTGGCCAGAAGTAGAACTTTGTGCTTTAAAAAAATTCACTAATTTAAATAATTATCAACCAATATTTACAAAGAAAAGTTACTTGAAATTATCTGATAAGCAGTTAGGCATAGCTACTGGAAAGGGTCTTCCTGCTGAAAAAGATCAAAGAAGCTATTCTTTTACAAAATCAATAACTGATTTAGTTCATTAAAAATTCTTAGGGGTGCACAACCTCAAATGTTTAGATTTCCAAAACAATCAATTGATAAAGCAAACAATATAATTTCTGAATATAAAAAAAGAACAAATTCAGATTTAGAAATAGCGACTTATATGTATTCTGGTAAATTTATTGAATTCTCTTATGGATTTAGTGAAGCAATAAAATCAGGAGATTGTGGTAAATTTTTTCATGAAATAAAAAAAGAATGTAATTGTTTTACTTATGCAGGGATACTCTATCTTCTTGCTAAACAAGCAGGCCTTAACCCTAAAATATATGAGGGGTATGGAATAAAAGATATTAATGAAGGAATTACTGGGGAGGGTATTGCTCCAAATAATCACGCATTTATCACTGTAAATCTCCAGAAAGGTAAAACACATATAATTGATCCAAACTATCAGATGTTTGGAACTGTGAAATTCAATAAAAATACAAATGAAATTAAGATTTATAATTCTGAAAAAGAAATTATCACTCGAAGTTATTCTCATTTAAAAGAACTCTCTGAACAAGAATATTTATCAAGGTTAAATTTTGCAAAATCCTCTGCAGGAGGAAAAAAAGCATTATTAGGCACTCAGAAAATATCTTCAGATTCACTAACTATTTTTTTAACTTCTCTACCAGAGTCCAATGCAATTAAATCTTCTGTGCATTTAGAAAGGGCTTTATTTGGACCAGAGCCATTTAACAGACATTATATCATAGATTTAACAACAAAAATTAATGAAAATAGAAAACTCAATTTTCCAGAAAGTACTTTAAATTTTTATGGAGTAAAAAATGCAGGATGGTCTGAACATGATTTCCAGCAAGTTCCATTAACTATCCCCTTAAAAACTGCAGAAATAGTTTGGAATTTATTTGAAAATCTTGCAAGAGCAGACGGGAGAAAATCTCCTGCTCACAAAATGAGTATTTTTAGATTAGAAGACCATCTTGAAAATCAAGGATTAAGAGATGATTTTTCTGTTATCAAAGGTTCTTTTGCTCAGAAGTTAATTAGTGCTTCACACTCTAATTTTGAATGTTTCAATAATGAAAAAGAAAGGATAATTAATGAATTTCTTCCTGAATGCAGAAAAGATGAATTGAGTTATAAATACTTATTAAAAGAAGCACAATATCTCAAAGAAAAAAATTTAAGAAAAAACAAAGACAATCCTAAAGGATATATTTTTTCTAATGATGAACACTTAGCAGAACTAAAGAAAATGTTTAAGGACTTTAGAAAACATTCAGCAAATTTATTTAGATCCATGGTTAAAGGAACTGCTATAAAAGTAGGATTAGAAAAAGGAAATGATTATTCTGCAGATAGATTATCTAAACCAGCAGTCAATAATTATGACGAGAAAGTTAAATATTTTAATAAAATAGCTGTAACTTACAAATTTAATACAGCTTCAGGATTTCATAGATTAGTTGATGCATTTATGTTTGAAAGAAACATAGATATTGAAAATGCTTCAATAGAAAGATTAAAAGAAGGGCTAACTGAAGAGGTAATAAGAGAAGCAGTTAATTTAAGGGTATATTCAGGTATTATCAATTCATTTCCTTATAAAAACGCATTATTATTAACTAATTATAAAAAAGGACTACAAAAAATTTTAGCTAAATAATTATTATTCAGAAGTTTCTTCCTCAGGCTTCATTAATGGGAATATAACACATTCTCTTATGGGTTTATTCATTAAATATGAAAATAATCTTTCAGAAACCCCAAATCCGCAAGTAGGGGGCATACCATATTTTAAGGCCTCTACAAATCCTTTATCATGTTCCATACTTTCTGTGTCTCCTGCTTCTTTTGCTTTTGCTTGTTCAATAAATCTTTCTTCTTGGTCCAAAGGATCATTTAGTTCAGAATACCCATTTCCTATTTCACTTCCTGCAATAATCACTTGGAATTGTTCAACTTTTCTTGGGTCTTCTTCACTTCTTTTTGCTAAAGGAGAAACCTCAACTGGTTGATTGATTAAAAATCCAGGACCAGAAAGTTTTTTTCTACAATATTTCCATAATATGTCCACTAATCTCCATTTGTCTGATTTTGTATCATATTCAATTTTAAGTTCATCTAATTTTTTCTTAATATGTTTTTCGTCTGCAGAATAAATATTTATTTTTGTATGTTTTTTTATTAAATCTTCATAATCATATATTTCCCATTTTTTACTTAAATCAACTTGATATCCATGTGTTTCAAACTTCAATGTTCCAAGAACTTCTTTTGCAATTTTTTTATACATCTCTTCAACTAACTTCATTCCATCTTCATAATCTGCATATGCCCAGTAGAATTCCATTTGAGTATAATCTTGTAGATGTTCAATATCCATGCCCTCATTTCTAAATTGTCTGCCTATTTCAAATGTTTTTCCATATCCTGCAATCATTAATTTTTTTTGCCATAATTCTCCCATGGAAATTCTCAAATAAGTATCAATATCCAAGGCATTGTGATGTGTTTTAAATGGTGTTGCTGCTGCTCCTCCTGCAGAAGTTTCCAATACAGGAGTTTCAACTTCTAAAAATCCTCTTTCAAGCAAGAACTCTCTTATTGTTCTCCAGAATTTTGCTTTTTTAATAAATAATTCTTTTATTTCTGGATTCATCAAAATATCAAGATATCTTTTTCTTAATTTTTCTTCATCATCTTTTAATCCATGATATTTTTCAGGAAGAGGGAGTATTGATTTTGTAAGTACCTCAAGGGAATTTACCAAGACAGAAATTTCCCCTGTTTTGGTTTTCATAACTATCCCTTCAACTCCTATAAAATCTCCGATGTCTATGAATTTCTTAAAAACATCAAATCCTTTTTTAGTTTCTTCTTTTTGAAGAATAATCTGAATCTTATCATTAGAATCTTGAAGTGTTGCAAAGATGAGTTTTCCTAAATCTCTAACAGTCATTACTCTTCCTGCAATTTTAACCTTAGCTTTACTTTTCTCATTATCCTTTAACTTAGAATATTTTTCTTTTATTTCATTAGAATAATCTTTAATCTCAAACTTATGGGCATAAGGATTTATCTTAAGTTTTTTAATCTCTTCAAGTTTCTTTTTTCTTTCATTAATGATTTGGTCTTCTCGTCCCATTTTAAATTATACACGAAAGATTTGTTTAAATAACTTACTAAATCCAAATCATAAGAATAATAAGAATTATAAGGAGAACAATTGCAGAGATTATAACAATTATCCAGAAACAAGAACTTGTCTTATTTGTTTCAGAATCAATATGAGCTCTATTATTAAGGATTATAGAATCAAGAGTCTGATTAAGGTCTGTTCTTTTAAGAGTTACTGAATCATCAAACTCTGCTTCATCATCATAAGTTAATTCACAACTATTTGTTTCAATACACCAAGTTTCACTGCTCTTGTCCTTACATTCTCCATCTTTACATCCATAATCACATTCTTTAACTAATTTTTTTGTTATGTCTTCTTCACATGTTCCAGTTGATGAGCATGAGAACTCATGGAAGTCTTTATAAGAATCTCCATTAGAACAATATTTATCAGAATAATAATCATCAGCACAATCACTGTCTTGAGAACATACTGGATTACAGATTCCATTTGAACATCCATTTGTACAATTATTAACTAATACTTTTTCATCATAATTATTATTATAACAACTTGCATTTGCACAGCCCTTATTATAACATGTTCTTGAGTGATAAACAGAATTATTTTCACAATAATTATTTCCAAAAGCATCACAAGAATCACTTCCACAATCTGTTATTAATACCTGAGTAATATTTTGATTACAAAAACCAAGTGAACAAAAGAAATCATGAAATTCTTTATACACATCATTATCTTCACAATATCCAGCAGAATAATAATCTACAGTACAATTTTCATCTGTGCAACATTCTGTTTGTTCTGTTTTACATATAGAAGAACATCCATCTCCATTTATTAGATTACCATCATCACATTCTTCTCCTTGTTCAATTATATCATTTCCACAAACAGGTTCTGGTTCATCAATGCAATCTCCATTAGCACAATCATAATCACAATGTTTTACAAATTCA
>JBAYNB010000031.1:0-10295 GCA_041679005.1 Candidatus Pacearchaeota archaeon
AATATAATGAAAGCAATTTATTCAGGAAACAAAAACTTTAATTTCTTGTCAGGAGCAAGTGCATGTGCCCAAGCAATAAAATTATCTCATCTTTCAGAATTAATACAAACCCAAACACTTCATACTGCACATAATTATATTCAAGAGATGTTCAAACAAGCAGAGCAAAAAAAATCAAAAGCAGTTCAGCAGATAGTAAAAAACCCTGAATTTAATCAAGCATATATAAAAATAAACGAACTTCTAGCAAAAAATATAGAGCATCCTAAGCTGTTAGAATTAAAATCAATTATAGAAGAATCAATAAAAGAAAACTCTAAAACAAAAATAATTGTTTTTTCTCAGTACAGAGAAACAGGAACAAGAATTTGTAAAGAACTCAATCAGATTCAAGGTATTAATGCAAGAGTCTTTGTAGGTCAGGCTAAAAAAACAGATGAAAAAGGAGTAGTCTCTGGATTAAATCAAAAAGAACAACATGAAGTAATTGAGAAATTTAAACAAGGAGAGATTAATGTTTTAATTTCAACTTCAATAGGTGAAGAAGGACTAGATATTCCTGAGGTTAATGCAGTAATATTCTATGAACCCATCCCCAGTGCAATAAGAAAAATACAAAGAGCAGGAAGAACAGCAAGATTAATGAAAGGTCGTTTAATTATTTTAATAACAAAAAACACTTTAGATGAAATATTTTATTATGCCTCAAAAGCAAAAGAAAAAAGAATGTATAATGCAATTGAAAGTGTAAAACAAGACCTAGATGCAGGCATCTCTCTTAAGGATGGGAAGTTGAAGCCTCAAGAAACCGAAGGTGTCTTAGGCAAGGAGAAACAAGAGAGATTATTTTAAAAAGAATATCATCTAAAATAATCCATACATGTTGAAACAACTTGTGTAAGATTTCGTGCTAAATCATATTGAAACTCACAAAATTTTGGTACCAGATAATCAATAAGAGGATAAGTTACTATCATCGCCCCTAGCACAGAGAGATTTATTTTAGTTTCATCACTAAATTTTTTCTTCCCTTCTTTCATAAACTTAAATTCTAATTGAGGACCATTTGTCATGATTAATAGATAAATTTAAAATTTATAAACATTATTCTTTTACATGATATAAAATCCAATCTAACTATTAATTAACATGCCACTCTTTAACCCGTTTTCATTTAAGAAAAGAAAAACAAGCAAACCAAAGATACTTCCAAGAATAATTGCAGACATTCATGAAAAAGACTCTATGATTCTTGCAGAACTTTCAGAAAAGCAAAATAATCAAGAAATAGAATTAATTATTCAATCATTAAAAATAGGTGACTATCTAATAGGTAAAACAGTTATTGAAAGAAAAACAGTTTCTGATTTTATCTCTTCTATGTTAAGTAAAAGACTAGTTGAGCAACTAAAACAAATGAAACAATATCCATTACAATTATTAATAATAGAAGGAATTGACGAACAAGAGTTATATAAGACTGACACAAAATTAAACCCTAATTCAATTAGAGGATTTATCCTTTCAATAATAACAAACTATCAAATTCCAATAATTTTTACTCAAAATTATAAAGATACTTCAAACTATCTGATAACCCTAGCAAAACAGCAGTTAAAACCAAAACAAGAGATTTCATTGCACTCAAGAATCCCTCTAACTCTAAAAGAACAAAAGCAATACATTTTAGAAGCATTCCCAAACATAGGTCCAGTTAAAGCAAAAAAACTTCTTGAAGAATTCAAAACCTTATCTAATATTTTTAATGCTAGTGAAGAAGAACTAACAAAGGTTTTAAGGAAAAAATCTCTAGATTTCAAGCAAATCTTAAATAAATAACAACTGTCTAGTGACAACAATAACAAGATTTAAATACTAATTATACCTATATAAATCATGGAAAATAAAGGATTTAAAAGAGGATTAGTAACCTTGCTTTTAACAGGAGCAATAGCTCTAAGCCCGATCTTAAGTGGATGCTCTAATCTTAATCCTATTGAAAATTATAAAACATCATCAATAAGAGAAAAAGAATCTGACCTTTATCAAGAATATAAAAACATAGATATGAATAAAATATCAAATACTGAAAAAACATATTTAGAAGAAATTCACAAAAAATATGGGGTTGGAAAAATAAATTATAAAAACTTAAAGGAAAACAATGCTGAAGATAAAATCCTAGAAAATTATAAATTTCTATTTGGGCATGAAGACTTTGAAGATAAAGATTTAATTTTTATGAATAGAAAAGCTAAAGAATTATCTGAAACACTAATTATGTCTATGTAAAATTAGTTTTCAATCCAGTCTTTTATTAACTCTTTTAATACTATCTTAGTTATTTCTCCAGAATCATATTTTTTAAGATTCTCAAGTAATTCTGTGATAGTTATAAATCTAATAACATCCTCAACCTCTTCACAACCCGAACATGTTAATTCTATTTTTTGGATTTCAAAAACAACATCTTGAGATAATGCCCGTGCAGGAATATTTAAAGAAAACTCATTATTAGAAATATTTTTTCCTGCTACTCCAACTTTTTCTGACCAAAAAGCAATTGAAGAAAAATTACAATCCGCAAAATAAGACTCATTTTTATAAATATAAACAGAATCTCCAAAAGAATAATTTTTAAAAATTAATTCTGCAGAAACATTAAAGACTAATCCATGAGGTTTTATTATATATGCAACTCCGTCTCTGGTAAAATATGAAGCATTTCTATTTAAAAATAAAGATAAATGATTTAAACTTATTAAAGACCCAGAATCTCCACTAGATTTTGGGGGATTATTTACACATCGAGGGTATCCATTGCCTTGAGGATAGCAACTTTGTCCGACTTCACAACAAAGACTTTTCCATTCATAATCTTTTATTCCCTTACATAAAGATTGCCCAGAATTACATGAAGCAGGATTGCAAAATTTTTTATTTCCAACCGGAGTTGTTTCACAGGTTTCACCAGCCTTGCAACATAAAACAGCATCTTTTCCTACCTCACTTATTTTATAACAAGGGTCTCTTCCATCATCACATTTTTCATTATCTTCAAGCAAAGTTGCACAAAAGGGAGTGTTAATTCCTTCAGTTTGTTCTCTGCAAACCTCTTCGGGTAAACAACATATATTTGACCAAGAAGTACATAATTTAGATTTTACACCTGTACACCCATTTGTTTTACAATAATTTAAACGAACAGGAGTATCATCAACTTCAGTATTAATTTTTGCACAATCTTTTAAATTAGACTCTCCAAGAAGCCCCTTTGTAGTTTCTTTACTACAACAAACAGGAGGAACATCTTTATCTATATCACAACATTTTTCACTAGACTGACAACAAACATCACCACAAGAAGTTGCTCCAGGTAATTTAGCACATCTACCTTGAACACAAGTTTCACAATTTTTTGTATCACAGTCTGAAGGCAGTGTACATTTTTTACAGGGATCACTAGGACAAACTTCTTGCACAGCAAAACCGCTAATAAAATTACCAGTAATTTCACTAACTAAAACACTAGTACACCTATCTACACAATTTCCATCTGAACAACAAACTTGTTCTGCAGAACATGCAAGAGCATTATTATTACAACTACAACTCTCTTTACATTTTCCTTGACAACAAACTTCATCTGTAGGACAATCTGAATTTTTAATACAACTATCATCACTAGAACTCTCACAAACACTAGGTCTTACACACCTTCCTTGACAACAAATAAGATTCTTATCATCATAGATACAATCTTCAGTAGTTACACAATTATCATTCTCATTCGCAGGTTCACCCACACTACTACAACTAATACTTCCAGAAATACAACTTCCTCCAACACAAGATTTCATTCCAGAAGCATAATCACAAAAACAACCTGAAGAAGGATTACAAATTTCTCCAGAATCACATGAACCAGAACAAAAAACATCTCTTGATTGTCCGCAAGTATCTATTCCTGAAGCATGTCCACAAGTAATTCCCTTAGACGAACAAAACTGAGCATCAGTTTGAGGAGTACAACAAACATGAGAAGAGCTACAAACTTGTCCAGATAAACAACCTCCACAATCTATTATTTTATTATTTCCGCAATTATCAGTAACAGTAATATTTCCGCATTTTCCAGAACAATATGAAGCATCAGAATTAGGAGTACAACAAGTATTTGAAGACTGCTTACAAACTTGTCCAGATGGACAACCTCCACAATTAAGATTTCTAAAATTATTACATCTATCTACAATAGGATAATATCCACATTTTCCAGAACACAAATCTTCATCAGATTGAGGAGTACAAGCAACATCAGAACAAGTAATACTAAGTGTACCTGATTTTGCACAATTATAAGCACAATCACTTCCACAAATATCATTACTAAATGTTTTAGTGCATGAACGAACACCTGTTGAACATGTCCCACAACTAATTGGGCAACTTCCACCACAATTACTACCATAAGAAGTTGATGAACCTGTAATCACATCTCCTGAATCACAACTTACTGTAACAGATAAACCCTCACCAGAAACTGCACCAGTACTTCCAGAACGAGTATAAGCACTGCAAACTCCAATTAAAAGCAGTATAAATAGTCCAATAACAAGAAATCCAAATATTTTTTTATCCCCTTTTTTCATAATCTTATCAAAGAAAACTCCTTAATAAATATTAGTGTAAATTTACATCAATTAAAAGATTAATCCAAGAAATTAATCTATTGAATAAGCAGAGGGGGTTAATAACTTTTCTTGTAAAAATTTTCCTACATCAACAAACCAATCACCTTCAACTTTATCTCTTTTAGGAGTATAAGTTGAAGAAACCACTGTTGCAATCTTATTACCTATAACAAATTGTATATTCAAAAAGCTATTTTCAGTATAATTAAGAACTAGAGTTTTATTAGGGACATCACAAGAAGTTCCTATAACAATTCTTTTAGGTATATAATCTAAAGATTGAACTTGTTTAATATTCAAACTTGCAATTTCTTCTAAACTAGCTTTTAATTCTGGTCTCATTTTAAAATTTTAACCAGCTTTTTTTCTAACTGGATTAACATAAGAAGAAACTCTAGAATCTAAATAAGTTTTATATTTATCTAAGATTAATTCTTTTAAATTTTGAATGTCTCTCTCCTTATATAAACTCTTAAGTTTAACAGAATTAGTTTCTCCAGGAACATGGGCCTGAACATATTCTAAAAGAGAATTATTATTACAAAAAAATTCCCAGTGAAATGCATGGTGTAGATGACCCACAAAGTTTTTACTTAATTTTAGTTTTTTAGAAACAAATGCCCTTATATTATTATCAAAAGAGTTTAGAGAAGGATTCTTTTTAGAGAGTCTAAAAGCCTCTCTAATATAGGTCTCAGCAAACTTTTCTATGTCAATTCTCATTAAATTAAGAATAATAAATCATTATTTAAAAACAAGAATATACTCCAAAATATATCAATAAAAAACAACAAATATTTAAATAAAGATTAGCTTTCTAAACTATATTTTTCTTTAATTAATTCATAACCATCAATATCACTATAAATAGGTCCTGTTTCAAACAACTCAGACTTCTTCAAATAAAACTTATCCACTTTAAAGCTCATTTTTGGAATCCTAACCTTTCTTAAATAATCTAAAAGCTGTTTTTTGTTTCCAGTATTTTTTATTTTAACCAAATTAATATGACTCATAAATTTATCTTCTTTTTCAAACAAACCATTTAATTTATCATTGATTTCTTTTTGTAGTTCAAAAAGAAATTTACCTTTTAGTTTAACCCATATTACCTTAATTTCTCCAGAATACTTGCTTGAAAAAAATCCAGGTTCTCCAAGAGTTACATTAAATTCATTAAATTTTATTTCATGTAATTTTTTCTTAACCTCTTCAGCTTTTTCAGAATCAATTTCTCCTAAAAATTTAAGGGTAAGATGAAAATTTTCAGGCTCTGTAAAATTTCCATTAAAAAGATTTTGTTTTTTTAATAATTTTTGTGTTTCTTTAAGAGAATTAATAATCTCTCTAGGCAAATCTATTGCAATAAAGCATCTAGTTAATTCTTCTTCCTTCATTTAAATCATTTCACTAAGAAGTTTAGCTCCCAACTTAATAGTCATTTTATTAATATCCTTACTAGGATTAATTTCAACAACATCTGCACCTCTAAAATTATTTAATAAAACCAGCCTTTTAATAAAATAAATTAAATCTCTACTGCTCATTCCTCCTGACTCCAAACAAGAAGCTCCAGGAGCATATGCTGGGTCAACACAATTAAGGTCAGTTGAAATATAAAACCCATCGGAACCTCTGGCTCTTTCCATTATTAGATCACAAACTCCATTTAAGTCCTCTTGAAGAACATCCATTGAAATAAGAGTCATTTCTTGTTGTTTAATAAAATCTATTTCTTCAGCCAAAAGTTTTCTAGTAGAAATAAGAATAACCTTTTTTCCATCAAAACCACTTTCAATCAGTTTTCTAAGCCAATTTCTATCATTTGCAAAATTAGTTTCTTCACAACAATCTGCATGAGCATCAAAAACAATTAATAAGGGATTTTCTTGAGTTCTGTTAAATGCTCTTAAGATAGAAAAACTTATAGAATGGTCTCCACCAATAAAAAGAGCTTTATGATTTTTTTCAAAGATTTCTATTGAGTTTTCAAAAATTAAATAATTAGCTTCTTCTAAATTATTTAAATCAACATGAATCTCTTCAAGATTTAAATTATTAAAATTAATCTCTTTTGCTTTTTCATTTAATTCAATTTTTTTTAATTCTTTTAAAACTTCAACTGGTGCTTCCTCACACCCAAAAGTCTTATCAACTGAATTAATTAATCTAACTCTAATGATTTGCATAATATATGAATTTGTTAAAATTTAAATGTATGAAAATTCACCTTTATTTTCATAAGAAGGTAAAACAAAACCTATTTAAATAACTTTATCCTAGAAATTATATCTAAAGAGACTTAAAAGAGTGTGAAAGGAGGAATAAATTTTATGGCAAAAAAATCAAATAGTTTACAACTTATTGGAAGATGGGCTTTTATTATTGGTTTAGTGCTTGCAATAATTGCAGGGTTAATCCAAGACATTTATACAATTCCATCTTTAACATTAATCTTAGTTATCTTAGGAGTTATTATAGGTTTCTTGAATATTGAAGAAAAAGATACTGTTAAATTACTTGTAGCTATTATTGCATTAATGGGAGTTGGAGGATTAACACTTTCAGTGATACCTACAATTAGCTCATATCTTGAAGCTATATTAACAAATATAGTAATCTTCGCGAGTGGAGCTGGATTAATCGTAGCAATAAAAGCGATAATAGAAGTAACTAAGAAATAAGATTTTTTTATTTTTTTTATTTTTTAATTTATAAAGATTTTTAAAGTATAATTTCCTTATAAAAACGAAAGGAGGGAAGAAAAATGGCTTGGTACAACAGAACCGCTTATATCATAGCTGCTATTGGAGCAATCAATTGGGGACTTGCAGAACTTAACTGGAATGCAGTTGAGAAACTAATTGGAAGTTGGGCAGGTTCAACAATAGTTTCAATTGTTTATTATATCGTAGCAATCGCAGGTATCTGGGCTTTGATTAAAGCAGTTAGTAAAAAATAAACAGTTTTATTTTTTTATTTTTATTTTTTTGTATTAATTATTTGGAAGAAGGGCAACAAAACTATGTCCCTTTAATTTAGAAAGATTCCTAACATCTTGCAGTTTAACCTTATTAACATTCTCTTCATATTTATAATAATTCTCTGCATTCCCACCAACTTCTTCTAATAATAATTCAGTCATTGTTGAATCACATTTTTCTTTATTAATTTGTTTTAATCCAATCAATCTTTCTTTTGCTTCTTCAAAATCAGAGACTTTTAGATTATTCATTTGTTTCACCTGATTTAAAACTATTTCTTTTATTTCTTTAATCTTATCTTTTGTTGTTCCAGAATAAATAAGTTCATAAGCATAATTCTTAGATTGCTCTAAACTTGATTTTATTGCATAACATAATCCTCTTTTTTCTCTGACTTCTTGAAATAATCTACTGCTCATCCCTCCCCCAAGAATATTATCAAAGATTTCTGCAGCATACCTATTTTTATCTCCAAGCTTAGGCATATGAAAACAAATAATCTCATGTGCCTGATCTATTCCTTTTCTTTTTTCAGTTATCTCCCCATTCTTTGGAATAATCGGGATATTTCTTATTATTCTTTTTATTTTAGGAAACTTTTTCGCTTCTTCTAAAACTTCTTCCCAGTCTGCTTTTCCAACAACACTAAAAACCATGTTATTTGTAGAATAAATAGAATTAAACAATTCCACAACTTTTTCTCTAGATAATGCTGAGACTGTATCTGCATCACCTGCAACAGACATACTAAAAGGTTTCTTATATAACATTTCTTTTGCTTTTTCAATAATATGCGTAGTAGGATTATCATGATACATTTTTATTTCCTCAAGTATTACTTTTCTTTCTCTCTCGAGAGCTTCTTTTTCAAATAAAGGATTTAAAACTAAATCTCTAGAAATATCTGCTCCTAAAGAGAAATGTTTTGCAGGAAGTTTATTCCAATAACTAGTCACTTCTTCCCCTGTAAATGCATTAATTATCCCTCCTTTGTTCTCAATCTCTTGAGGAATTTCACTTACACTTCTATTTTTAGTTCCCTTAAAAACAAGATGTTCAATAAAATGACTTATTCCTTTAATTTTTTCAGATTCATATTGTGCTCCAAATTTAACACTTGTTGAAACTGCAATAACCGGAATTGCTCTTTTCTCAAATACCACAGTAATTCCATTATCTAATTTTTTTCTATAGAATTCTGGTTCAATCATTTTACTTTTTTCCTATCTTACAATCTCTTTTTAAGTTGTTAATCTTAATAAAGAAAAATCAATTAATAAACCTTCTTACTTCCCAAAATTTCTTTTTCGGTTTTTAAATTCCTCAATGCAGTTCAAAAGATCTTGTTTTTCAAATTCTGGCCACATTTTATCTAGAAAAATCCACTCAGCATAGGTAGACTGCCAAGGTAAAAAATTACTTGTCCTTTTTTCTCCGCCAGTTCTTATTATTAAATCAATATCTCTATTTAACCACAAGTTTTTCTGAAAATTTTCTTCATTAATTTCCTCATTATTCTTTACTAACTTTTTTATAGCTTCTATAATCTCTTGTCTTCCACCGTAACCTAAAGCAAAATTAATAATATAATTATTATGATTTTTAGTCATTTCTTCTAGTTCTTTAATTTTTGCTTGAAGATCTTTATCAAACAACTCTCTTTTTCCAATAAAATTTAATTTTATTCCTTCTTCGTACACTCTTTTATCGTTTTTTAACATTTCAAATGCTTCTTTAAAAATTTTCATTAAAAAATCAAACTCGATTTTAGGCCGATTAAAATTTTCTAAGGAAAAACAATACAAGGTGAATTCTCTAACTCCTATTTCTTTTAACCATCCAAGAATTTTCTCTAATTTTTTAAATCCTAATTCATGTCCTTTCCAAGGTTCTAACATTAATCTTTTTGCAAATCTACGATTACCATCGAGTATAATCCCGATATGATTTAATTTATTTTCTACCATGATTTATTAGAGCAATTTAATATTTAAGAAATTACAAATCCTTTATAAAGTTTAAGGAAGACCGATAAAGTGAATTATTAAATCCTTATTTCTTACTTCTGGATGAAATAAAACTCCGTAAATTTCTTTTTCTTTATGTTTAACTGCTTGAGCTATTTTATTTCCAGAAGAATAAACCTCAAATTCATTTAGTCTAGTAAAATCTATATAATTATTATGTAAATGGTAAACTTCTTGTTTCCCGATTAATCCTAAAAAATCGTCTTTAAAATCCTCAAAATAAAAACCTATTTCTGTTTTTTTCTTTAATTTCCATCCAAAAATTAACCCAATTATCTGTATCCCTCCGCAGACTCCAAAGAGAGGCTTATTGAAATTTTTTATCCATTTAAAATATTCTAAATCTTTAGTAAACTGATTATCTTTAAGAGATGTCCCGCAAATAATTATCTTATCTGCACTTTTTAAATCAGAATTGTTAATCTCTTTATAATGCCTAACGAAATATTTTAATCCATTCTCTTTCAAAATTTCTTCAATTGGTTTTACAAATTCAAGAGAATGGAAATCTTCTT
This sequence comes from Candidatus Pacearchaeota archaeon, assembly GCA_041679005.1. Classification (GTDB taxonomy): domain Archaea; phylum Nanobdellota; class Nanobdellia; order Pacearchaeales; family GW2011-AR1; genus ARS1285. Next base: position 10,221 of record JBAYNB010000031.1, read on the forward strand.
TACAAATATTAATAACAAGTATCATTTTATCTCAATCTCTCTTCTCCAAGAGTTATCAGAACCAAAATCTTTAAA
>JBAYNB010000032.1:0-9987 GCA_041679005.1 Candidatus Pacearchaeota archaeon
ACTTATACAATGCAAGATGACTTAGATGTTGCTCTTTATGGAGGGCATGGAGAATTTCCTCGTATTGTTATTGCTCCTGGTGACCCAATTGAGTGTGAAGAAAAAACAAATGAAGCATTTTATTTAAGTGAGAAGTTTAATGCTTTATCTATAATTCTTTCTGATAAACATTTAGCAGAGAGTGAATTTAGTTCTGACAGAAAACCAAACAAAACAATTTCTATAAAATCAAACAGAAAAATTCCTGAAAAAGAAATTGTTAAATCAAGTTCTTATGAACATGATAAAAATTGGAATACAACTGAAAGTGCTAGCATTACTAAACAAATGGCTGATTTGAGAATAAAAAGATATGAAGATATTAAAGAAGAATGCAAAAAATTCCAGATGATTAAAATATATGGAAATAAAAATGCAAAAATCTTGTTATTGGTTGGGGTTCAACAAAAACAGTTATTTGTGATGCTTTAGATGCAATTGATGCTTCAATCAGAAAACTTGGAAAGTATAAATTCTTACAAGTTTTGTATCTTAATCCTATTTCAGATGAAATAAAAACAGAAATTGAAAAGACTCAGAAAGCTGGTGGAAAGATTATTTTAATTGAGAATAATGTTACAGGACAATTAGGTAGTCTTATTCGCCAAAAAACAGGCATTGAAATTCCTGTTCATAACAGGATTTTGAAATATGACAGCCGTCCATTTTTTGCTGATGAATTAAAAAGCGAGATATTGAAGATTTAAGATGGTTGATTGGTCAAAATTAGCAGATATTGCAACATTTTTGGGAATAGTTATTACTATCTCAAGTATTCTTATTTTATATTTTGGTAAAATTATAAGAGGAAGTATGGGTGACAAAAAAAGTAACCTATTAACAGAGGGATTGGGAGGTTTCTTATTTTTGATAATATATTTGATAATCCCCTCATTAATAATTTACTTAGGAATTAATCTAAAAGAATATGCTTCACAATTTATAGGTAATTTAATAGGATTAGTTTTAATAATAATTCAAGCAATAATTTTTTTCATTTATGAGACTAGAAAATCAAAGAAAAATAAATATAAAACAAATTGGAGGTACTGCATATTAGGGATAATCGCAAGTCTTATCTCATTAGGTATAACCTTTTATTTTATATATCAAAAAGATCTATTTTTTTCAGTTGTTTCAATATTATTTAGTTTTATGATTCTAACTTTTATTGCAATTAAAAGAGTTAAATATGAAGGTAAAAATAAAAAATGAACAACTGTATATTTTGTAAAATTGTAAAAGGAGAAATCCCGAGTGCAAAGATTTGGGAAGATGAGAATTTCTTAGCAATACTAGATAATCAACCAAATGTTAAAGGAATGACTTTGGTAATGCCTAAAAAACATTTTGATTCTTATGTTGTTGATATGAAAGATAAAGATTTTTGTGATTTAATGTTAGTTGCTAAAAAAGTAGCTAAAATATTAGATAAAGGATTAAAAGTTCAAAGAACAGCAATAGTAATGGAAGGGTTAGGAGTTAATCATGCACATATAAAACTCTATCCAATTTATGGTCTAGACGAAAAATTTAGAGAAAGCTGGGCAAAAGACAAAATTTATTTTGAAAAATATGAAGGATATATAAGCACTCAATTAGGCCCACAAAAATCTAGTGAAGAATTAAATAAAGTTGCAAAGGAGATATTAAAATGATGAATTTAAAACAATATCAAGAAGCTTGCAAAAGAACATCAAAAGAGTTTGCAACACCTGAAACAGAGATAGCTACTTGGGGATTAGGAGTAGCTGGAGAAGCAGGAGATATTGCATCATGTATAAAAAAAATATTTGCTCATACAAATGAAGCAATTAAAGAAGGATTAAAAGAAAATCCAGGAGATACTATGTGGTATATTGCTATGATTTGTAATTTTTTTAATTGGGATATGGAAGAAGTATTAAATGAGAATATAGAAAAACTAAAGAAAAGATATCCAGAAGGATTTACATTTAAAGATGCTCAAAGGGATGGGACAATGATTAAATGGAGTGGTTTTGATAAAGATAAAAAATATATTAAACCAGAAAATAAAAAATGACAAACACAAAACAAAATCTAGGAACTAAAGAACAAATGACCTGGTGTCCAGGATGTCCAAATCATTTCATACTTGAAAGTGTGAAACAAGCTCTTGCAAATTTGATTGACAGTGGGAAATACAAACAAACTGATTTTGCTCTTACTGCTGATATTGGATGTAACTCCAAGATTTATGATTATCTAAACATATCTGGAATTTATGGACTTCATGGAAGAAGTATTGCAACAGGAGTTGGAATTAAATTAGGAAATCCTAAACTTAATGTATTAAGTTTTATTGGAGATGGCGGGTGTTATTGTGAAGGAATATCTCATTTTATTCATGCTCTAAGATATAATCAAGACATGACAATAATTGTTCATGATAATCAAGCATTTTCTTTAACAACAGGGCAACCAACTGCAACATCACAAATAGGATATAAAAGCAAAGCAAATCCTAATGGAGAAAAATTCAAACCATTAAATCCAATTAAACTTGCTTTAGCTTCTAATGCTACATTTATTGCAAGAGCAAATGCAAGAGACATAAAAGGAACAACAGAAATTTTAGAAAAAGCAATTAAACACAAAGGGTGTGCTTTTGTGGAAATAGTTCAGGATTGTTTAATTTTTAATAAAGAAATGGATAATAAAGATAATTTAATGCACAAGATTACAGATAATAAAGATAAAAACAAAGCAGAAGAGTATGCAAATGAATGGGATTATAATTCAAAAAGTGGGAAGATACCGGTGGGGGTTATTTACGAGGAATAAACCTCGCCTACCCTATCTTGCTTAAGCAAGATAGAGCATCCTAAATATTTAAATTTTTCTTTTAAACCAAAACATTTAAATATATCATTATTGTGTTAATTATTATCACTATGGTGATAACTTAATAAGATATATTTATAACTAAAATGACACTACTTGAACTTGTAAGACATGAAAAGGCAATGAGAAAGATATTTGGAAAAGCAGAATTAAGGATAATTGAAAAACAAATTTTAGGGGTTAATCTTTCTGCTTCTGAAAAAACTAGACTTTCAAGAGACATAAGACCTAAATTTGATATAATTTCTACTTTGTCTGATTTTAAAAAAGAATTTAATTTAAAAAAATCTCAGGAAATAAATTTTTTAATCAATGAAGCTAAAGAGATAATTGCTAATAGCAATTATGCTAAAAGAGTTAAAAAAATAATTGTTTTTGGAAGTTTTATGGATAATGAGCTAAGATTAGATTCAGATATAGATATTGCTGTTGAAGTTGATAAAATAGATGTTAAAGAAGCCACAAAATTTAGGATAGAGATGTCTCCTAAACTATCTGAAAAAATAGATTTACAAGTATTAAATATTCTTCCTGAAAAGTTAAAGGAAGAAATAAATAAAAAGGGCAAAGTCATTTATGAAAGAGGGAAAGATGAGTATAACACAAGATAAAATAAAAGAGGTTGAAAAGTATTTAAGAGAATTAGAAGAAGTTCTCCCAGAGGATATTAATTCTTATTTGGATAATTTAGAAAAAAGATTAGCTTGTGAAAGAGCATTTGAAAAGATTATACAATCTATTAATGATTTGGCTATTTTAATAATAAAAGAAAAAAGATTTCAAATGCCTAATGAAAGTACAAAAGCATTTCATATTTTATATGACAAAAAAATAATTTCAAGAGAATTAGCAGATAATTTAAAGAAAGCAATGGGTATGAGAAACTTTTTAGCACATCAATATGGAGATGTAGACGATGAAATGGTTTTTGATGCAATTCAAAATAGAATTTTTGATGATGTAAATAATTTTTTGGATGAAATACAAGAATAATTAAATCAAAAATGCTAAAGCAATACTTGCTAATAGAGCAAGAACTGCACCAAGCCATTGATGCCAGTTTATTTTTTCTTTATTAAACCAAACCCCTAGGCAAATTGCAAGAGCAGGGTAACTTTCTGTAATTGCTGTTACAATTGCAACTTCATTTTTTAGAGTTGCAAAAGCATATAAAAACCATGCAAGAGTATCAAAGATTCCCATAGCTAAAACAATCCACTTGTGTTTCCATCCATCTTTTAAGAATCTTTTAAATCCCTTACCCTTTAAAATAAAAATAAAACAGAATAAAGTAAAAATAATCCATGGGAACCAAATAGCCATAATAGGAGATATTTGTCTAGAAGAAAAAGATGTTAAAAAATCAATTATCCCCATGCCGATGGCAGCTAAAAATGCCAGAATAATCCCTTTTTCAAAACGAGTTTTCCAATGAGAAAAAGATTTTGTAGAAACCAAAACTATTCCTGTGAAAATAAGAGATATCAACAAAGCTTGTTTTAAGGATAAAGTTTCTTTAAAAAATATGAAAGCTAAAATTATTACTACAGGTAATTCTAATTCTATGATTACATCAATAATAGATAGTTTCCCTTGTTTTAATGCTTCAAAATTTAAGATCGCTCCTACAAAAGTTATTACACCTAACACAGATAATATCAAAAAATTTTGAAAATTAAATATTGAACTAAACTGTGATATAATAAATGGTAATAACAAAATAGATCCTATCAGCCCGATGAAGGCAAGAGACTCAACATTTCCTATCTTTCTTGTACATTTTTGAATAAAAAAATCTCCAAAAGCCCAGAATAACATTGCACCAAATGCAAATAAAATACTTGTTTCAATCACCCCTATCATAAACTAAATAAAAAGATATAGTTTAAATATATTCTTATATTAATATTAGAAGTAAAGATGGTGAACAAAAATAATATTCAAATTATTGAAAAAGCTTTGAAAAAACAAAAGATTGTCGCGATGCTTGCTCCAAGCTTTGTTACAGATTTTGAGTATCCTTTAATTCTTCAGCAATTAAGAGAATTCGGGTTTGATAAGGTTGTTGAATTAACCTTTGGTGCAAAAATGGTTAATAAACAATATCATAAAATATTAAAAAATCCTAAAAAACTATTTATCTCTTCTGTTTGTCCTGGAATTGTTGAGACAATTAAAAAAGAATTCCCAGAATATAAAAAGAATTTAGTTCCGGTTATTTCTCCAATGATTGCTACTGCAAAAATGTGCAAAAAAATTTATCCAAAACACAAAACTTGTTTTATCTCTCCTTGTAGTTTTAAAAAAATAGAGGCAGAGCAGTCTAAGGATGTTGATTATGCCTTAGATTACAGACAACTTAAAGAACTATTCACTCAGAGAGGAATTAAAAATAATTTAGTAACTAAAGACAGTAATGGGTTTGATAGATTTTATAATGAATACACAAGAATATATCCTGTTTCTGGAGGGTTGTTACAAACAGCACATATCAAAGGGGTTCTCCATGTTAATAGTTCAAAAGTGATTGATGGATGGGGTGAAATAAGTAAGTTCTTAAAAAATCCTGACAAAAATATTAAATTCTTGGATATTACTTTTTGTAAGGGCGGATGTATTGGAGGCCCTTTTACAAATCAAAAGTTGAGTGTAGAAGAGAAAAAGAAAAAGGTTCTTGCATATCTAGAACTCTCAAAGAGTTTAACAATCCCAAAAGAAAACAAGGGTGTTTTTAATAAAGTTAAAGGATTAAGGTTGAAGAAAGTTTATTGAAAGGAAGATAGTTTTATTTAATTATCATTGTTGATTTAACTTGAGTGGCTTGCGCACAACTCAAGTACTACTTTTTTATATCTTATAATAGAGTTTAGTTTTGCAGAAGACAAGTTAAAGTTTATTATTTTTAATTCAATAGAATTAATTTAGCTTGAAGATGATGAGATTACATTTAAGATTTTATATTTGAAATTTAAAAGGTAAAATAACTCCTATAAACCCTACTACAAATTCTTGATAAGAACATAAATTAAGTTTAAAACTTGTTTTGCTTAATTTATAATAAAATAAAAAACTATCTTAAGTAAAAAGCATTAATTCTTATCAACTTTTTCAGTCCTCTTAAACTTTAATCCAGACTTTTCAATTACTTCTGCAACTTTTTGCCTTTGTTCTGAATTACCGCATCCCTTCCAATCAACTAAAACCTCTTTTATCTGTTCTATTGTTTTATGTTCTGCTTCTCTGAGGATTAATTCTGTTAATGGGAGAGCATACTCTGGAATTATGTGAGAAATTGCATAATTACTGTTTAACTGAATTTTATTAAAATTAGGACAATAATGAGGACCTCCAATTGCAATAGAGGGAGTCCATTTTTCATCTGGCGTATAATTTTGTAATGTGGCTATTGTTTTTGCAATTATTTTTGCGGGTTCTTTTTCTGACCATTGTTTTTCAGATGAACCTAATTCAATAAAACAACATGGTTTTTCTATTAATGGACCATGATGTGTGCATTCGAGAGTGATTTGATATTTTTCTATTACTTCTTTATTTTCATTTGCTATTTTATTTAAATTCTGAAATAAATATTTTAAAACAAAAGCAGAAGTATTACAGATTTTTCCTGGTTTTCCTCCATAATCGGCCTGCCTCCAGTTACCTGGAGCATGAAGAGAAAGCGAAGGATTTCCTTTTTCAGATTTATGTTTTGTTGCAAAAACAATAAAATCAATTGATTTTAATTCAGGGTAATTTTTTTCATTTAAATCATCAGCATAAATTGAATCTTTTTTCAGTTCAATTATAGGCATCTCAGGAGCAAAAGCAATTTTTTTAAATTGTTCAATAATGTTAATTCCTGCTTTATCTTGTTTTGAATAAACTATTGCGAAGCGCATATTAATATTAATATTTTATAGTTAAATAAACTTTTCTTTATGAATTTGGGAGGATAAATCCAACCCAAATACGTTTTTTTTTATAATATTTAGAGCTTAATTCTCTTGAATAACAGAAGTAAAAATAGTTTTTAATATAATTATTTAAATATCTTAATTCTTTTTTAACCTATAAGCATGAGCATATTCTAAAGCTTGCCTTTGTGTTTCAATAAAAGTATTTAATTGCTTTTTTAGACCAATATAATTCTGATTGATTGACTTTTCTTTAAGATTATTTGTTTTGCATTCTATTTTATAGGTTTATCTTTTTATCTCTTTGCCGTCAATAACTAATGTTGAAGGTCTTCCATCTAACTTTCCAACACCAATAACGATATTTGCAGAATCCAAAATCTTTTTGTCAATATCTGAGATTTGTGTTGCAAATGGTTCTCCTGCAAAATTAACAGAAGTAGTAATAAAAGGGATTTTTGCTTTTTGAACAAGTTTTGTGAATTCACTGTCTGGGATTCTTACCCCGAGAGTATCTCCTGGAGCAACTTGCTTTAAGAATTTAGGGTTTTTCTTTTTTAAAATTAGAGTATATGGACCTGGAAGATATTTCTGGAGAATTTTATTTTCCACAATACAGTTTTTCTTAATCCAGCCTATGCTTGGAGCAATAACACTTAGAGGTTTATTCTTGTCTCTGTATTTTAAATCCCTAAGAAGCTGAACTGCCCCCTTATTAGTTGCATCACATCCAATACCATAGATAGTATCAGTAGGATAAATAAATATTGCTCCGTTTTTAATATCTTCAACAAAATCCATAAAATTAGATAATACTCAGACCTTAAAAGGTTTGTGATTTGTCTTTTATTGTTTAATAACTATTAAGTATAATAAAATATAATAAACTATTTAAAGAACCTCTATATTCTTAAGATATATGCATGATACTTTAGCACTCTTAGTAAGAGTAAATGATGATGAAAAAGCAGGGGGTCAAAGGAGATTAGTTCTTTCTTTTTTCAAATTAGAAGAGAATGTAGAGAGAATAACAACTATAGCTTTCCAAGATAATCCTCCAAAGAATTCAGAAAATTTAACTGACCAAATCAAAAGCGGGATTGTTCTTGCTACTAAATCATTCAATAATAACCACTATCTAAAAGATTTAACTAAAGAAGTTGCAGATAAATATGGGGGGTCAGTATGTTATTCTAATCATGAAAAAAGTTCTGTTGAATTTCCACTAGTTGTCCAAGAAGTTTTAGTTAATGAATATTTTAAACAAAATTAATCTCCATTTTTCTAGTAATTTTTATAAATCTAAAGAGATTATTCCTTTTTGTATATCTATTAATGTTTGAGGGTATAAAATATGTTCTATTTTTAATACTCTTTCTTCTAAAGTTTCAGGGGTATCTAATATATACCGAGGTATTTTGTATTGAGCAATTATCTTCCCTTTATCATATTCTTTATTCACGATATGAATGGTGGCACCGCTTTCTAAGTCATTAGAATTAATCACAGATTGATGGATATTCCTTCCATACATACCTTCTCCACCATACTTAGGTAATAATGATGGATGAATGTTAAGGATTCTATTAGGGTAAACATTAAGAGTTTTTTCTCCAATTTTTTTCATATAACCTGCTAAAATAACTAAATTTACATCGTGCTTTTTTAAGATATAAGCTATTGCTTCGTCTACATCCATGCAATTTTTCTTATTCAAACAATAATTAGGTATACCTCTTTCTATTGCAATGTCCAAAACAGCAGAATCAGCATTATTACTTATAATTACTTCAGGATAAGCATCTAATTCTTTTGTGCTTATTAAATCTAATATTGATTTTACATTGCTTCCCCTATGGGAAGCTAAAAAACCTAAATGTAAATCCATAAGGTTATATGTCCTTACATACTTATAAATTAATCTGTTAATCTGTTAATAAAAACATATTTTAAAATCTATTTTTCTTATAGAATACTTTTATATATTCTAATTTTTAATATATAAAGATGTTAACAAATTTATTTTACCTGATTATAATAATGTTAGGATTTCCTACAGGTATTTTGCTTGCAAAATTATGCAAAGATGAAATAAAAAAATGGAAGGGAAGAATGATTTTAATTTCTGCTTTATCAGGCATAATAATTATATGCTTAATTTTTCTGCCTATTGAAATTTATCCATATAAATACCCTGCAATAATTACATTAATATTTATTGTAATAATGTGTTTGACTATTTATTGGAAAAGTCGTTAAGCTATTTTTATATTAGACAACTTTGCTAGTTCGGTGTAGATTGTTCCTTCAAGATTTTCTTGTTTCCAATCAAGAGATTTGATGTTTATATTTACATTTGAACGAAATCTTTTTTTGTTTTCATATTCAATGCCCAGCATAATTAAAGGAATTTTAATCCCTAGTTCTGTTTGAAGCTTTTGTGTATGACTAATTAATGGCATATTTATAACACCCATCCTATAAGGGTTTCTTGTTCCTTCAGGATGTAAGACAATTAATTCTCCTTGTTGATAAAGCCAAGTCATGTATTCTGTTGTATCTTTATTTTTCTCCTTAGCTTTTTCTAAATACCCCCTTCTTTTTTCTTTGTTTTTTATTATTTTTACATCTTTTAATCTTGTTATCCCAATACCTCCAACTTTTTCAAGAAAAGAAGGGATTGTGGATTTCATAATCCAATTTCCTGGTCTTTGAAGATATTTATTTAAAATATATCCCTCCGCAGGAATATCCATATTAAATTGATGCTTAGCAAGAATAAGAGCAGGACCTTTTTTCGGGATATTTTCTATGCCTTTTATATTAATATTGTGATAACTTAAAAGAATCAAATCGGTTAAACCCCTTCCTAAACTATAAATTATAGGGTTTCTTTTTAAATTATAAGCAGATGCTTTATCCATAAAAAGTTTCAGAAATCTTTGCTTAAAAACATTTATGTGTTTTATTTATTCTAATAAAACTGCTGCAGCAATAACTGTTGTCCATAATCCGTCTTTATTACATTCTGCTGATTGAGTTACATTAGTGGCTTTGATTATCTGTCCGCTTGATCTGTAAACCTGTTCTCTTTCTTCCCAAGCAGTATCAGGATTAAATTCTACTCCGAGAGTTGTCGCAAGCATTGTTGCTGCTAAGTCCTCTGCAT
>JBAYNB010000033.1:0-9248 GCA_041679005.1 Candidatus Pacearchaeota archaeon
ATACAACTTGCTAAGTTTAATAATCCGCATTCGTCAGTCATATTAAACCTCCAAAATATTTTCTTAAAACAGCATAAAAGAAATAATTTAGAAAACCAAAAATACCTAGGTTAAAAATAGTTTTAGTTTGTGATTCATTTTCTATAAAGACAAGTTTTTGAGTTTCAAGATTTTTATATTTTGCAGTTATTTTATTGTTCTGTGCATTTGCAATAAAAACTACTGAATTCTTAGCTAATCTTGTTTGATTTCCATAAGTTAAATTAGCTAGAATATCATTAGGATAAATACTAATCCTAATTTCTTCATTTGGTTTATACTTGAATTTATCAGTCTTTATAGAAAAAGTTAAATTCTCTAAGTTAAAATTACATAATCCATTAAAAACATTGAAAAAATCAAATGCTCTCACCTTGCAATCTTCAATATTCTTAACAATAAGAGTATTATTTTCTTTGAATAGATTTTTTATCGATTCTTGCTTGTAATCTGTTGCTTTTAATGTGTAAATATAATATGGTTCTTTTGAATAATTAACATCATACATGAATTCGTAAAAGTTATATTCAGAATCCTTGAAATTAACCTCAATTGAATTGCTAAAATTAGGTTTTATGTTATTAGAAGCATAAGAATCTAAAAACTCTAAGTTTGCAAAAAGATTGTTTTGATAATATTTTATATTTATTTTATCAGTTATTTGGATTGAATCTGTTTTGTATTCTGTAGAATCATAATCACAATCCCAACCATGATCATAAGTCCATTCATAATGTTTAATTTTTACTTTAACATTTACATCATAAACTGATTTTATTTCTGAATCTGAATTTATATTTACATTAACCAGCTTTCCTGAGCCTTGATACTGATTATTTACATAAATTTTGTTTGTAGCTGAATTTTCTTCTACTGAATAAGTTGTCTTACATTCTCTCCCTTCTCGCTTCTTTGAATTAGAATAATCTGAGGGAATTATAATATTATAATTAAATCCAGTCTGAACTTTTGTTTGAGAAGGAACATAGAGGCTATTGTTATACAGAATAGAAGGCATCGATGTGAAGATATCCATCCATACATTTTTTATATAAACACTATTTTTTGTTTCAATTCCTATTGGAGGATTGTTAATGTTTATGTTTGTATTTTTATTATAAACATAATTATGATCTGGAAAGAAACTTCCAGTATACTCAAGATTTGAAATTAAAGTTTCTTTTTCCAATAAAGTTAAGTTGGAGTTCAAAATCTCATTACAGATACTTTTAATTTCTGAATCTGATTGAGTACATTCAATTGCGAGTATCAGGGGAGTTTGCACTAAAATTAATAGTGCAAACATCCCCCATATTGGAGGTTTTGCCATTTTTAGCCAACAATAAAGTTAACTATCAATGGTGCCGCCCAAATGATTATCAAACCAATGATAACATACATCGCCATGTTTTTTGCTTGTTCTCTTTTCCCAGGATTGCTACCTGCAGTCATGTAGGTAATTCCTGAAAACAGTAAAACAACAACAGCTAAAACAGTCGCCGCATATTTCACTAGGTTGTAAATCTTCATTACAGGTTCCAATATTTGGTCAAAGGTCTGTTTGTCTGAATCAGAAATATCCTGATTGAAGTCAACAGCAGATACTAGTGGGATTACCACAAATATCATAGCAAAGACCACTAGTCCAATGATAGCTCTAGTTTGTTCTTTCATTTTGTCCTCCTAAATTTAATTTTGTCGTTTTCACTTCTCTCTGTATTCACTTTATGTAGTTCCAGTATTTTCTTGAACCGCTTAGGATACTTCCACTTGAAAAAAATTGCACATTCTCTGCATAAGTCTCCGTTATCTTCGGAAATTTCTTTTTCACAGATATAACATTTTTTCATAATTTTTTCAACTGAAAATGCTATAAATAGAGCCGAGTGGAAAAAAACACTGAAAAAAACATAGGGAAAATTCCATGTTTTTTTCTTCTTAAAACTTATAAACAAAATTCATCAAGTTACTTTATGGAAATTAACAATTTTGAACAAACTAAGAATCAAGATAAAGTAATTATAATTAAAGAACCGCAATGGATGATAATTCTAAAGAAATTAATTGAAAGAAATAAGGTTAATATTAAAAAGAGTGAACAATTAAATACAACAGGAGGACAAATGGTAACCAAACTGCCTGAATTCAAGGGCTACACTATGGATGAGAAGCTTGGGCAATTTAGAAAAGTAGATAGAGAAAAACCTAGCATTGAATTCGTAGATTTTGATTCTGAAGAAGGTCAAGAACTTTTAGCAGAATATGAAGATAGTCAATACGACTAAGTATAATTTTTTTCCTCTTTACTTTTATTTTTTATTATTTTCAAATAAAAAAGAACGCCGATGCCAGGAATCGAACCTGGGACCCCCGAAGGGGATGGATTAGCAATCCATTGCAATACCATTATGCGACATCGGCTTAAAGTATCTATTATTTAAGACACTAGAATAAGAAAAAATAGCAGGTTATAAATATTATGCCTCAACCAAATTTCCGATAAATTCTACGATTTTAGGGTTATTCATCAATTTGTTTAAAAAGGGGTCAAATTTCCTTCTTTTTTCTAATTCTGCCTCTAAAATATCTTGTTTTTCTTTTAATACTGAATTTTCTCTAGATTGCTTTTCTAAATGAACTTTTAAGTCCTCAAACTTAGTTGATTCAAATCTTTTGTCTAATTCGTCTTGATGAACTCCCCCTCTGTTAATGTATCGGTCAGGCATAGGACTTGAAAACCTCCAACCATATCTAATACACAATTGTTGTCTGTTCATTTTGTCTGCATAATATGTTGCACTTGAATGCCTGAATAAGTGATAGTGAACATGTCTTTTCAAAATTTTGTTTCCAAGCCTCGTAAAAAATTGTCTTCCACCACCATAACTTTTTAAGATGACTTGATCCCCATATTTTGCACCTTGACTAATCCTCATGTTTAGGTATTCTCTAACTGCAGATAAAGAATTTTTCCAATAAAGAGAAATAACCCTACCTTTTGTTTTTGAATATTCTTCTTTTAGGGTTAATTTAACAAAAGTCTCTCCTTCTTTTGGAAGGTCTATATCTTCAACTCTGATATTGTGAAATTCTTCTGCCCTTGCACCAGAATCAAACAAAACTGCGATCATAAACCTTTGTTCAGCTGTTGCACAAGCATTATACAATTTTTCAATATCACTTTCTTTTAAATAATCTGGAGTTGCTTCTTTAAGTCTTGGCTTCATGTTAAGCATCTTAATCATTTTGTCTGCTTTTTCTTTTAGCTTCCATTTCAAATAAGCTATCAAAGCATTTTTTAATTTTATTTTTCCAATTTCAGAGAAAGGGACATAGGTTGGTTCTGAATTCCATCTGCTTATATTTTTTCTTAATTCATTTTTTAATAATAGTTCAGATAATTTTTCTATATCTTCTAATTTCAATTTTGAACTAGGTTTTTTCAAAGTTTCAAGACCTAATTTAATGTAACATAGAACTGATTTAATTGTACCTTCTTTTGCTTGATTCCCTGTAACTTTTCCTAATTGATAATCTCTTACAAAAACAAGTATACCTTTCTTATCTTCATCTGCGATTTTCCATGAGTCTATAGAACTAAGATATTCCTTAAAATAAACATTTCTTATTGAGATCTTTATATTTGCAGTCATGAAACTGGACTGCTCTTAGATTTTTAAAGACCCCTATACCTGAGAATAGAGGTTTTTACTGAGGAGAATTTATAAATAAGCAAGATTTGTATTAATTAAATTAATGGGCATTACACAAAAACCAAAATGCCGATTTCAAGCAGTGCTTTACATGTGAAAGCCCTCTTGCTAACCAATGCCCTTCGGGGCTCCCAGGTTCGACTCCTGGTGTCGGCGTAATATGGTTTTGTGATTTCACAGGGCGTTGAAAAAAGATGCTCTTGATTATCACAGGAACCTACTAAGTTTGGTGTCGGCGTGTTATCTTTTATCTTAATTTTACTACTTAAAGTAAATGATAAAATAGATAATTTTATAAGCTAAGAATTGGTTGTTTTTTTGAGGTGATAATGGCTTGCCTCAGATATTTCTGAGAAAATTGATAGTTTAGAATGGGAAAAATAAAATGGAAACTAATACAAAACAAAAAGAACAAATAACTGTTGAAAAAGGAATATATAGACAAACTACAAGCCCAAATGCATTTTTAGTAACAACAGGTTTGGAATCTTGTGTTGGTATTGGATTTGTATCTACATTAAATAATAATAAAAAAATTGGACTTAGTCATCTTTTTTATGATGGAACTGTAGAATATAAGGGAGAAGAAGCAAAACTAATAAAAGATGATATTATAAGAGTAGATAATGAAATTGAGGACTTAATTTACAGCTTTACTAATGTGGGTGGAGAAATTCCATTAGAAAAGATAAGTGCTTATGTTATAGCAAATAGAATAAATACTAGAAAAGTAAAGGGCACAGAAAAAATAGAGAATTTTAATTTAATGTCAGAATATATTTTGAATACCCTGAATGCTTTAAAAAAACAAGGATTAAATGTTTACTTAGATTTAGAAACAGAATGTAAAAAATTTGGTGCTATGAATACTCGTCTTCATAAAATCCACTGGAAAGATGTTATAATCAGACCCGAAGAAGTTAAGATAATTTATAGAGACAGCAAAGATATTATCTTAAATCAAAAGATTTTTACACCAAATTTAATTACACAATAATTAATTTATACTTCTAATCACATAAATCTTTATAATCTGAGCCTTCTCTTTTAAAAAAAGAGAATCTTCGGGAAGAGAAAACTAAATTTAAAATGACTAAGTATATTGTGGTGATGGGGGGTGTTATCTCTGGAGTTGGAAAAGGCATAGCTACTGCTTCTATTGCAAGAATAATAAAAGAATATGGATATTCTGTTACAGTTCTAAAAATTGACCCTTATATTAATTGTGATGCAGGAACTTTAAGACCAACTGAACATGGAGAGGTTTGGGTTACAGAAGATGGAGGAGAAATAGACCAGGATTTAGGTAATTATGAAAGATTTTTGTCACAATCTATTCCAAAAATGAACAACATTACTACAGGACAGATTTACAGGGATTTAATTGAGAAAGAAAGAAGAGGTGATTTTTTAGGAGAAACAGTTCAGTTTATTCCTCATGTTCCAGAGGAAATAAAATCAAGAATTAAAAAAGCAGAACAAGGTAATGAAGTTGTTTTAATTGAGATTGGAGGAACTGTTGGAGACTATGAAAATCTGCCTTTCTTATTCGCATTTAAAAGCCTAGAAAATGAAATTGGAAAAGAAAATATTAGTTATATTCTTGTTACTTATCTTCCTATTCCAAGTCATATTGAAGAAATGAAAACAAAGCCTACTCAATTAGCTGTAAAGTTATTAAGAGAATCTGGAATCCAGCCAGACTTTATTTTGTGCAGAGGTAAAAAAGCATTGGATAGTGTAAGAAAAAGAAAAATAGAAACTTATTCAAACATTACCTCAGAACATATTATTTCTATGCCTGATGTTATTGGAAAAGACACTGCAAATACAGTTTATATTGTACCTCTTGATTTAGAAAAAGAAAGATTAGGTGAAAAACTGTTAAAGGGATTAAAATTAGAAAAAAGAAAAGAACCTAACTGGGATGAATGGGAAAAAGCAGTTGAAAAAATTGTAAGTCCTTCTAAAATTATTAAGATTGCAATGGTCGGAAAATATTTAGATATAGGAGATTTTCAGTTAAAAGATTCTTATATTTCTATTAATGAGGCACTTAAACATGCTGGTTCAAAAAATGATGTTAAAGTAGAAATAGAATGGATTGATTCTAAAGAATTTGAAAATAATTTGGATATTAATCAGATGGATAGACTTAAAAAATATCAGGGAGTTTTAATTCCTGGAGGGTTTGGAAGTTCTGGTATTGAAGGAAAAATAAATGCTATTAAATTTGCACGAGAGAACAATGTTCCTTTTTTAGGACTTTGTCTAGGGTTACAATTAGCAGTTGTTGAATTTGCAAGAAATGTTTGTCATTTAAATGCTAATTCAAGTGAAATGAATCCTTGTGCAGAACATAAAGTAATTGATATTCTTGATGAACAAAGAAATATTGTAAACAAAGGGGCAACAATGAGGCTTGGGGCCTATAAAGCAATAATTACACCAAATTCAATAGTCCATAAATTATATAATTCCCTAGAGGTTTTTGAAAGACACAGACATAGATATGAAGTTAATCCTCAATATCATGGAATTTTACAGAATTCAGGTATGATTTTTAGTGGAAAAAGTCCTGATGGAAAATTAGTAGAATTTATTGAATTACCTAATCATAAATTTTTTGTTGCAACTCAAGCACACCCTGAATTTAAAAGTTCTTTGCTAAGTCCTGCTCCTTTATTTGATGGATTTGTTAAAGCATGTTTAGAATAAAAAATTATTTTGCTTCTTTTAGTTCTTCAACTAATGAATCTATTTTCTCTATTATCTGTCTGATAATTTTCTTGAGTATTTTTTTATCATGAGAATTAGTATCTTTAATATTCCAAACAATTATTCTTTTTCCTTTAATTTTTTTAAATAAACCTTCAGGAACATCATCAGCTACAATTACTATCGCGTCTTGCCAGGCCAATAACTTATAACTTATAGCTTGAGTAGGGTCTTTAATAATAATTCCTAACTCTCTTGCAGATGGAACCGATTTATTGTTTTTATGATTTAAAGGACTTCCCTTAAACAATCCTGCACTTTTTACATGAATATTTTTATTTTTATTAATTTTTTTAAAATATGCCTCTGCAATTTTACTTCTAAAACGATTGTGTTTACAAATAAAAAGAAGGTTCATCTCACAATTTCCCCAAAAGAATTTTTTTTATTAATTCCTGCTGCATTGCCTTCATCTGTATCTAACTGAAAAGATAAATTACTTTTATCTTCTACCCTTACAACAACATTATCAAAAATAAGTCCTCTTTCTTCTAAAACTTTTATTTTTATTATTTCTTTGTCTTTTATATCTAATTCTTTTGCTTGTTTTTCTGAAACATGCAAATGCCTTTTTGCGATTATTACTGGTATTTTAATCATATTATTATAAGACCTTATAGTTATTTTTGGACAATCTTTTAAGTCGCCTGAAATCCTTAATGGAGGAAAATGATTTAATTTTAATTTATATGCATCTGTTAAAGATATTTCTGCTTGAGATTTTTTTCTCGCAGGACCTAAAATTCTTACATTTTCAATTATATGTTCCTTATTAATTAAAACAATAGTTTCTTGTGATGCAAACTGCCCTGGTTGAGAAATCTTATGCATGGGTTTTAACTGATATCCTTTTCCAAATAACAATTCTATATCTTTTTGTGAAAGATGAATGTGCCTTGCAGATATCTCTATTGGGATTTTCATTTTCTCTTTTAATATAATAAGAGAAGGAAGAATATGCTTAAAAATGTTATTACTTACTCAAACTTGTGTGAATAAATTCAACCCAAGTTTGTTTTGATTGTAAGTAATGTGTAAATCTTTTATAGCAGGGTATGATAACATTTAGCTTTGAAATTAATTCTTAAAATACAATCTCCAGGTGTAAAGTTTTTTAATCTCTTTTATCTTTTATTAATTATGGAAATAGGCAAAACCCTGTATATTGTGAAGAGAAAAGATTGGAGAGCTTGGCTTGCTAAAAATCATAATAAAGAAAAAGAAATTTGGTTAATTTATTATAAAAAAGCTTCTGGAAAACCAAGAATTTCTTATAATGATTGTGTTGAAGAAGCTCTTTGTTATGGTTGGATTGATAGTATAGCAAAGGGTATTGATGAAGAAAAATATTGTCAAAGATTTTCTCCAAGAAGAAAAACTAGTGTTCTTTCTGAAATGAATAAAGAAAGAATTAGAAATTTAATTAAAAATAAACAAATGACTGAATTTGGAATGAAAGCAGTTGAGAATCTTTTTAGCAAAGATGACTCTAAGGAGTTTATTATTCCTAAAGACATCCTTGAAGAATTAAAAAAAGACAAACGGGTTTGGGAAAATTATCAAAAGTTTCCAGAACATTACAAAAGGATAAGGATTTCATATATTGAAAGAGCGAGAAATAGAGGAAAACAAGAATTTGAAAAAAGACTTAATAATTTTATAAAAATGACTGCAAAAAACAAAAGATTTGGGTTTGTCAATGAGATGAGATAAAAAGATTTTATATTAAATTCAGGAGGACAAGTCCAACCTGAATTTCTTTTCTTTCTAATAGTGTTACATCTTATTCTCTATGTAATTATATTCAAAATTTAATAAATTAATTTCAAAGCTTGAAAAGATTATCTTCATAACTTAAGAGATATAAGCCAAAACTCGACAAAGATTTATGCATTATTAACAAATAAAAAAACTTGGGTTGGCGGAGCCACACAAGTTTGATTAAAGAAAAATAAAGAAATTATTTCATCCCAAAAATTTCTCTAGCTATCTCGCTTTCTTCATCTGTCTTAATCGCATGAACTTCAAACTTTTTGTTTAAAAAAGTTAGATTCTTTGCAACATCATCTCTTAACATCTGAACATTATACCCAATTTCTCCTGAAAATGCAAGATTATCTAACCCGCCTAGCACAGCAATGTAAGCCCCAACATATTTTATTATTCTATAAATAAAAATATCGTAAGCTAATTTTGAATCTGGATTCTTTAGTGTTTTCAAAATGTCTCTAAAATCTGTGTAACCTGTTAGTCCTTTAAATCCTGACTCAAAATTCAAGACCTCATTCATATTATACCCTTTTTTTTCTAAAAACAAAACTAATCCTGCATCAATATCTCCTGCTCTTGTGCCCATCATTAAACCTTCTAAGGGAGTTAAACCTAAAGAGATATCAACTGCTTTTCCATTATTTATTGCAGAAGCACTACATCCAGAACCAAGATGAAGAATTATGGTTTTTCCTTTTAATTCTCTAGAAACATATTTATGAGAAATTCCATGAAAACCATATCTCTTAAGATTAAATTTTTTTGTTATTTCTTTTGGAATTGCATAAATTTTTGCTTTTTCTGGAAGTTCTGAGAAAAAAGCTGTATCAAAAACAGCATATTGTCTTTTTCCTAATTTTTTGAATTCTTTTATTACTTTTAGTGCTGGAGGATTATGTAAAGGAGCAAATTCAGAGTATTCTTCAATTATTTTTTCAACCTTCTCTG
>JBAYNB010000034.1:0-9126 GCA_041679005.1 Candidatus Pacearchaeota archaeon
CAACATTAATTGTTGAACATAAAGCTGATGTTAAATATCCTGTTTGTTCAGCAGCATCAATAATAGCAAAAGTAAAAAGAGAAGAAGAAGTAGGAAATATAAAACAAGATTATGGAAACACAGGTTCAGGATATCCAGCAGACCCAGATACAAAGAATTTTATAAAACATAATTGGAATAAATGCCCGGAGATATTCAGACACTCTTGGTCAACCTATAAAAAGTTTGCAAATTCTGAAACAAATCCTAAAGGACAAAAAGGGTTGGACGAGTTTTAAAATAATTTTGAGGTACTATGGAAAGTTGCTAAGAAATAGAAGTTTTAAAAAAGGATAGGAGCAAATTGCCACTCCGCCTTGCAAAAATTTATAATCTTATCTCGGTAGGATTTAAAAATAAAATTGATAGAATGAGGTTCTGAGTTGTCCGCAAAAATCGGACAACTGAGGTTAATGTCTTCAGATGGTAAAGAGTATGAAACAGATTGTGCAGACACAGAAGGTATTTTTAAACTATCTTTCTTTAAAGCCCTTGTCTTCTACCTTTCTTAGAAATCTTTTTCATTAAAAATTCTCTAATTTCTTCTGCTTTTTTTATTGGTACTGCAGGTATATAACCCTCTGATTGACCTGCTTTATTTGGAACTGAAAAACCAGCAGTTTGTATATTAACAGTTGAAAACCCACAAAGTCTTGCAATTACTCCTCTAGTTATATCAACATTCTGGATTCTTTCATAAGGAACATTTGAATATCTTTTCCAGATTATTCCTCTTTCAAGTCTTAATTGATTATCTGCAAACTCATAAAACCATCTATTATAAGCCATTCTCGCATAAACTTCTGCGATTAAGATAAAAACAATAATATACAGTCCTACATAAAGTAATATTGTATTAAAATTAGGAACTCCTTTATTTGCTGCTAAAATAATCCAAAAACATATGAATAAGAAAATAAATCCTGAGAAAAATCCAGTTATTCTAAATGCCCATCTTGCGCCAGGATGTAATTGAGTTTTCATATATTTACAAATAAAAAGGAGTTTAAAAAGCTTATTGAAAACATACTATCAACTTTAGTGGCTTCACCAACTAAAGTTTGTTTTTGTTAATCAATATCTTATAAACAGGTAAAGCTAAGTAAATTATTTCATCTAGGATTAACTATTCTTTAGATTCATTATTAGCTTTAAATGAAAAGCATCTACAATCAATAAGAAATAACTCTTCTTTAGATAGAAAATAAACTTCTTCTATTTATTATAAAAACAATCTTATTCTCTCGCTTTACAAATTATCTATAAGTAAAAAACTTGGGTTGGCTAAAGCCACACAAGTTTACCACAAATATTAATAATCTAATCTTTCAAAATTACTATTTCTTCTTTTTCTTCTTAGAACTCTTCTTACCTTTTCTTGACTTCATAATCTTTCTAATCTTACTTGCTTTACCTTTTTTGCTTGGTCCTCTGCTGTGTTTTGCTTTTTTCTTTGCCATTTTATTTATTTTATGATAGGGCTCGGTGAGGCAGTTCCATAAACGAGTACTGAAATCAATCTTAACCTATCAGTTTGTTTTAATGGTTATCTACCTCGCACTGTAAAGAAGCTTAAGGAATACAGATTTCGTGCAGTGAGTTATAGCCCTTCCACCGCATTAATAGCTGAGTATTCGACAGAGGCTTGAACAGTTGCATCCTTTCCAGGACAACCGACTTGTTAATGTATATACTGGAGTATATAAATTTGTCTGACTACTTTTAAGTTAAAACAGCAACGGTGTTTTATCTAAGAATTAAAAAATATTTTAATCAAATTTAATAATATAATATATTTTTTAGATTTTTAAACCTTTTTGTTTAAATTTTCTGAACTATCCTTTATTCTCAATTCAAACAAACTTTAAAAACAATCTTTCTTTCTATAAATGATAAAATTGGTAACAAAGATTAAAATAATGCTAAAGCGATTTGCTCAAGCTTAATCTTTTGAGAATAGCTTAACTCGTTTATCAAATATTAAATAAAAAATAAAACATTAAAAAATGACTTATGTGAAAAAATTGGTGATGAAAGGATTTAAAAGTTTTGCCAGAGAAACTTCAATGGAAATGGATCAGCATGTCAATGTTATTGTTGGTCCAAATGGTTCTGGAAAAAGTAATATTACTGATGCATTATGTTTTGTTCTAGGAAGACTCTCAATAAAATCAATGAGAGCAGCAAAAGCCTCTCATTTAATTTTTTCAGGCAATAAGCAATTTAAAGGAGCATCAGAAGCCTATGTAGAGATAACCCTTGATAATGAGGATAAAACTTTTGCATTAGATAGTAAAGAGATAAAAATAAGAAGAGTTGTAAAAAAAAATGGTCAGGGGATATATAAAATTAATGATGAAACAAGAACAAGACAAGAAGTTTTAGAACTTTTAAATCAAGCAGGAATAGACCCTCACGGGTTTAATATTGTTTTACAGGGAGAAATAGAAAGATTTGTTAAAATGCCTGCAGAGGACAGAAGAAAAGTAATAGAAGAAGTTGCAGGAATTTCTGTTTATGAGATGAGAAAAGCAAAATCTCTTAAAGAATTAGAAAGAACAGAAGAAAAATTATCTCAGATAAGTACTGTTTTAAGAGAAAGAACAAACTATCTAAAAAATCTTGAAAATGAGAGAGAAGAAGCTTTAAAATTCAAAAAATTAGAAGAAACTCTGAAAAAATGTAAAGCCTCTATTATTAATAAAAATGTTCAGGAAAAACAAAAAGAACTAAATGATGTTGTTAAGGAGATTAATGTAAAAAATAAAGATATAGAGAAAAAACAAGGGATAATAAATAAGACTCAGGGTGAAATTAATATTTTAAATGAAAAAATAGACAATATTTCTAAAACAATTCAAAAATCTTCTGGTTTTGAACAAGATACATTAATTGCAGAGATATCTAGGTTAAAACAGGAAAATGCAGGAATGATTGCAAGGGAAGAAAATTTTGAAAACCAGCTTGTTGAATTAGATAGAAGAAAACAAACTCTTCAGGAATCAATACATCTTTCTGAGAAAGAGATTGAGGAGATGAGTAAAGAAAAAGGTAAAAACAAGAAACAAAATTTACAGGAAAAATCAAAAAAACTTGAAGAACTTGATGAATTAAAAAGACAATCTTACTTGCTTAGGTCAAATGTTTCTTCACTGAATAATCAGATAGATGATAAGAAAAAACAAATTCAGAGACTAAAAAATGAATTTAATTTTATTCTTAATCAGATAGAACAAACAGAAAAAGAAATTAAAACAAAACAGACTCAGGCTGAAAATCAGGATTTATTAATAATATTAAAACAAGAAGTAAAAGAGATTAAAGAAAAAACAATAATTCTTGAAAAAGAATTGCTTGAAAAAGAAAAAATACTAGCCGTGCAAAATCAGGCAATTTACGAAGCAAATAAAATAAAATTACAGATTTCTAAACTAGACATCTGCCCGCTTTGTAAAACAAAGATGACAGAAGAGCATCTTAAAGAGGTTTCAGATAAATCTGATAAAGATATCTTGGGAGCAAAAGAAATAATTTCTCAATCTCAAGAAGAGATAAATAGAATAAACTCTGAACTAGAACAAATGCACCAGGAGTTTAATAAAAAGAGTTCTGAAATTAGTGTAAGGGAGATAGATAATATAAAAATTCAAACAATAACCGAAAAAAAACAACAATTAAGAAGAAATCAAGAAGAAATAGACAACCTTGAAAAAGAACTAAAAAATTTAGAAACTAAAAGAGGATATCTTGAAAATAACCTTTCTAAGATTAAGATAAGTGAAGAGCAATATGAAACTTTAAAATTAGAAGTTAATGAAATGCAGAGGACCGAGGAAAGAAATTTAGGAGTTGAAATAACTGCTAAGCAAAGAGAATTAGAAAGAACAAAACTAGCAATTAAGCAGATAACAAGAGACCAACAAGAGATAACCGAATCTCTGACAGACCTTAAGGTAAATCTTGAGGAAAAACAAAAAATTATCAAAGAAAAAGAAGAACAAGCAGAAATTTTGAAAAGAAAATATCAAAAGATGTTTGATGAAAAAAACAATATTCAGGATAAAGTAAGATTATTTGAAACTAATTTAATGAAACAGCAGAACGAAAAAAGACTGACAGAATCAGAGATTAACAATTTAAGCATAAATAGGGCTCAAATAAATGCAAAAAAAGAAACCTTTGAACAAGACTTGCAAGGATTTGGTCAAATTGAGTTTATTCAAGCACCAATAGAAAGTCTAAGAGAAAAACAACAAAAAACAGAAGAAATTCTCTCAAGAATAGGCAGTGTTAATATGAGGGCATTAGAAGAATATGGAAAAGTAAAAGAAGCTTACGATAAGATAAAAGAAAAAGTAGACCAATTAGAAAAAGAAAAAGAAAAAATTATCCTTATAATCTCTCAAATAGATAGAAAAAAGAAAAAAGCATTTTTAGATACTCTTGAACAAGTAAATAATTTATTTTCAAGAAATTTTGCCCAGCTAAGCACAAAAGGAGTTGTAAGTCTAGAACCTCAAGATAAATCAGAAATATTCAATGCAGGATTAGATATTCTTGTTAAAGTGGGGCCAGGAAAATATTTTGATGTAACTTCTTTAAGCGGAGGAGAACAAACTTTAGTAGCTCTTTCATTAATTTTTGCAATCCAAGAGTTTAGACCGTATTGTTTTTATATTTTTGATGAAATTGATGCAGCATTAGATAAGAGAAACAGCGAGAAACTAGCATATCTTCTTAAAAAATATATGAAAGAAGGTCAATATCTTATTATCACTCATAATGATTCTTTAATCTCTGAAGCAAGCAACATACTTTACGGAGTTTCAATGCAAGAAGGTATTTCTAAAATATTAAGTTTACAAGTTTAATTTTTATATAAAAAAGAATCTGTTATTATTATTATTATTAAAGAAGTTTCATTAACCCTTCAGCTAATGAGGTTGTGATTTTATTTTTATTTGCTTCTTGTTTTGCTTTTTGTCTCTCTATAAACTTGTATGCTGGACAGGTTAAATGATTTTGAGTATCACAAATCTCTCTTACTCTAGTTTTATAATCATAACTATGAGGAGAATGTTTTTTTAATGTCTCACAAGGAGGCTGTTTATATGGGCAAATATCTTTGTCATTATTCATTTAAATAAATAAAAAAATGGGTTTATAAGGTTTATTTATGAGAAATCTTTGTATTTATAGGGCTCTTATCAAATTTATAGTAAAGATGCTATTAATTGTTCTGCAAGAGTTTTATTGCTCTTTTGTTGACAGGTTAAATAATCTGGGCAACCAACACGAAGCAAGGGATTATTACACAAGTTTCTTGTTAAAATATCTATGGCCATAGGATTAGGATTTTCAGAATACAATTTAATCTTATTACAATCTCCATGATATTTACATTTATTTTCCATTGGTTTAAACTAAAATTTATATTTATAAACCTTTTTGTTTAATTAGAACTGTCTAAAAATAAGTGTTTATATTAATTCTCTCAAGATTATTATATTGGTTAGCATATTTTTGTGCAACATTTTTAACTATATCAAATACCTCTTGCTTATGCACGTTGATAACTAAATCAGTTAGGTTCTGACCTTCAAATATACTTACAGGAATAACTTCTGCTGAAATTTCCAGATTCTTTGCTGGAGTATTTTTTTTAGATAAGTCTCTTTCTTCTTTTTTTGGTTCATGCCAAGACATATGTAATCCTTTTTCATTAATCTTTCCAAGAAGTTCCTCAACCATGTTGCAATAAGTAGTTATGTCTTTTTTTTGTCTGTCTGTTTCTTCTTTCCTACTTTGAATGTTTATTTTTGCTTTCATAATATCTTAATCATTCAAATGATTATCTTTAAGAAAATTACTTAGCCCATTTGCATCAAGAGAATCTGCATATTTTTCAACTATCTTTTCTATTAATTCTAATCTTTTGGGTTCAATAATCCTCTCGGTTCTTGCTTTTTCAATATCATAACTAGAATCCATATCTGGAGTACAACTCTTAATACCTAACCCAATCCCTAAACACATTATTCCAATTCCAACATATCTTGCAATTTCTGAATTATACCATTTATCTGCAACCATTTTATTATAAATTATATTAAGAGTTATTTTTAAACATTTATATAGTATTATACTCTCTTATTTTAATTCTTAAAAAATATTAAAAAAAATACTGGAATTCTTCATAAAAACAAGAAACATAAAAAAATAAAAAAAATAAAAAAAATTAATAGTAACTTGTTTCTCCGAATTCTTCTGTTTCAGCTGGTTTCTTTGCTAATAGCACAATCAATACTACTAAAAGAACAACAAAGATTATTGCTAAAATTACAGTTAAAATTAAAACTGTATTACTTGTTGAATCAGCTTTGTCAGCTGGAACAACATCTTTAACATCGTCTTTAGTTGTGTCTACTGTTGTATCTGCAGTTATGCCACTAATCATTACTTTCTTATTTGCTGTTACAGATGCGTCATAGTTATATGCTTCAATCTCTACATTGTAGATTCCTGATACAGCATTTGCTGGGATAGCAAGGTATATTCTTTTGTTTAAAGAATCTCTGATTTCATCGTATGTGTCATCAGTGTCAGATTCCATATCTCCAAAATATACTCTTTGGCTGATTCCTAATTCAGGAATTGAAGCTTTAACATAAGTGTCATCAAGTCTGTCATTACCGTTGTTTTCTAAAACAACATCTAAGGCAAGAACACTACCTGCTGCAACTTTTTCATCTGTGTCAATAGACAAAAATTGTAAAGAGTATGTATCTCTTTGCATTTTTATTGAATACTCTTCTTCAAGAGCTTCTTGTCCTTTTGCACTTATTCTTACAAATAAAGTCAAACCTTCAGGGTTATCATCAAGATCCATACTTGAAGGTAATTCTAATGAAAATCTTTTAATGTATGTACTATCATTAAAAGTGTTGAATCTAGCTGTTGAGCTAGATATTTCATCTTTATAGCCTTCTATATAGACTTTAACTCTAACATCTTCAAGATCTGCATTTGATGTGAACTCAACTTCTACAGGTACATTGTTTGAAACAAACCCTGCAGCAGTTGTTGAACCCATTAATGAGATGTCATTAACAACAACATCATCAATAGTTACATCAACTTCACTTGCAATAACAGCATTTAAAGTTAGAACTATAGCAAAAAGTGCTACAATAGAAACCAAAATTGCTTTGTTTTTCATGTTAAGCTTTTAAAATTTAATTAGTTTAAAGACCTTATTTTACTTTATAAAGATTTCTGTTATGTAGTAACTATAAAATAAGGACACAAATAGAAACCCTTAAATAGTATACTTAAATATACTAAAGTATACTAAACATGGTAAAGATAACTACTATAAAGCTCGATATAGAAACAAAACAAAGATTAGATCATTTAAAAGAACACAAAAGAGAGACTTATGAAGAAATAATTAAAAAAATTCTTTTTATTCTAAATAAACTTAGAAAAGATCCTGTCTCTGCGAACAAATTCTTATCAAGAATTGATAGAAATATTAAAAGAAAGAGTATGTATAATAAAAAGCAGGGAAGCTTATATGACAAAAAACAAGAATCTTTAGATAATGAAGAAGAAAATTAATTCAACTTTAATCCTTCAACAGAATCATTTACACAATCAGGGCTTTCATTAATAATTACAATCTCTTTGTCTCTAGGAAGATTCAAAAGCAGATTTTTCCATTCTTCTTTTGTTGTTTTTTTGTGATTTTTCTCACCTTTTTCTCCATATTCAATTCCAGAAAAATGGCAGTGCCATTTATCATATTTTCCAAATATTTTTTTAATCTTATCATAATCAACTATTTTTTCTCTAGCAAGAATATGTGCAAAATCAATTGTAAAACTACATCCAGTATCTTCAACTAGTCTTTTTATTTCTTCTAAACTTCCGAAAACATTCACCTTTCCTGTTGTTTCAGGTGCAATATTTATTTTCCATTTATTCTTTTTTATCTCTTTTTGAATATCTAATATAGCATCTCTAATGTTTTCATAGCTTTTTTCCTTATCCATCTTCCCATAAAATCCAGGATGAAATACAACTAAATAAGCTCCTAATTCTTCTCCAACCCTGCAACAATCAAGAATTCTTTTTTTACTTGCTTCTATTTTCCTCACATCTTCTGAATTAAGATTAATAAAATAATGAGCATGAATACTTAGTTTTATTCCAAGCTCATTAGCTTTTTCTTTAATTTTAATCGCATCATTTTTATTTTTAATATAGACTCCATAAGTAAATGCAATTTCACAGGCTTTTAAACCAAGTTTATGATATGTCTCTAGATTAGAAATAGCTTCATCAGCTCCTCCAAGTCCTGCTGGTCCAAACTTAATGTCCTTAAACTTTATAACCATCATACAAACAGACTAAATAACTTAATAAATATAATGTAATAAACTTGGGGAATAAATTCAACCCAAGTTGAGTTTTCCTTATCAATATCTTATAGTCTGGTTTAGTTTTAAAGATGATTAATTAAAATTTATTATTTTTAGCTCAATAGAATTAATTTAGTCTAAAGATTTCCATCTCAATTTTAAACATAAACTAACTCAATAATTTAACTAATTCTTATCTTCTGATATTAATACTATATGCAATAAAAGAAATTCAAGTTAGATTTATCCCAAAGAAAATTTTCAGAGATTTTCTTGGCCCCAAAAACTTTTAGAGTTTTTGTGGGTTCTTGAATTTAATAAATTAAAAAGTCAAAGCATTTTTAAACCTAAAATTTTGTTCTTATCTATGGTTTCTCAAGAAAATCTTCAAATCATCAAATCAAAAATAGCTGGAGCAGGAGTAATGACCAAAGTACCTATAAAAAAAGGAAGCACTATTTTAATTCTTTCAGGAGAAGTAATTAGCCTAAATGAAATGAGCAAAAGGGTTGATAATGACGAGGAGGAAGGTTCAGACCCCTTAGGAATTGACTGGGAGGTTTATATGGACCTTGACCCATTACCAAGAACATTTAATCATTCTTGTAATCCTAATGCTTATATAAAAGGGAAAAACAAGCTTGTGGCCTTAAGAGATATAAAA
>JBAYNB010000035.1:0-9025 GCA_041679005.1 Candidatus Pacearchaeota archaeon
AGGGCTATTTGGTAATTTTAAGCTTCTCTTTAATGCAAACGAAGAAGAACTATATCGAACAAGAGTCTTCAGTTCCGAAATGATTAATCAGTTTAAAGAAATTAAGAAAGAAGAATCTTTAATAGAAGATTATATAATAAGTATTTGTGAAAAAGAAAATATAAATATAATTCCCTTATACTCTGAAGATTATCCTTCAAATTTAAAGAACTTACCAGATGCACCCCTATTTTTTTATGCCCAAGGAGACTTAAATCTACTCAAAGGTAAAAAAGTCGCAATTGTGGGAAGCAGAAAATCAGAAGAATCTGCATTAAATTGGGCAAAAAAATTATCTGAAGATTTAGTTAAAGAGTCTATTACAATTGTAAGTGGAGGTGCAATAGGTATTGATTCTCAGGCCCATTTAGGAGCATTAGGATTTCAAGGTAAAACTATTTGTGTTTTGGGTTCGGGTTTATTAAGACTCTATCCTCCTGTAAATAAAAATTTATTTGAGGAGATAAAGAAAAAAGGGCTTTTAATTAGTGAACATCCTCCAACAGACAAAGGAGGAATCCTTTCATTGCTTAGACGAAATAGAATAATCTCTGGAATTTCAGATAGTATAGTTATTGTAACAAGTGCAAAGGTGGGCGGTTCTAGAACCCAAATTGAAATAGCAAATAAACAGAGGATACCTAGTTTTGTACCCAAATTATCTCTTAATCTGAAACCTAATGAGGGCATAGAAGAAGCTATATCTTTGCACAGAATAAATGAAATAGAAGATTATAAAGAGGTATTAAAAACAATTCAAGGTAAAAAAGATGATTTTTCTATACAAAAAAAATTACTCTCTTAAGTAAAAAGATTAAGTAACATTTTAACAACTACATCCGTTCATTTTTCATCATTTATACACTACATCTCCTCTTGCTAAAACTTGTTGCTTTTGCTTAAAACTTCCTGCACCAATAATTTACTAACTACTTTATGAATTTTTGGGGTTTATTTTTATTTTGTTAACTACTTTTTTGCATTTTTATTCATGTTAAAAGTTTTGAGAGATGATTGAAAGATGCTGCGACTTTAAAACCTTTGAATTTGCAAGCCAAAGGCTAAGCAAATTACTTAGCTTTTTGGTAATGTTAGAGGTTTATTATAATATGGGGCAATAAAGTATAAAAAGGGGAAATGAGCACCTTAAATATGGTTGAATATGATTCTATAGCGATGAAAAATGAAATAGAAGCAGACGCAAAAAAAGCGTATGATTCAGCAAAACAAATTTGTTTAATGTGGTTGGCAGGTAAAGATTTAAGCCCCAGAGATATAAATGAATATTATTTATCCAAATCGGAATATAATTATGCTAGATCGGCGGACCATATAATTTCTAATAAGAATGAAGGCAGATTGAACTTAAAGGCCATAATTGCCCAAGATATGGTTAAATTTCACTAAAAACAGACGGGTTCAGATAATATATCTTGTCGGAACCTTTTACACAGGAAATTGAGTTTTATGAGGAAAATGTGTTTTTAGACCCAAAATAGAGCTAAATTGGACCTAGGGTCCCGATAATATTTAAAGTCTTAAATGAGCATAACTTTCCTGGATTTTGGGATCTCTGATGAACTGGTCTGTGTCCTCTTCCAGATACCTCGGAAGAATCCAGTTGTATTATTCTTTCTATGTCTTTACTTACATAATCCCTATGACATTCATCTCCTTCCTTAACTTTTCTTGGAGGCAATCCTTGGCCCCAACACCAGTTTCCTGTTTCTAATTTTATATGATAATTGGGACATTTCAACCCACATTTAACTATTGCATAAGGATTATTCTTTGATTTAACCATAATTTACTAAAAACCTCAGGTTTTTAAGCATTTATATTATTTAGGATTATGATTCTTTCTTGAGGGGTCTTTGGATTATTTTTGGGTAACTTTTATTAACTACAACAACATTTTTGTTGTTTTATTAACTACATTTACACATGCTAAAAGTTTTAAGCATTGCTTAAAAGTTATGTCTCTATTATAAGTATAAGGGTAACTAGAATTAGAACTAGAATTAGGATAAAAAATAAATTAAAAATTTAAAAATAGAATCCAGATTAAGACAAATACACAATCACCTCTTTTTCCCCTTCTTTTTTCTTTTTGATTTACTCTTCAAATCCTTTTTCTCTTTTTTATTTCTTTTTTGAAGAGTTATCACCTTATTTTCCACAAAAGCAGTCAATAATTCTCTCTTTTGAGAGCATGAGTTGTGATTTAAGATCTTAATTTCAAGATCTTAATGTTTGTTTTGTTAGTTTCTACAAAAACAGCGGTTATTTGCCACAAGAATTAATGCTGCGGCAATGGTTATCAAAGTCTTTGACCAGGTAGTGGCTATACTAGGTAACCAAACTAGCACTAAAATCAGTATTGCTAGTAAGGCTTTACAAATGCACAGTCCATTATTGTGTCCAGGGGGACAACAAGCTGTTGTTTTTTTTGTTGTTTTTTTTGCCATTTTAATTTTTTGTGTCTTATTTTTTATGAGTTAAATCTAACACTTTTGTAGATTTTCTTTTTAAAATCATAAAGATTATTGTAGTTAATATAAACACTATTAAAAACTGCAAAACTAGTCCAGTCATAGGTTCTGTTGAATTTGCCCAAAATTTTGTTGAAATTCCTAATAGATTTTGGGAGAATGGATTTGGGAGTTTGCACATACTCCAAGCATAAACTGGGGTTGCTATCACTGGAGCTACCTTGCAAGGGACGATTGGAAAAATAAATGAGACTATTGTTAGAATTACAGCTATTATTGTGCTCTTGTTCAAGTCTCCTAGTATTTTTGGTTTTTCCATTGTTTTTTTGAGCTTTAGCTAAAGGGTAGCTCTTGACCTTTCTTTTTGATTCTTGAAATAATTCGTGTGTTTATCAGATAATTCAATTCTTATTTGACTTTTTAATCAGATAGAATTAAGAATGATTTTTTGATATTTAAAGGTTATTATTGCTTGTTTTATTCATTCTTTATTTTTAATCGAAAATGCATTAATTGTGCTTTTTTAATCAATTTTCGCTTAATTCTTAATCAATTTTCGCTTAATTATGTAGTGTAACCCTTAACTCGTTTTCGCTTAATTTTGACGGTGTTTTTGTGCTTTAAATTTCTTAGTTATTCTCTGATTTTTTAACAAATTAGGATAGTTTTTAGCTGTTTTTGGGGTGTTTAAACAGGGCTGAAATGCACTTTTTTTATTGTCTCGGGTGTTTATGGGTGTTTAAACACCCTATTTTATTATAATTTTCATAGTTTTTCATAATTATTTATCGACGATATAACAATTTTTTGTAGAAACATTTATAAATATACTATTTTTATAATAAATATGTTTAATTTTTTTAAGAAAAAAGCAGAAAAAGAAGAAGTTGAAGCATTAAAATTAGGTGTTCAAACAGGCTTCAACAGTGTTAAACAGGACATGAGCGATATTAGTAAGTGGATTAAGCACCTTAATTCTAATGAAAATGAATTAAAAAATGAGATTTCAGACCTACAAGAAGAAATAGCGACGGTTAGAGAAGAGTTAGAAAATATTAAAAATATTGTTTCTATTGTTGGAAATAAAGAAGTGTTTAAACAGGGACAAACAGTGTTTAATAAACAAACAGTGTTTAAGAGTGTTCAAACACCTGTTCAAACAGGTGTTCAAACAGCAGTTTTGGACAAATTATCTACAACAGAAAGAGCAATTGTGTTTGTTTTGCTTAATAATGATATGAAATTAAGTTATGAAGATCTGGCTGCAATGCTTGGAAAAAGAAAGGCAACAATAAGGGGTCAGATTAATAGTATAAAACAGAAGAGTGAGGGGTTGATTGAAGAAGCAATAAGTGAAAATAACAAAAAAAGAGTGTTTATTCCTGAAAAAACCAAGGAGATTCTACTAAAAACACAAAAAACAAGAAAAGTGAGAGAAAATAAGGCAAAAAACACAGATTTTTAGGGTTTTTATCTAAAAAATAAGAAAAGTGAGAGAAAATAAGGCAAAAAACACCCTAAAAACTGGAAAAGTGAGAGTTCGTAGGGATAAAAAATCTCAAATTTTTGGTTGTTTTTAGTGAAAAAGTGAGAAAGAGTATAATAATAAGAATAAAATTCAGTAAAAGAAAAAAAAAGATAGATAAAGCCAAAGAGAGAGCCAAATTAAGAAAAGAAGAATCATAACTAACACCCAAAGAGAGAGTTAATGAGTTTTTAGGTTGATTGTGAGGATTCAGAGTTTAGGGCATTAAGTGCTTAAATTTTGGCTTTTTAGGGGTTAAAAACATAAAAAATAGAAAAGAAAATTAATAGCGCTAGCTGTATTTATAATAAAATCGTTATACCGATTAACTATATGAATGCACAAAAAGATTATGAGGGGTTTTATATGAAAAAAACTCTGATGAATTAACTAGGGTATTAGAGGCTAAAATGATTGATTTTTGGTATTTAAAGCTCTCTAAGCTTAATTATTGTTGAGAGATTGGCGATACGTTTAAGATCTTGAGAGATGGATAAAATAAGTTGTTTATTATTGATTTTATGCTTTTTTATAGGTATTCCTTTATTTATTATCCTTTGCACATAGTCTCGTATGGAAGATTCAGAGAGTTTTAACCTTAGAGCAATTTCTTTATAAGTTACTGCTTCTGGGTTTTGCTCTTCAAGTTGATATATCGTCGAGAAAACAAACATTTCCTGATTAGTTATGTGTTTGAATTTATATCTTATTTGCCTCTTTAAAGAGTCCAGAGAATCAAGAAGTTTGGTGGCTTTTTCTATTTCTGATTCAGAAGAGTTATGTTCATTATTAAGAGGGGTTTTTAATGAAGATTGCTCTGAAAAACCTGTCTGTTGGTCTGTCTGTCTGTGTGTCTGTCTGTCTGTTGGAACCCCTTCATTTCTTATGGAAGTATCATTATTTGGGGTTTTTAACCCCCCTATTTCCTGTGGAAGTGTTGGATTATCTGTTGGACTAACAGGATATGTTGAAGATATGTGTTGAAGTGTCGTATTAGAAAAGTCATCTAAAAATTGCTTAATCTGAATAATTTCTTGTTTTATTTGAGAAATTTCAGAACCTAAAGAAGCTATGTCTTGTTTTACTTTAAAAAATGCTTCTTTTAATCTTTCATCATCCATAAGAATCTGAGATTGTTTGGTTTATTTAAAGATTTATATAACTTAACATTAATAATGTTTAAATAATCCCTTTAAGAGGATAAGATATGAGAAAGACTGGAAAGATGAGAAACATGTTAAAGCGACTTGCTGATAAAGAAGTTGGATTTATTGATGAAAATTCTAAGTTGGTTGAAGGAATATTATTAGAGATTCCTGCCCTCCCTAGTATGGAAGCAGAATGGGACTATTTTTTAATACCTTTTTCTCAGAACCTCCTTCCTTTTAAGATTCCTTATTATGGAGATAAACGAGTTTCTGTCTTAAGAAAAAAAGATATTATTAAAGGAAATTCAAATCTATATGCAGATACAGCTACCCAAGAACAACTTAAGTTACTTGTACAACGAGAAGGAATGATAAATTCAGCAAACCCGCTTAGAGAAATTCAGGGAGGAAGAGAGTCTTTAGTAGAAAGATATCTCACTAACCAAAAAAAGACTTGTCCTAAGTTGAACAATGTTTTTGGATTTGATAATTATTCTTTAAATGAAAGATTCTAAAAATAAGGCTATTGCTTAGACCTATAAATATCATAGACTTTGTTAGTTAATCTCCATTTAATCCTTCTTGAAAATACTTCTCCATTTGAATTTTTTCTTACTGAAGTCACAAGACCTTTTGTCTGAAGATCAAACAAAATTATTTTAATAAATTCTTCATCTCTTGCAATTTCTCTTGCAATTTCTGCAGTAAATGGTTGATTTGGAAAAGAATGATACAAAAAAGAGAGAATCTGTTCGGTTATCCTATCTTTTTTAGTTTGACTTATTTTCATTTTATTAAGAAGCTAATTTTAATACACTCTTAAATACTGAATAAGTTTAAAAAGTTGTTGATGTTTGTTATAAAATGAAAAAGGGGAAGAAGAAATATACAAGAACCAAAAAAGAAATCTTTATGAGGGGTTTTGAAGTTAAACAAGAAAGATTATCAAAGATTTTATCTGGATGTATTATTCTTTTAATATTTTTAGTTGCAATATATAGTTTTACTTCTAAGATTAGAAGTGAAAAAGAAGAACAATTGGGAGGAGAGTTAGGAACTTTAAAGTGGGATTTAAATAAAACTGAGGTTGTGTTTCAAGTCTTGGAGTATGCTCTATCTAATAACAATCAGACTTTAGATCTTACTTTTGAGAGAGTTTCTGGAGGGAGAAATATTTATGGAGTTTTCTTTGTTGTTAATAGAAGCCATGGGGAATGTAATCTAACTATATATGATACTCCTGAAAATCTTCCGGAGATTGGAGAAAGTGTAACTATTAGATTTGAGGTTAATGCTTCTTTAGGAAATGCAACTTCTTGTCAGCCGACAAACTTTACTAATATCACAGAGATTTTAGTTTATGCGCAAATTGATTTATTGGTCCAGGAGACTACAATTCCAGATCTTACTTTTTATAAAGATGATTCGAGAGATAATCTTCTTTATTTAGCTAAATATTTTACAGCACTCTCTGAGATTAATTATAGTATTGTTGAAAGTCCTGAAAATAATTATATTAATGTGGTAGTTAATAACCTCACAAAGAATCTTAGTATTTCTGTTCTAGATTCTACTTGGTTTGGAACACAAGAATTTGATTTAACTGCTGTTAGCGATGGAGATGAGATTACAACTTCTTTTAGTATTAATATTCTTAATGAGACAAGGCCTGTTTCAAATGATGAACCAGAGTTTGATGATGATGAATGTGAAAGTTTTACTTGGTATAAAAATACAAATAAGACTATTGATATGGACACATGCTGGGATGATGAAGAAGATGATGATTTGGAATTAGATTACGGGGATTTAAATGATTATGAAGAAAATATTAGTATTATTGAACTTAGTGGGAATCGTTTAAAGCTAGTTCCTCAAAGTGGATTTAATGGAAGCACTTATTTGTATTTTTATGCAGATGACTCTTATAATGAAGCAAGCCATAAAGTCTATCTATATATTTTAGGCAACACGAGTTCTTCTAGTAGTACAACTACCACTACCACAACTACAACAATTCCTACAAAAACTCTAAAGATTGTGAGTTCAAACCCTAGTTCTTCACAAGTAAGTTTTTTTATTAATGAATCTAAAAAATTTTCAATAGTTGCAGAAAGTTATGAAAACATTGAATGGTATCTTGATAATACTTTGGTTAAAGAAGGGGTGTTAGTCTATACTTTAGAAGAAGAAACACTAGGATCACATCTGATTAAAGTAAGGATTATTAATGGAACTGCTATTGAGACTAAAACTTGGGAGGTGAGTGTGATAAGCACAAAGGGAACTTCTGGAGGCATTAGTGGGGGCGAAGGTATTGGGGGTATTTTCTTTTATTTGATTATTCTAACCCTAAGTATTATGATTCTTATTGTTGTTTGGATGTTGGTTCTGGAGATAAAAAAAACAAAAAAAAGAAAACCGTTTGGATTTGGAGTTTCTGTAATCCCAAACAGAAATGGGCCAAATGAGAGTTCTAAACAATTTAATATCCCTAGAGATTAGTGTTCTTTGATTAGTATTTATTAAGAAGAGGCTGGGAAAAGAGGTTGTTATAGTTCTTAAAAATTTGAAATTATTCTTGTTTTTTTGGAGAAATCTTAGGCATTTGAATATGAGGAGGCAAAGAAAGTTCGTCTTCTAAATTTAATGCTTTGATGTTGCATTTATTCATTATAAAATTAAATAGAGGGACTTTAAACTCATCAGTTAATTTCTTATCTTTCCAGTTTTTTAAGGTTTGTTTTAATTCTTCTTTTTCAGGCAAAAGCAGAACAAAGCCATTAAATTCTATTTTTGCAAAGTCTCCACTATAGTCTACAACAAAACTAAAATGGGTTTTTAGAGCTTCTTCTTCAGAGATATGAACTTTTTCTTTTATGATTTCAGTTATGTCTATGTTTTGGGAGATTCTAAGTTCTTTTTCTGACTTTTCTTTTCTCTCAGCAGACATTTTTGTTAAGTTAAATCCTATTATTTTCATGTTTTTTATGCCTCTTTATGTTTTAAAGATTTTATGAGATTTAGAAATTATTTATTTAAACAATAAAAAATTAAGTAATATCCTCTTCAGAGACTACAATAAAATCTCCTATAGCAATGATTGAATTATAAGGCACAAGAGCCTCGTTTTGATTAGACCTCTCTAGATTAAGTTGATTTGCATAAGGAGTTGTATCTTTGATAACAATGTGAATTAATTCGCCTGTTCTAGTTTCAAAAGTAATATCTTTAACAATACCGAGCCTTTTACCCTCTTTTGTTACAATTGCTTTGTTTAAAATTTCTTTATGTGGCTTTTTTTCGATTGACATATCTAGAGGATAATAAAATTCTTTATAAACTTTTCTGTGTTTTAAAAGGATAATTAGATTAGAGAGTCTGACCCCCCTCTCCCTATGGTTTCGTATGGAAATGTTTATAAAAGAAAGACAGAGAAAAAATATTTTTTATTTATTATATTTATAAAGATTTATATTATATATTATATATATTAAAGTATATAATATCAATTTATTTAACTAAAAAAGAATTTTAATTTCATATGGAAACGAAATAGGGGGGTGGGGTATTTTTAAATAAAGTTAATTCTATTCGAGATTTGTTTATTTTTTTATTAAGTATTTATAAAGAGTTTTTTTAATTTCCATAGGAAATGAAGGATAGATAAGTATACTTTCCAGTATACTAAAATTTAAATAGGTATTATTTTTTGTAATAAGTATGATTAAAAAAAGGTGTAATAATGGGTGTTAAATTAGATAATATTTTTGATTCAGCTTTAAAAGATACTTTGTTTAAAGATAAATCAGTTTTACAGA
>JBAYNB010000036.1:0-8897 GCA_041679005.1 Candidatus Pacearchaeota archaeon
AATGATTTATCTGTTTTAATTTCTTTAAGTGAGTAAATTGTGTCTGAATTTCCTGTTCTAAACTTTTTTATATCATATTTTGGATAGATAATCATAAAACCAAGAGTATCAAAATTACAATATTTAGCCTCTTGATTCACAATCTCTACTGCGATTTCTGCAAGACGATATATAGGATGAATTATGCTTATTTTGAATAAATTAAAACTTCTAATATTAGTACCTCTCTGCATTTTAAAATCTCTATTAATCTCAACTTCAACTCCATGTGATGTAAGCCTTGGAGTTAAATCCCAGTCTTCTTCCATCTCAACTTCATATCCTGGTTCAAGAGTTGCCTCTAAAGTTTGAAAACAATTTGCAACTCTTGGTTTAATATAAGTATATATCTCATCTTCAATATGCTCAATTAATAGTGGCTGTTGGTTTACACAAGAACGGTAGTTTATATTAGTGTAACATAAATAAGAAATATTTTGTCCTTCATATAATACACTTCCTCTAGATTCTAAACTTCCTGAATGAATCATTATAAGGTCTAGTGCTTCTTCAACAGCCTGACGAGTACAGCTTTCAATAAAAGCCTGAGGATTTTCTTCACTTACTACTTCGGTTTTTGGAGTTTGTCTTAAAAGAAATATAAAAATAATTCCTACAACAAGAAGCAATGCAAGAATTATAAATATTGTAATTTGTGCTCGTTTGTTACTTCTAAAATTCTTTCTCATTTTTTCTCTTCCTTTGCTATTTTTTTAATTGCAGTTTCAATAATATGAGAAATGTTTCTATAACTACCTTTTTTCAGAATGTCCTCTATAAGCTTTTTTGTTTCTTTGTCTACTGTTGCAGAAACTCTTTCTTTCATAAGTATTACTCCGTAATATTAAATATACTAAATATATTTAATCTACTGGATAATATTTAGTAA
The DNA here is from genome assembly GCA_041679005.1 of Candidatus Pacearchaeota archaeon. Taxonomy (GTDB): domain Archaea; phylum Nanobdellota; class Nanobdellia; order Pacearchaeales; family GW2011-AR1; genus ARS1285. The sequence goes on from JBAYNB010000036.1 coordinate 929, forward strand.
TACGGCTATTTAAAACTTACTAAAGGAATTTTTAAGAAGAATCTTTTGCCTAAAAATTATCTCGTTTGAGAAATATATCTTTTTCTGATTAATACTTTTTCTTAATCATCATTCTCAACTCTAGGAGCAAGAATAAAACTAAGTTCCATAAAAAGAGTTTTAAAATCAAGTCTTAGCGGATAATCTGTAGAAAAGTTAAGGATTATCTTTTCAGTAAGTTTTGTTGCTTTAATTATTTTTTTTAAATATTCTAAAGAATATTTTGAATTTGCTTCCTGAGCCTGAATATTTACTTCATCAGAAGAAAATTCTGATTTAAAAGAATTCAATGAACCTCTTGCACTCATTATAAACTTATTTGATTCTGAAATAAATGAGCAAGAATCTGCTACAACCGAACAATCTTCAATTACTTCTGAGAAATCAACAGAAGACATTTCTATCTTACTATTAAAATCTAAATTTGGAATTACTTTTTCTTCAGTTTCAATTTCAATTAAAGCAAGATTAAACTCTCTTTTTACTTTATCATTAATTACTAATTTTAATTCATTTTCTTGTTTTGTTATAATTAAAACACTTCCAGACTTGATTCTTCTTAAAACAGCCTTTAGATTTTCTAGATTTACTCCTAAAACCTCTTCTTTTTCAATTTCTAATTCTGAAAAAGCAGTTGCAGGAAGTTTAAAAGAAACCATTGCAACATTAGCAGGGTCAATTGCTAAAATACTCATCCCTTCCCTATTTACTTTTATTCTTACTTCTAGGACTAATTCTGAAATTATACTTATAATCTCTGAAAATGATTTTGGATTGTCTAATTTTAATAACATCTTAATTTTCTTCTGTCTTTTTTATAAAAAATAAAGTAGATATTTGCTTTTAAATATTATTATCTCCTATTATACTTAATTATTTAAACATCTAACCTTTCTTTATTTCACCCTATTTAGAGTTGTCTTAGATAGGGATTAAAAATGGAACCAGAAAAAGAGACTAGTTTTAAAGAAAAAAGAATAAGAGAGATTGTTTTTTTATATTATTCAAAGCCAGATGTTAAAAAGGCGCTGTTTGAGTTTTCAAAGAACCGAGAGTGTATCCCGAGATATTTTGAAGGGTTTGGTAAACGTCCAGATACTTTTCAGTATGATTCAGATATCTTAGAGCAGGTTAAAAAAGGAGCAACCTCTTTTCATTGTTCAGAAGAACTTTGGGCAGACCCTTTAGAGATTTCAACAGATTCTTCTCAAGAACAAATTAAAGAGCTTAGAAAAGGTTGGGATTTGCTTTTAGATATAGACTCTCCTTATTTAGAATATAGTAAAATTTATGCAGACCTAATCATTAAGACTCTTGAGTTTCATGGTATTAATAATATAGGTGTTAAGTTCTCAGGAAGCAAGGGATTACATATTATTGTACCCTGGAAAGCCTTTCCAGAACAGATTTATGGTCAGAAAACTAAAGACATGTTCCCAGAATGGCCAAGATTAATATGTGAATATCTTACAGAAATTATAAGACCTCAGTTAGCAGATAAAATCTTTGAAAGCGAAAGTTTAAAAGATTTAGCTAAAAAAACAGGAAAAAAAGAAGAAGAACTTTTGATAACAGAGTGTCTCTCATGTCATCGCCCGGCTATTAAGAAAAATCTTATTACCTGGTTTTGTTCTTATTGTAAGAATCAAATAGTAAATTTAGAGGGCACTTTTAATAATAGGAAAAAACCAAAATGCCCTGACTGTAGAAAAGACTTAAGCGAGGTTTCAAAAAGAGAAATATACTCATGTGAATTTTGTAATATAAACTCTGAGAAAAACCCACGAAACTTTGCAAAAACAAGAGAAAAAACAGAGACTTTAATTGAAGCAGATCTTATTCTTGTAGCACCAAGACATTTATTTCGTATGCCCTATTCACTTCATGAAAAAACTGCTTTAGCCTCAATTGTTATAGATAAAAATAAAATAAAAGATTTTCAAATTAAAGATGCTAATGCATTAAAAGTAGAAATAAAAAACTTTTATCCAGACTCTATTCCCGGAGAGGCGAAAACTCTTTTATTGCAAGCTTTAGACTGGAAAGAACAAAAAAATAAAAAAGAAGCAGAAAGAAAAGAAGAGAATAAACAACAGATTAATCAGAATTTTGAAACAGGTAATAAAGAACTCAAAAAAGGAGAATATAAACAAGTTGAAATTAAAAACCCAACAAATGAGATTTATCCTCCATGCATTAAACTTTTATTAAATGGGGTTAAAGACGATGGGAGAAAAAGAGCATTGTTTGTTTTAATTAATTTTTTTAAATCTCTTGGAGTAGATGAACAAAAAATTGTAGAAATTCTTGATGAGTGGAATAAAAAAAATTATAACCCTCTTAAACAAGGATATATTCAAAGTCAGTTAAACTGGTATAGAAAAAAATCAGCAAGAATGCCTCCTAATTGTGATAAACTAAACTACAATGACTTAAACATCTGTAAACCAGATGAACTTTGCAGACAAATAAAAAATCCTGTAAATTATGCTATCAAAAAATATCTCAAAACAAAGAGATAATCCAATATCAAAAAATAAAAACTTTAGGTTAAACTTACTTTCTAGAATTTATGTTTAAATCAGGTTTTTAATTAAACTCAAATATAGTTTTATCATCAACAAATTTAAATACTTAATTTCTCTAAGAATAACATGAAAAAAAAGGGATTAATATTTTCAATCTTAATATTAGCAATAATTATTTTACCATTTGTTTCAGCTGCGAATGATACTGAGATTGATGCAGCTTATTCTTGTTTGAAAACACAATTAGATGAAGGGTGCGGAGATACTCTCTCAACAGAACAAAATGTTTTTAGTTTGCTTGCAATGGGTTATGATTCTTCAATACAATCAGATTGTAAATCTGCTCTTAATGATAAAGAAGATGATGACAACTGCTGGGGCAAAACAGAATCTGATTCATGCAATATTAAATCCACAGCTCAAGCAATTCTTGCTTTAGATTATATTGGAGAAGATGTTGATGATGAGCTTGATTGGTTATTAGACAATCAAATACTAACCGATGATTTAAACTGGTATTTAGAGATTGATGCAAATGATGCTACTTCATGTGAGATTCGGGTTGATGATGGAAATGAAAAAACATTTACTATTTCTGATAAAAGAATTTTTTCAGGAAGTTCTTCTTGTTTAAGTCCTGCAAAATCAGGGTATTATCTTGAAATAGATAGTGATTGTCTTGATAATAATTTTACAATTTCTTGTGACCAAAATTTTATTTCAACTCTTTGGTATGAAAAACCAGATGAGTCTACAATGTATATTTCAAGTGAAACTCATTCTGCATCTGCAGAAGGCTCAACAACAGAGAGAGTAAATTCTTATTGTTTTGGAACCTCTTCTTCATGTGATTATCAAGGGACTTTATGGGCTACATTAGCCCTTGCTAAATTAGGAGAAGATACTTATGTTTATCTGCCATATATCTCTGCAATGGCAGATGAAACAGAAAATAAAAAATATTTCCCTTCTGCATTTTTATATATGCTAACTGATGAAGATGATTATTATGCTGATTTAGTAGACCAGCAAAAATTAAATAAATATTGGGAAGAAACATCTGATCAAAAATTTTATGATACTGCCCTAGCACTTTTATCTTTGCAAGGATTAAATATCGATGCAGTAGACTCTTCTCAAGAATGGTTATTAGATGTTCAGGAATCTTCTGGTTGCTGGCATGCAGACAATATTCTAGAAACTGCATTTATACTATACTCGGGATGGCCAAAAGACCCTGTTCGTTCTACAACTACTTCAAATAAAAAATCTTATTGTTCTGAATTTAATTTTTATTGTATTTCAACAGGAGAATGTACAGAACCTTTGACAAATTATTACTGTTCTGGATTAAGCGAGGTTTGTTGTAAAGTTCAGCCAACAGAAGAAACTTGTGCTGAAAAAGGAGGAATTAAATGTGATTCAACTCAAAGATGTTCTGAAACAGAAGTTATAGCTTATGATACTAATTATTGTTGTAAAGGTTCTTGTGAGGTTATTACTGCAAATGAATGTGAGTCAGCAGGATATTTTTGTAAAAGTTCTTGTTCATCTGGACAAGAAGAAAAAACAGCATATAAATCAGATTGTGATTTCGGAGAGGTTTGTTGTGGTGGAAGCACAACCACTAAGGAAAGTTCTTGGCCACTTATTATTACACTAATCATTTTAATTATTCTTATTGTTCTTGCAATATTATTTAGAAATCAATTGAAAATTTGGTTCTTTAGGTTTAAAAGTAACTTCAGATTTAAAAAAGGACCTCAACCAGTTTCAAGACCTCCAATGTCAATGGCTTCACAACAATCTTTTCCACAATTAAGGCCAAGACAAATCATTCCAAGGCAACCAGTAAGAAGAATGCCTGTGAGAAGAATGCCAGGACCAAGAGACACTGCTTTTGACGAGACAATGAGAAAACTGAGAGATATGAGTAAGTAAACATTTATTAATTCTGCTTATTATTTTTATTTATGAAAAAAGGGCTATTGTTTATTTTAGCATTATTTTTAACGATTAATTTAGTTTGTGCACTAGACATAACTTTAACTAAAGATTCTTACCAACCCTCAGAAACTCTTCAGGCAGAGATAACAGGGAGTTTTATTTCTCTTAGTCTTAATAATATATTAATTTATGAACAAGAAACTCCAAGGTCTCAGCCAGTTGTTTCAGATTTAACTAAACAAGGAAATGTTTATTATTTTTATGCAATTCTTCCAAATCAAGAAGGGAACTATTCTATTAGAATTGAAAATGCTAAATATACTGAATTAGGAAAAGAAAAATCAGATACAATTACAAAAGAGTTTAAAGTAATAAGAACAAATTCCACTTCTCTTCAAATAAATCCGGGATTTATAGCAACCAGCACTGACTTTTCAATAACTCTTAAATCAATTAATTCAAATCAAGATATCAGTGCTATCTTTGACCAGCAGTCTAAAAATCTTTCTCTTATAGAAGATGTTCAAAAAACAATTTCTTTTCAGATGAATAATTTATCAGGAAAACAAACTCTAAAAGTTAGTGGTTACTCAATACCTGTTTTTATTATAGAAAAATCAGACAAACCAATTACAACTCTTATTAATCAGACAAATGAAACAATTAATCAGACAGGTATTAATCAAACTACAAATGTTTCTGATTTAAATAAAACAGAGATTGAAGAATATGTAAAAAATTTAGGAGAAACAAAAAGTCTAAGCTGTTCTAAGTTAGGAGTTATTTGTCTTGAAGGTCAAGAATGTAATGGAGAGATAATCCTTGCTTTAGAAGCAAATTGTTGTGTAGGAGCTTGTGTTAAAGCAAAAGAATCAAGTATGGGAAAGATAATCGGAGTAATTTTAGTTATTTTAATGATAGCTGTTCTTGGTTATATATACTGGAAGTCAAAGAAAAAACTAAAGCCAAAATCAACTTCTGAGATTTTAAAATCTAAGGAAAAAGACTTTCAGACAAGAATGCAAGAGCAAGGCAGCGAAGTTACTCGAAGTTTAGGAAGAATTTAGTTTTCTATAATATTTTATCTATCAATAATCTATGAACCTTTCAAGCTTTTGAGAATATATCCTAGACCAAATAATACTTCTGTATAACTAAAAAATTATCAGATATAAATAAGAAAATAAGTTCAGGTTGGACTTGTCCACCTGAACTGAGTATAAAAATAATTAACCAAGCTTCCTAAATTTTAATAGAATTATCTTATCATCGGATTATTTTTTTCATTAACTCATTAATATAATCAAATGTTCCATCATTCAAGATAATAATATCATAGTTCTTTTTATATTCCTTTAAATTCACTTTAACATTCTCATTTAAAAAACCTATCTTAATAACAGTTTCATAATCAAATCCACTAACCATATCCACATCGCCTAGACTATCTCCTAGAAGAAGAACATTTTTTCGTTTGACTAATTCATTATAAACTGGCAATCCTTTTATAGAAGACTCAGATTTATTAAAAGTATGAATAACTGGTTTTTCATAATCTATTGCAATCCCTTCCTTATTAAATATAAAATTATTTGCGATAATATGAGTATTCTTATACATTTTTCCAAATTTTTCTAAAAATAATCTAATCATGTCTCCTCTTGAAGAAGACATTATCACTAAAGGTATTTTATTTTTATTTAAACTATCTAAGAAATCCAAACTACTCTCTCTAAAATAAGGATCTTCTTTTTTTATAATATCTTTTATAATATTTAAATTTAGTTTGCTCTCAATTAATAATCTATTGTGTTTTTCCCACCATTCTAACATTTTCTTCTTTTTTTCCTCTAAAGGAATTTTAGGATCAATTTCAATTGCACGATATTTATCAAATAAAGTATTAGCTTTTTTAGTATAATCTTTGCCTAGATATCCTCCTAAGGCAATCCGATTAATAATAGAAGTAATCTTAGAATTTCCTTGAACAACTCCTTTTGTCAAAGTCCTATCAAAATCAGCAATAACATGAAGTTTATCCTTCCCACCATCAGAAAACTTCTTTATTTTTTTATCTAATTCTTTCTTATTTACAATAAGGATGTTTTCCATAGTTTTACCTATTTCTTCTTAGTCTTCTTTTGCTTTTTAGCAGGTTTTTCTTCTTCTTTTTCTTCAGGATTTTTAATATCTCCTTCAATATTCTTAATCTTTTCCTGCATTTCATTCATCTTTTTTAGTAAATTGTTTCTTTCAAATGCAAGTGTTTTAGCAACTTCATCATACTTATGAAGTTTTAATGAAAGGTTTGACATAGCATCACTTAAGTCAAAATTTTTTAATATTATATTGTCAGGTTCAATTATTTCTACATGAGCCGGAAGCATGTTTAGTGTAATCTCAAAAATATGATTTAAACTATCTACAATAACTTCAACCTCAGCAAAAGTAGTAAATAACCCGTCTACACCCTCTTTTTCAATAAGTTTTGGTTCATGAACCTCTCTCTTAGTTATAACAATACCTTTATTTTTTCCAAGTTGGTCTACATATTCTTCTAATGCCTTTTTAAGATGCTCTGCTGGCCTTCCCATTACTTCAAAAATAAATAATGCCCTGATTTTATTTTTATCCATTTTTTATTATGGATTATTAGTCTTTTAAATCTTTAGTCAATCTCTTATAATATTCCTTAAACATGATTGCCATATCATGCATAACTATTGTTTAATTATTTTAAAACTATTAGATTTTTAAGATGTGGTGGCTACTCGGGGGTATGATAAACTTCCTTTAGCAACTAGAAAGAATTATAAACTCTAAAGTATATTTTTTATTATCTATTTTAGTATTTATCTTTAATACTAAATAAACTCAAAAGAATGAAAAAGGGGGATAACATAAAAATTAGAATTGTATATCCTCTTTTTTTATTATTTCTTTTTATTTCTTTGCCTCTAACCATTTCTGCAGAATTAAATTTAATCTATGACAATAATGGGAATTTAATTACTGGCGACGGAAAGTATAGAACCTACAATGAATTTAATCAGTTGATTAGAATTCAACAGAATGATTCTAATGGTACTGTTATTGAAGAATATATTTATCATCCAGTTGAAGACAGAGTTTTAGCAAAAATAATCCACGATGAGCATGGAGGGGCTTTTGAGACAGAAACCGTGATAATCTATGCAAATGATAACTTAGTCAGAACTTCCACCCGTAGGATTGGAGGAACCTGGATGAATACTAGTGATAAAATCTATATTAAAGATGAGAATGGTTTTGTTGCTGAATTTAATCCTAATCAAAGCAAAGTCTTTTATCATAATGATCACTTGGTGAGTACAAGTGTTCTAACAAATGAATCTGGAGGGATTGTTGAAGAAACTTTTTATGAGCCATTTGGAGGAATAATCTCTGGTGGAAATGTTAGCCACTTTTATTATGAA
>JBAYNB010000037.1:0-8856 GCA_041679005.1 Candidatus Pacearchaeota archaeon
AGTATGGGAAAAATAAATAAAAATAAAACAGAAATTATACTCGCAATCATTTCATTAATTTTATTCACAATTATCTTAATTAATCTTAATAATCCTTGGCTTTCTTCATTAGATTTATCTATTAATTCAAAGGTTCAGGGCATAGAAAATAATACCTTCACATTTATTGCAAAAAGCTTAAGTTATTTTTTTGAACCTATGAATTGTGTAATTCTTTTATTAATAATTTCATTATCTCTCTGGATAAAAAAATACAAAAAAGAAGCAATATTTATTGCCTCAGCAAGTGTAATTGGAGCAGTATTGATTTATATATTAAAAAATGCTCTCACGAGAATAAGACCTTTAAATTCAATCATTGAAGAAACAGGATTTTCATTTCCAAGTGGACATGCAACAATAAGCCTAATTTTATTTGGATGCTTGATTTATTATACAATAAAACGATTAAAACAAAAAAGTGCAAAAACAATTATAATTATTCTCTCATCAGCTTTAATTTTATTAATCGGATTTAGTAGAATTTATTTAAGAGTTCATTGGTTTAGTGATGTTATCGCAGGCTTTTTATTAGGCGTTTTTATAATAAGTTTAACAATAATAATTCAAAAATTAATAGAAGGATTTATAAAATTTAAAGTTTAAGATTAATTATGGAAAAGAAAAGACAAAAAAATAACCTCTGGTTTAAAGCAAAATATTATGGATGGGGATGGTATCCTTGCACCTGGCAAGGAGTTTTAGCAACTTTAATTGCTATATTTATTTTTATATTTGCTTGGATAAATATTATGCAAGCAGAACAGATTTGGATAAACTCTTTAATAATAATTTTAGATTTTATAGCACTTCTTATAATCTGCTATAAAAAAGGTGAAAAACCAAGATGGAGATGGGGAAAATAAAAAAATTAATTTTTTATAATTTTATCTTCCAGAACGAAAATTAACATGAGTTAATTTATTTTCTAAACCATTTTTTCCAAAAACAATGCTTAAGGGTCTACAAAAAAAGATTTTATAATTTCTGTAATTATCATCTGGTAAAAATCTAGGAGGAGCTAAAACCTCAAACCTATAGACAAGTCCGCTTTGTATGTATTTATGAGGGAGTGTCTTAATTCTATTATCATATTCAAAACCATTTCTTTCAGGAATTCTATTAGTCTTAATTATATGTCCGATATAATTATGAGAAAATCTAAACTGAAAAATCCTATGAGGTCCTCTTCCGCCCCTGCGCCTTCTTTTTTCTTTTGCTTCTCTAGGCATAACAATTGCATTAAATTGATCTAAAGGCTTTAATCCTCCAAGAAAAAAATCAAATTGAAGGATTGGAACAGTTTTATTAACAGAATTTTTATCTGCATGCTCTAATTTCCATTTTTCTTTAATATATTCAGGCATAACAAAACCATAAGGATAATAAGGAACATCAAAACCTGCCCCTTCAATTAAACCTTTTTTTTCTAGATTAACAAAACTCATTAAATAAAGATAAATTTCGCCTTTATTAAGATTATTGTTAATTAAACTAAATATCAGACTTACTTCATATGTCTCTCTTCCCAATTCTCAGTATAATATTTAGGTATTTCTATTTTATTATTAGATTTCAATTGACTATTATTCTTGTTTATCAATTTTAAAAAAATTCCAATCACTAACCCAACACCAATGCCCCCTAAATGAGCAATATAACCAGTATCTCCAGGAAATACACCTAAACTTCCCAGAATACTTCCAACAACCCAGAGTATTCCTGCAACAAACATAGGTAAAATCAAACCAAATGCCCAAACCATCATCATAGGAGTTATTATTACTAAACAACCAATCATGCCCATAATTGCTCCACTTGCTCCCAAGCTAGAATTATAAAAATTTACAGCAACTAAATTAGCAATTATTCCAGAGCTAAAAAATACAATCAAAAACTTTTTGCTTCCAATTGATTTTTCAAGGATTATTCCAAATAAAGCAAGTGCAAACAAATTATAAGCAAGATGAATAATTCCTCCATGCAAAAATATTGAAGTTAAAAATCTCCAAAATTCATAATTATAAATAGCAGATTTATTCAAAACACCTAAGTCAGTTATTGCAGGGAAAACAGTTTGTAAAATAAACCCAACTATGCAAATCAAACACAACCAAAGAGAATAAAACTTTATTTTTTCTTTCATGCAAATAATAATAAAATTAAGTATATAAAAACTTATAAATTAAAAAAATTATCAAAAATCATGAGTTTACATAAACTAATCGGAGCAGATGAGATTGATGGATTTGAAACTATTAAACAAATAGTTCATAATACTTATAGTATGTTTAAGGTTTTAGATTTTGTGGAAAATTTTCATTGGAATTCATTTGAACAAGATATTTGCGGGAGTATGTGTGAACTTTCAAAAAACTGGGATGATAAACTAAAAGAATTAGAATCATATGAAAAAGCTTTTGATGCAGTTCTAGAAGATTATCAATAAAAAAACTATCTAAATTTTTTGTCGCTTTTATTGATTTTGATTTAACTTTTATCACAAAAGTTAATTTTTGTCTGCATCTTTTCCAAAGAAAACTTTTATGGTTTTCTTGGCCCAGAAAATCTTTTTGATTTTCTTGGGTTTTAAAAAGAGGCTACTTGTACCAAGGACATAACTTTTTTATTTTCTCTAAATAAATACCTCTGGGTTGATGTTCTTCACATAGTCTCTTAAAATCAGAATTAATCTGTTCTAAATCTCTTTTCTCAAGAATTGTTTTATTTAACATATTACTCACATCAACAAAACAATCAGGATTTCTTAATGCTTCTCTTCCAATCATTAGTCCTTTTACATTTTTCCTTTCATTAGGAGTTAATGTCTGCATTATCTTATTAAAATCATTATAATTATTAATCCCTCCATTTATCACAATAGGAATATTAAATGAACAAAGTTCTTTTAACATAGAAAAATCATATTCTGCAAAAGAAGGTTGTTTAGCATGTTTAAAATGAACAACCACCTGGGTAAAATTAGGATTATTTATTTTTTTAAGTTCCTCGAATAATTTAATAAGTTTTCTTTCCTTAACTTCATATTCATTTAAACCAAGCCTTACCTTAATACTAATTTTAAATCTATCTTGTTTTAAAAGTTCATTAATAAGACTAACAACCTTTTGTGTTCTTTTAATTAATGCTGGACCCTGCCCAATCTTCACTATATTTGGAGAAGGACAACTAAGATTTAATTGAATTCCATAAACATTATCTTTTTCTGGTTCAAGTTTAAGTCTTTCATCAATTTCTTTTAAAAATTCAGCACATTCTGTTTCTTTTGAAGTAGCCACCTGAATCCATTGTCTCTGATCTTCAATCTTAAACGTATCAATCTCTCTCCAGGCTTTTCCCCTTTTAACAAGATAATTCATTGAAAAAACACCAGTATAAGAATCTGTAATTCCTCTCATGAGTTTTCTAAAAGCCCAACAGCTTACATTTTCCATAGATGCTAATTGTATTTCCATAAACAGAGTATAAAACAAAGGCATATAAATCTTTTCTCAGTTTATAGATTATAGATAAGCCAAAATAAAACTTCTAAAACCTTATCACCAGTTTTTCAATTTCTTCCCAGCTTAGATTTGTGTTTAGCTTTAATCTTAATTTTTTACTTCCATCAAATCCACTGGTAAATTCTACTGCTTTTTGTTTAGCATCTCTTATTGAGAAAACATCATATTTTTTTGCAAGCTCAATATATTCAAAATAATCTTTGATTCTTTCTTGTTTAGTCTGAGTTATTATCTTTCCATTGTTTAGATACTCATTTATTTGCTTAAATATAAATGGATTTCCTATGGCCGCTCTTCCAATCATAACATAATCACAACCCGTAGTTTTAAACATCTTTTTAGCAGTTTTTCCATCAACAACATCTCCATTTCCAATAACTGGAATTTTAACACTTTGTTTAATTCTTTTAATTAAATCCCAGTCTGCCTTTCCACTATATCCTTGTTTGACTGTTCTTGGATGGATTATTATTGCACTAGCACCAGCTTTCTCACATAATTTAGCAATCTCTATTGTATCAGAACTATTTTCAAAACCAGACCTTATCTTAACTGTAAGGGGTTTATTTATGCTTGAACTTGTTTTACTAATAATTTCAAAAATTTTAGATTTATCTTTTAAAAGTGCACCACCACTACCTTGTTTTAATGCTGTTTCAGAAGGACATCCTAAATTAATATCGATAATATCAAAATCTTTTTGCATTAATTTAGCAGACTTAACAATATTATCAACATTATCAGAAAAAAACTGTATTGCAACAGGCTTTTCTTTTTCAGTTGTTTTAGCAAGCAAAAGAGTTTCTTTATTTTTAACTGCAATAGCATCAGCACTTAATAATTGGGTTACAACAAGACCTGCTCCATATTTTTTACACATTAATCTAAAAGCAACATTTGTTACACTATGCATTGGTGCAAGAAGTATCTTACTGCTTAGTTTAGGAAACTTTGTCATGTTCTTATATATGTCAAATGATTAAAAAACCTATCTACCCAAAATTTTATAAACCATCCCGCCCCACTAATTTTATGAAAGCTAAAATTTGGGGGTTTCCCCACAACCAAGAATAAAATTAATAAATTTAGCCTAGCTTTTACTAAAACTTCTTTTTATAATCTGACTAATACCAATATTTTTATACTATCAAACTTAATTAAATATAATTATGGCGATTGTAGTTTAACGGCAGAATACGAGCCTGTGGCGCTTGGGACGAGGGTTCGACTCCCTCCTATCGCTTTGAATTCAAAAAGAGAGATATAAAATGGAAAAACTAAATATTCTATTTATATGTAAATATAATAGGTTTAGAAGCAAATTTGCTGAAAGTTATTTTAAGAAGATTAATAAAAATAAGAATATCAATGTAGAAAGTGCAGGGATTATTCAAGTAGATAAGCCCTTAACTCCTGTTGAAAAAGAAAGAAATGATTATATTAAAAAAACCTTTGGAATTTTCCTAAGTCCTATCTCAAGGGGAATTAAAGCAAGTTTACTTGAAAAACAAGATAAAATTATTATTGTTGCTGATGATGTCCCTAAAATTATTTTTACAAACAAAGGATGGAAAGATAAAGTTAAAGTTTGTAAGATAAAAGATGAATCTGCAGCTGACAAGAAAAATGTTAATAAACTATCTAATCTTATTATAAAAAGAGTTAATCAACTTGTTAAAGATTTAGAACAGAGGAGAATATGTTAAAATGATAGAAACAGTAAAAGGATTCAGGGACATTTTCCCCCCAGATTCCCTAAAAAGAAGAAAAGTAAGAGAAGTTATTGAAAATAATTTTAAATTATTTGGATTTATGCCAATTGAAACTCCTACAATTGAATATGAAGAAGTAGTTAAAGGAACTAATGAACAAGACGAAGCTGTTTCTGAAAGATTTAGATTAAAAGACAGGGGTGAAAGAGAACTTGCATTAAGATACGAGTTTACTTTTCAGTTAAAAAGAATTTTCAAAGAAAACCCAAACATAAAACTTCCATTTAGAAGATATGAAATTGGAAGTGTTTTCAGAGATGAACCTATAAGCAAGGACAGGTATAGAGGATTTACACAATGTGATGCAGATATAATCGGAGATTCAAGTATAAAAGCAGATGCAGAATGCCTAGCTCTTGGAGATAAAATTTGCAAAGAACTAGGAATAAAATATAAACTAAAAATCAACAACAGAAAATTAATTAATTCAATCCTTGACAGACTAGAAATTCTAGATAAAGCAAATGTATTAAGAGAAATAGACAAGTTAAGCAAGATTGGAGAAGATGAAGTTAAAAGAAACCTCACTAAATATGCAGATAAAATGCAAATACTTGATTTATTTAAATTATTAAATAAAGATTTAAAATATTTAGTAGATGAAAAATTTGAAGGAGCAAAAGAAGTAGAAGATTTAATGAAGATATTAAAGACCTATAAAATAAAAGCAGAATTCACACCATTTTTAATGAGAGGATTTGCATATTACACAGGAACAATATTTGAAGCATATAATGAAAAACTAAAAGGGTCTATTTTTGGAGGAGGTAGATTTGATAATCTTGTTGGAGAATATATAAAAAGACAAATACCTGCAGTTGGAATCTCATTAGGAAGAATTTTAGATTATCCTGATATTAATGTAGAGAATGTAAGGTGTATTTTGATTTCAATTGACCAAGATAAAAAAACAACAGAACTAATGAAAAACTTAAGACAAAACAACATCTCTTGTTTTGCAATGGATAAAATATCAAAAGCATTAGATTATTCAAACTCTATGTTAATCCCTTTTGTAATATTCATAGGAAAAGATGAAGCAAAGCAAAAGAAAGTTAAAATAAGAGATATGAAAACAGGTAAAGAAAGATTAGTTTCTGAAAATCAGATAATGAGATATTTGAAAATTTAAATGTATTATGCTTTTTTATTTTTTTCCATCTTCTCTAATTCTTCTAAAATATCGCTTTGAACAATATTCATATCAACATTAGAACCATCTGAACTCTCTAAATCATCACCAGTTAATTTAACATCTCCATCACCATCAAGTTCAATTATAGGTTCTTTAATTTGATTTTCTTTAGTTGAGTTTACTTTATTTTCTAATTCAGAAGGTTTTTTTAAATCTGAATCATTTAAAAAACTTGAACTAGTGTATAATTTATTTTGATAAATATAAAGCAAACATCCATTTTTACCAGAATATTTTTCATCCTTGCCCATTTTCATAGCATCTGCAATTTTTTTTGGAGGATTCTCTCTTAGATATTTGCCTAATTTACTAGAAATATAAACTGCATCACTAAAAACCTTGCTATCTTTGCCCCAACTTTCATAAATAATTTTGTTTTGGTCTTTTTGACTTCTAGCAACAGTTTTAGTATAAACACTACCAGTTTCAGTAGTATATTTTTCAGCTATTTGAGCTTTGGCCATAAAAAAAGACTAGAAAAAGACTTTATAAGAATTATGGTAAAATACCTCTTATTTCATTAATTCATGATTTATTTTTTGATTCTTAATATCCAATTTTTTCTTGAAAATCTGTCTTTTTCCCGAGATTTATAAATCTCTAATATTCTAAACCCAACTTTTTCCAGCAAATCAATCAATTCCTGTTTACCATAAAGATAATAATATCTCATATAAGGAACACCATCTTCTTTCCAAGACATGTAAATATCCCCTTTTAGTCCATTAAATCTTTTATCTTCAGAATCCCAAACACTAATCAGTGCTTCTGCATTTTTTTTCAAAATCCTATAAAGTTCTTTTAGTGCATCATCTCTTTGTTTCTTTGTTTCTAAACAATGAAGAGTTGCAATAAACAAACCAGAATCAAACATTTCATCCTTAAATTCTTTCTTACTTAATCTATCTACACTTAATTTAAAAAATTTAGAATTTATTTTTTCAGACTTAGCATAATCAATAGCATGAACCAGTTGTCCAGAGGAAAAATCAACACCATAATATTCAACTCCGTCTTTCTTAATCATATTTCTTCCAGAACCACAACCCAAATCAATAATTTTGCCTTTTTTATTTTCCAAGAATTCAACAACAATTGGAAGTTTTCCAACACGATATTCTTTCCAAGGATTTGAAATACTATCCCAAACCTCTTCTTGTTCAGGTTTTTTATTATCTTTTAGATATTCTTTAACAGCTATAATTTTTATTGGGATAGTCATTTTACTAGCCTAATACCTCCAAATCCTTCTCCTAAAAGTTTTAACCATACATTTTGGCCAAATAAATACTCTCGGTTCTTCTTTACAATTAATGCATCTGAATAATTAGTTTGAGTAGTGAAATCCTCTCCTGAAGCAATAATAGAATGAGGAGTTTTTTCCTGAACAGACAATCTTATTAAAGAATTATCAGCCATAGGAATAATAATCTTGTCATTAACAAAAACATTATAAAAATTAGGTAGTGTCATAATTCTTTCTCCATGTATATTTTTTCTTTATCTAACCTATATCCTAATTTTTTATAATACTCTCTAACTCCAACTCCTGAAATAACCTTAAGCACTCTAAATTTTTTGTTGCCATCTTTTTTTGAAAAAAGAGGCCTTGCAATTTCTTCTGCTTTTTTCATTAACTCTTTTCCAAGCCCACGATGTTGTCCTAATTCTTTTGCTTGTTCTCCAACACCCAATGCCTGACCATAAACATGCAATTCGCGAATTAATGCAAAAGGCTCTTTGCATTTAACACCCACTCTTAGTCTACATAATCCAAACAAAATATTCTTTTGATTTACAAACTCTAAGAAATATTCAGTCCCATTACTTGCCTTGTATTTTGTAATCTTTAAATTTAATTTATTATTTATTTTTCTTCCTTTTTCCAAATCTCTTACAGCAAAACCAATCTCTCTAAATCTAATCTCCTGAATCTTATTTTTTCCAGCTCTTAATTTATCTTCAATATCTTTCCTTAAATCAATTCTTGTTGTTCCTGCAACTAAATATTCTGGAGGAATCTCTCTCATAACTCTCATAACTCTGCAATAATTAGGGATAATTTTCATTATTTTAACAATTAAATCCTGTATCTGTTCCTTAGAATATGGTTTATACTCCCCAGTTTTATAAAGTTTAACTAACTCAGCCCCGCACAAAACCTGACAAGGATAAATCTTCAACTGGTCTGGTTTAAAATTTTCATTTTTAAATAATATTTTATACATTTCAAAATCTTTTTTAGGATTTGAAAGAGGCAACCCTAACATCATATGATAACCTATTTTAAATCCATTATCTTTAAGCAATTTTGTTGCCTCAACTA
>JBAYNB010000038.1:0-8820 GCA_041679005.1 Candidatus Pacearchaeota archaeon
ATGCTCTGCTCCAAAAAGAAGTTTTGCTCTTTCTATTGCTAATTTTTCAATTTCATCTATATTTGCATTTCCCTGATAATATCTTTTAAATGCATAACCTTCACTGTATTTATTTGATAGAACACTTCCATTTGCTTCTAATACTGCCTCAGAAGCATAATTCTCAGAAGGAATAAGGTTTAGTACTTCTCTTTGTCTTATTAATTCTTTTTGTATTAAATTTGAAACCTCTGGGTCTTTTTTATTCATCTCTTTCATAAAATAATTTAATCACTTTTGTTTTATAAGTATTGTTGTAGTCAAAAAAACAATATCTATCCTAAAAGAGAGATTTTCCTTTATTTTTATTAAATAGCCCAAAAACCCTAAAATCCCTGAAAATACACTTATAAACCTCCCATAGAAAGGTTTATAAATCTACATTTAGATTTATTTATTATTATAAAGTCGTTAAAGGTAAATTTCCTCATTTTTTAATCAAAACTGAGAGATTCCTGTCAAAAATATTATATAAAATGCACACATTACAACCCAAACAAACAAAATTAAAATCTGAAGAGGCTGATAAATTACTTGTTACACTAAATATTTCTCTTGCACAATTACCAAAAGTTAAAATTACTGATCCCACCTTACCTGAAAACTGTAATATTTCTGATATTATTAAAGTAGAAAGAGCATCTGAAGACGGCAAACCTGCTATTTATTACAGAGTTGTTGCACTTTAAGTAAATTTATTTTAATATCTATAAAAAACAAAAATGGAAATTGAGAAACAACAGCAGAAAGAAGAACACTTACTAATAAAAAAATACTTAGAAGACCATAGTCTTGTTGAATCTAATATTACTTCTTTTAATAATTTTATCAATCATAGAATTCAGGATATTGTAGATGAATTAACAGAATCTTTACCTAAAGACGATGTTGAAATTAAATTAGGAAAAATTAAAATTTCAAGACCAAATGTTATTGAAGCAGATGGAAGTTCTCATTTAATAACTCCTGCAGAAGCAAGAATCAGAGAACTAACTTATTCTTCTCCTGTTAATGTTGAGATTACAATTAAACAAGGTGGACAATTAGAGAGCCACGATGTTGAAATTGGAAGAATCCCTATAATTGTTAAAAGTGAAATTTGCAATTTATCTGGAATGAACAAAGAAGATTTAATTAAAAATTATATTGACCCATTAGAACCTGGAGGATATTTTATTATTAATGGTAATGAAAGAGTAATTGTTATGACTGAAGATTTAGCTGAGAATCAACCTTTTATTGAGAAACCTAAATCTTCAAGAGGAATTATGTTAAGATTATTCTCAAAAAGAGGAAGTTATAGAATCCCAATTTCAATAACTGATACTGACGAGGGAATTCTTGAAGTAAATTTCTCAAGATTTAGGAATATTCCAATAATAATTATCTTAAAAGCTTTAGGATTAATAAAAGAAAGTGAAATAGCAAAATATATTGGAAAAGAAAATGATTCTTTAATTGTTAATTTATATGAATATACTCATATTAAAACAGAAGAAGAAGCAATGCTTGCTATTGCTGAACAAACTTCCCTGCAAGGAACTCAAAAAGAAATTTTAGACAGAGTTAAACAAAGATTAGATTCTTATTTCCTTCCTCATATTGGACTTAAAAAAGAGGATAGAATTGAAAAAGCAATTACATTGTGTAAATTTATTAAACAATTTTATGTTGCTAAAGAAAACCCTGGAAATTTAACAGACAAAGACCATTATGCAAATAAAAGAGTAAGAATGAGTGGAGATTTATTGGCTGATTTATTTAGAGTTAATATGAATATTCTTTTAAGAGATATTCAACATACTATGCAGAAAGTTCAAAAAAGAAAGAAATTTTATTCTATAAAAACAATTGCAAAATCTACATTATTCACCCATAGAATTGAATCTGCGATTGCTACAGGTAATTGGATTGGTGAAAGAAGCGGAGTTACTCAAAATATGGATAAAACAAATTATCTTGCTATTTTGTCACAACTTCAAAGAGTTTCTAGCATGCTTCCTGGAGAACAAGAGAATTTCTTAGCAAGAACATTACATCCTACTCATTATGGAAGATTCTGTCCTGTTGAAACTCCTGAAGGAACTGAAATAGGATTAAGAAAAAATTTAGCTATTCTCGCAAAAATTTCAACAAGAAGCAATTTAGAAAATGAAGATTTAATGAAAATTTTAATTAACCTTGGAATGAAAAAAGAAATTGAAAGTCAGGGTACTGATATTTTCTTTAATGGAAGATTCATAGGATATACTGCTGATGCTCAAAAACTTATTTATGATTTAAAAAAGAAAAGAAGAACAGGAGAATTTCCAATTGAATTAAGTATAAGATATAATAAATCTCTTGATAATATTCTTTTGTCTACTGAAGTTGGAAGAGTAATGAGGCCTTTAATAATTGTTGAAAATGGAAAATCAACATTAACTGAAGAACATATGAAACTATTAAGAGAAAATTCTTTAAAATGGGAAGACTTATTAAAAAGTGAAGTAATTGAATATGTAGATGCTGCTGAAGAAGAAAATGCTTTGGTTGCTTTAGAAGAAAAAAGTATTACTAAAGAGCACACTCATTTAGAGATTGATAAAATAGATTTCTTGGGAGCTGTTACTTCTCTGGTTCCTTATGCAAATTATGACCAGTCATCAAGATTAAACAGAGGAAGTAAAACTCAGAAACAAGCATTAGGATTATATGCTGCTAACTTTTTATGTAGAATAGATACTGATGTAAGTATTTTGCATTATCCTCAAAAACCAATTGTAAGAAGTTTTATTTATGATACTCTTCAGGTTTATCCTGCTGGTCAGAATGTTGTTGTTGCGATTATGACTCATGAAGGTTATAATATGGAAGATGCTTTAATTTTAAATCAAGGAAGTGTTGATAGAGGATTAGGAAGAAGTACTTATTACAGACCTTATTCTTCTGTTGAACTTAATTATGCTGGAGGATTACAAGATGAAATTGTTATCCCTGAAAAAGATGTTTCTGGTTATAGAACAGAAGAAGCTTACAGATTCTTAGAAGATGATGGAATTGTTTATCCTGAGGCTAAAGTTAATTCAGGAGAGGTTGTTATTGGTAAAACTTCACCACCTAAATTCCTTTCAGAAGTAAGAGAAATTTCAATTAAAGCTAAAAAAGAAGCATCATCAGTTGTAAGACAAGAAGAAAAATCAACTATTGAATCTGTATTTATTACTCAAGACAGTCAAGGAAATAAAATTATTAGAGTTAAAGGAAGAGACCAAAGAATTCCTGAACTAGGAGATAAATTTGCAACTTCTCACGGACAGAAAGGAGTTATTGGAGCAATTGTTCCTGAAAATGATATGCCATTTAGTTCAAGAGGAATTAAACCAGACCTTATTTTCAATCCTCATTCTATCCCCGGACGTATGACTGTTGGATATTTAATTGAATTACTAGCAGGAAAAGTTGGGTGTTTATCAGGAAAAATAATTGATGGAACTGGATTCTCAGGGCAAAAAATTGTAAGTTTAGAAAAACAACTTTTAGATTTAGGGTTAAGATATGATGGAAAAGAAACAATTTACAACGGGATTACTGGAAAAATGATGAATGTTAAAATCTTTATTGGAAATATGTATTATCTTAAATTAAAATATATGGTTAGCAATAAAATACATGCTCGTGCTTCTGGTAAGGTTACATTATTAACAAGACAGCCTATTGAAGGAAGAGCAAGAGGAGGAGCACTAAGATTAGGAGAAATGGAACAGCAGGCATTAGTTGCTCATGGAGCATCATTATTATTAAAAGAAAGATATGATTCAGACAAGGTAGTTATTCCTATTTGTACTAAATGTGGTGCTGTTGCTATTGAAGATTCAATAAGAAACAAATTATCATGTCCATTATGTGGAAGCACAGAAGTAGAGCCTGTTGAAATTTCTTATGCTTTCAAATTATTAGTTGATGAAATTCAATCAATGCATATTAAAACTAAATTTAATTTAAAGAATAAATACGAATAAAATGACAAAATCCAAAAAATTAAAAATTTTTAGTCTTTCATTTTTGAAAGACACACAACAAAAATGAAACCGATAAAAAAACAAGTTGAAAGTTTACAATTTACTTTACTTAGTCCAGACGAGATTAAAAAAATATCAAAAGCTAAGATTATTACTCCTGAACTTTATGATGTAGATGGTTATCCAGTTGATGGAGGATTAATGGATTTAAGACTAGGAGCAATTGACCCCGGAGTTAGATGTAGAACTTGTGGAGGAAGATTAAAAGAATGTTTAGGTCACCCAGGAAGTATTGAATTAGCTAGGGCAATTATGCATATTAAATATGTTCCTATTATTGAATTATTTTTAAGATGTTATTGTTCTGAATGTCATAAATTAATGGTAAAACCAAAAGATTTAGAAAAATACAAAACCGTTAAAGACAGATTAAAGAGAGCAAAAGATGCTAAAAAATGTCCTTATTGCCTTGCTGAACAAGAAAAAATAAAATTAGACAAGCCTACAACTTTTAGAATTGGTAAGAAAAGATTGTTCCCAGGAGATATAAGGGATAGAATAGCAAGAATTTCTGATGAGGAAGCAAGATTAGCAGGAATAGACCCAAAAATTTTCAGACCAGAGTGGGGAGTTTTAACTTTATTATTAGTTCCACCTGTAACAGTAAGACCAAGTATTACTCTTGAATCAGGTGAGAGAAGTGAAGATGATCTTACTCACAAATTATCAGATATTATAAGAGCAAATCAAAGATTATGGGAAAATCTAAATGCAGGAGCTCCAGAAGTTATTATTGAAGATTTATGGGACTTATTACAATATCATGTTACAACTTTCTTTGATAATTCTATAACAAAAATTCCTCCTGCAAGACACAGAAGCGGACAACCATTAAAAACAATAAATGAAAGAATAAAAGGAAAAGAAGGAAGAATCAGACACAATCTAGCAGGAAAAAGAGTAAACTTTTCTTCAAGAACAGTTATTTCTCCTGACCCATGTTTAAAATTAAATGAAGTTGGAATTCCATTTGAAATCGCAGAGATTTTAACTGTTAATGAAAAAGTAACAAGTTCAAATATTGAAAAATTTAAAAAAATTATTTTAAATAAAACTTATCCTACTGCAAATTATATTATAAGACCTGATGGAAGAAGAAAAAGAATTACTGATGAATTAAAGCAAGAGATACTTGAAGAACTGGCTCCGGGATATGTTGTTGAAAGACAATTAATTGATAATGATGTTGTGTTGTTCAACAGACACCCTTCATTGCATAAAGCAAGTTTAATGGCTCATTTTGTAAAAGTTCTTCCTTACAAAACTTTTAGAGTTCACCCTGCAGCAGCACAACCATATAATGCAGACTTTGATGGAGATGAAATGAATATTCATGTTCCTCAAACAGAAGAAGCAAGAGCAGAAGCAAAAATATTAATGGATGTAAATCAAAATTTAATTTCCTGTAAAGACAATAGTAATTTATTAGGTTGTATTGCAGATGCAGTTACTGGAACATATTTATTAAGTAAAGCAATAATCTCAAAAAGTCTTGCTTCTCAAATATTATATCAATCAGGAATAGATACTAATTTCTCTAAAAAGAATATCGATGGGAAAGATGTAATCTCTGAAATTCTTCCAAAAATAGATTATAAGAGTAAGACTAAAAACGGAGAGATTTTCTCAATTAAAGATGGAAGAATAGAATCTGGGGTTGTTGATGAGAATGTATTTGGAGTTGAATCTGGAGCATTATTAAAAGTTCTTGACCAAGAAGTTGGAAGAGAAAAAACAATTAAAGCTCTTGAAAATGTATTTTTAATTGGAACAAATTATCTTTCACAACACGGATTTACAATTTCAGTTAATGACTTAGATGTTAATGAAAAAGTGATTGGTCAGACTAAAGAGATTATTCAAAATGCAGAAGATGAAACATTAAAAATAATTCAGGACTTTGAATCAGAAAAATTAGATATTATTCCAGGTAAAACTGCTGAAGAAACAAGAGAAATAAAAATTTTACAAACATTAAACAGTATCAGAACCAAGATTGGTAAAATGGTAAGCAAAGAAGTTCCAAAAACAAATCCAATTAGTGTTATGATGAGTTCTGGGGCTGGAGGAAATGTTCTTAATATTACTCAGATGGCGTGTTGTGTTGGGCAACAGGCATTATGGGCTAAGAGAATTGGGATTGGATATAATAATAGAACTTTATCTTTTTTCAAAGAGTATGATTTATCTCCTAAAGCCAGAGGATTTATTTATAGTTCATTCTTAAAAGGACTTGAACCTTATGAATTCTTTTTTGGAGCAATAACAGGAAGAGATGCTCTGATGGATACTGCATTAAGAACTCCAAAATCAGGATACTTATATAGAAGATTAGCAAATGCATTACAAGATATAAGAGTGGAGTATGATGGAACAGTAAGAGACGGTAGTGAAAAAATTATTCAGTTTAAGTATGGAGAAGATGGAAAAGATGTTTCTGGGCTTCATAAAAACCAAGATGTTTGTTCTGGAGAAGCAATTGGAATTGTTACTGCTCAATCATTTGGAGAACCTTCAACTCAGATGGCATTAAATGTATTCCACTTCGCAGGAGTTTCAGAGATGCAGGTAACATCAGGACTACCAAGATTAATTGAAATTTTTGATGCAAGAAGAACTCCTTCAACTCCTGAGATGGAAATTTATTTAGATAAAGAACATAATAATGAAAAAGATGCTAAGATTATTGCAGAGAAAATACAAGAGATTAAACTTTTAGATATCGCTAAAGAGATTAAGATTAATTTTTCAGATAAGAAAATAGAAGCAGTTCTTGATGTTAATGCTATTAAGAGAGTCCATTCTTCTATTGAAGCTATTGCTAAAAAATTAAATGAGAATAAAAAATTAGGAAGCGATTGCAAAGCTCATGGAAATTCTTTGATATTTACTGAGAAAGAAAAAGAATTCAAAGAAATTTATAAACTAAAAGAAAAAGTTAAAAATACTATAATTTCTGGAATTAAAGGAATTGAACAAATCCTTGTTGTTAAAAGGGACGATAACTATGTTATTCTTACAGCAGGGACTAATCTTAAAGAAATAACTGAATTTAAAGGAGTTGATAAATCAAGAACAATAAGCAATGATATCCACGAAGTTTGTAGTATTTTTGGAATTGAAGTTGCAAGAGCTACAATCATGAAAGAAATTAATAAAGTTATAAATTCACAAGGACTTGAAATTGATCAGAGACATTTAAAATTAGTTGCAGATGCTATGACTATTTCTGGAGAGGTTAAAGGAATTACGAGAATGGGAATTATCTCTCAGAAGTCTTCTATATTGGCAAGAGCAAGTTTTGAAACACCAGTTAAACAATTTGTTAATGCTACATTAAAAGAAAATAAAGATGAATTAAATTCAGTTATAGAAAATATAATCTTAAATCAACCAGTTCCTGTTGGAACAGGACTTCCAGGACTTTTAGTTGAAGTTACAGGACCCCTTAGTGATAAAAAACAAAAAACAGAAAAAAGTGTTGCAAATTTAACAAAACATACTAAAGATACTTCTAAACGTTCAACAGAACCTATAGTAGAAAAAAGAGAAGGAAAAAAGAAATAAAAAATATTTTTAATTTAAATGAAAAATTTAAGAAAACCCTTATAAACTTTTTGAATACAAATTAGGAAAGTTTATAAACAAATTATGCAATAAAATTTTAAGCTAATAGAGGATTTTAATAATTCATTATTGACAATAAAAAAATAAAATGGTTAAAACATTAGACATGCAATTTATTAGGTATGCGAATTTATTTGGAAAGGTAACAAGAATAAGAACTAATCATTGTTTTGAATATAATAATATGATTGTATTTGCTGTTCCGAGAACATTTGTGAGAGAGGCAATTGGAATTAATAATAATAATCTAAAAAAATTAAGTGAAGTATTAAGAAAAAAAGTTAAAATTGTTGCAATACCTAATGGAAAAGACGATATTGAAAATTTTATTTCAGTTATTGTAAGTCCTATTAAATTTAAATCTGTTGATGTTAAAGAAAGTGATGCAATAATTAATGCAAATCCTCAAAGCAAGGCTTCTTTAATCGGAAGAAACAAAGTAAGATTAAATGAGATGGAAAATATTCTTGAACAATATTTTGGAATAAAAAAAGTATTGATTAGATAAGTATCGTAAGGAAACCTAGTTTTCCTTAACAAGTCAACCTTCCTTAAAATCAAAATCGAAACAAGAAACCTTTAAAAACCTCTTTTATGATTAATATTTATCATAATCATAGTATATTAAATTATCAAGACAATACAAAAATAAAAAAACAAATGGGATTAAGAAACGCAACAAAATTAATAAAAAACAGAAGAAAATTTAGATGGAGAGATAGGAAATATAAAGTTAGAACTCTAAATCTTTTCAAAAAATCAGACCCTCTTGGAGGAAAAAATCAAGCTAAAGGAATTGTTATTGAGAAAGTTCAAAAAGAAGCAAAACAGCCAAATTCTGCTATGAGAAAATGTTGTAAAGTTCAATTAATAAAAAACAGCAGAACAGTAACTGCATTTATTCCAGGAAATTTAGCACAAAAATTCCTTGATGAACATGATGAAGTTATTATTGAAAGAATTGGAGGAAAACAAGGAAGAAGTAAAGGAGATATTCCTGGAGTTAGATGGGCAGTAATTAAAGTAAATGACCAGCCATTATCTAGATTATGGATGGGCAAGATAGAAAAGGGAAGAAGATAAAATGGAAAAT
>JBAYNB010000039.1:0-8310 GCA_041679005.1 Candidatus Pacearchaeota archaeon
CAAAATTAAGTGTTTTTTCACTTTCTCCATCAAAAGAAGAATAAGCACTTTGACAATCTGCAGGAAAACAAGAATAAGAAGCTCCTGTTGCTTCTAAAAAATTTAAAATAGTTATGCTTGTATCAAATCCATTTAATAATGAATTAATATCTTGATTATTAAAACTAATATTTATCCAACCCCTTATAGCTTCTCCTTGAATATAACTTTCATCAATACTTGAATAAGGGGTCTTTCCAAGTATAAACTCTGCCATAACAAAACTAAGAGAAAAAATTATTACAATAATTATAAATAATCCCATGATATTTTTTTTGTTTTTCATTGTAAACCTCCATAAGTTTCTTTACGAGCAATAAAATAATAAATAATCATTGTAATTAAAATAACTAAAATTACATTAATAAAATTAAATCCACTTAATCTTACTATATTACATCTAAAAGTTTTTACTCCGCCTTCACACCAAGAAGGTTTTGGAATTAAGGTATTATCACTATTCCACACAGCCTCCCAAGAATAAGTTATAGTCCCATTTTCATTGCATGTATCAATTTTATTAACAGTATTTTGAGTACAATTACCTTGATATCTTGTTTCTCCACAAAATGTGTAAATAGTGCTTGTAGATTTGCACTCATCTTCAGTTTCATCCCAATAACATCTACAATTAGATGTATACTGATTACAAATTCCTTTGTCTTGAATAGACACCTCAATAGCATCAGCACCACTACAAATTCCTGGCTTTCCTGTTGTGTCTTCAACACTTCTTATTGCAGTATTAATATTAAATGCCTGACAATAATCTTTTGGGTTTGCATAATTTTCTGAATTATAATCTGAACAAAAATTAGGAGCAAATCCTTCACATACACTTTCTTCTTCATCTGAATCAACAGCACACTGTATTCCATCAGGGCAACAGCCATTTGAAGGCCAGCCACCCAATTTATAACAACTTACTTTTGCAGGATTTAAAGAAAAAGGAAATCCAACTTCTTCTTTATTTAAAGCACCATCCCACCAGACCCAATAAGAAACATCTCCTTCAACATTATACTGACATGATGCTTGTCCATTTGCAACAGAAAATTCAGAATATGTTTCTCCAGACTCTGCATTAATAATCCCGGTTAAAATAATTATTATATTCATAATTAATATCCCTTTGATTACATTTTTAATTTGTTTTTTCATTTTTAAATCCAGACAAAAAATCTTAATTTTTTTGGTGAGTATTGTGTTAAATTTGAACTAATTATAATTTCAGTAGCATAAACCTCTGTTTCATGAATCTGTTCTAGGTTAGGACATATTAAATTAACATCACAGATATTTGTTGAATAATTCCAGTTTCTTGGAATTAAATCATAAATAAGAGCATTAACCCTTGTGTTGCTCTGAACTAAAATATCATTTCTTAAAGAGTTATTTTTGCTTATTATATCAAGAACCTGTCTTTGTACATCATAAACCTCTTGACTATAATCTGTCTGAGGTTTTTGTTTT
Organism: Candidatus Pacearchaeota archaeon; assembly: GCA_041679005.1. Lineage (GTDB taxonomy): Archaea > Nanobdellota > Nanobdellia > Pacearchaeales > GW2011-AR1 > ARS1285. Next base: position 1,513 of record JBAYNB010000039.1, read on the forward strand.
ACCATAATCACTAAAACAGCACTTAATACAATTAAAATTGCTAAAAATGCCTCTAAGATTCTTAACCATGCTTTTTTGTCTGTTTTTCTTTGCCTCATTTTTTTATTTTATTATTTATTTTACCAAGCGCGTATATTTAGGATATACTCTGAGATTATTCCTTTTGAATTAATAACTCTCATGGGAATATTTACTGATTCAACTTCTTCTCCTTTAGGGATAACTTTATCTACACTAATCTCTACACCACCATCTATTCTTTTTAATTCAAACATAAAATCATTTAATATACCTAATGATGTTTTTAAGCTTTCATAATTATTTGTATAATCTGTTCTTAGTTCTTGGATTTTCTCATAAATAATAATTTCTTCTGTTGAATATGTTCCAAGGGAAAATACTCTTCCTGATTTAGATGAGCAACTAGGAACACTCGGACTTACAAAAATATCATTATAATAAATAGTATATTTCCTCGGATTATTACTATCAACTATTTCTATGAATTTGTCTCCATAAGCAAGGACTTTAGAACTGTCATAGCAATCTTCAGTGCTTGTAACAATAATACTTAATTTTCCAATCTCTCCTGTAATTTTGTTTATTATTGATTCTTGAATATTATTTATGATTTGTTTTGATTCTGTTTTAGCAAAGGGATTTAAAAATATAAATATAAATAATAAAAACCCAACAAAAAGTGTAAACGAGAGTATTATCTCTATATGCCCTTGTGCCTCTTTATTTTTTATTTTTTGTTTCATATTCCTCTCTTTAATTCCTCTTGTTTTTTATTCTTTTAATAGTTTCTGTTTTAATTTAGTTTCCTCCTAAAACTAATTTTGCTCCAGTATTAACTAATATTGAAATAGCAATAAGTATAAATGAATGTTTTAATCCTGATTTGATTTTTCCTTCAGAAAGTTTTCCTATTACTAATCCGACAAAAAGTCCTTGTGTTAGCAAAAGCCAGATAAAGGGTTTTACTAATTCATCTGAAGAAACTTTTCCTCCAGAACTTCCTCCTCCAAATCCAAGGTCTGAGAGCCCACTTCCAATTTCTGTATCTCCCAATCCTGTTGCAATTGGTAGAATTTTAAACTGCATAACTAGAGTTATAATAATAAAAATCATAAATATAATATATCCCTGTACAACAAGAGTATACATTGCAGCCCTTCTTTCTTTTTTTAATTTTTCAACTTGTGCAACAGATTTGACAACTGCCTCTAAAATATCATCTATTCTTCCTCCAGCTTTTTCAGCCTCACTAATAATTGTGACAGCACGGGTAATTGTATTATTTGCATTATCTCTTGCAAAAGTTTCAAGTGCAGTCTGAACTGGAATTCCAAGTGAAATCTGATTCGCGAGTTTGTTAACATGAGGAGTTAATTTCCCATAATCTTTTTTTCTTATATTTAAAATACTTTTACTAATAGGAGTTCCTGCTTTAACATTTTCAACTAAATCTCTTGAGAATTCTAAAAACATTTCCTCTTTTTCTCTTTCAGTACCTGTCTCAAGTATTACTGAAATAATAAACGGCAGAATTGCTATTATAAAAACAATTCCAAGAACAAAATAAAGAACATCATTATTTTTTAAAAAAAGAATTGCTAAAATTCCAATTAGAGAAGCAACTCCTAAAGATATAAGTTTTGTTTTGTTTAGATTTAATTTTTTTATTATTCCTTTTATTTCCATTTTAAAATGTAGGTTGTTTTAATCTTAAAAACAACAAAAATCCTATATTTAATACTACAATGACAAATATAATCAATATACCCATTAATTCCGTAGGTATTCCCATAAAATTCATATTAGTGCTTCCCATTATAACAAAAAGCATTAGTAAAATCATTGGTGCTGCAATAACAATACTGATATAAATATCCATAAAAGTTTCAGCAGTTTTAGTATACTTCTCTCTTTCTATTCTATAATCAAACAACAATGTTTCTGCATGTTTTTCTAAAAATCCGTGTAAATCTCCTCCAGAAGTTATTGTAGTAGCCATACCATCTAATAATTCTTTTAATTTATTTGAAGGAGAAGAAGCTGAAACTTTTTTTAAGGCACTGACCAAGTCAGCACCGTGGAAATTTATTAAATTAAGTAATTTTCTAAACTCTAATCTTGAATAGTGATATTCTTCATTCTTTATAATAACCTTAAAAATATTCACAGGTTCAACCCCAGAAGTTGCTATTGCAGACATATGTATTGCAACAAAAGGTAATTCTTGGTCTATTTTTGCTCCAATATTCTTGCTTTCGCTTCTTGGATAAAAATACATAAGTGCTCCTGTTAAGGCAGGGATTAATATTATAATTCCAAAGAATTTTACTATCCTGATAAAGATTGAATCTTGTGCAGGGCTAATAAAAGGGAAAACAAATCCTATATTAAAGAATAATAAGACAATAAAAAGAAAAAAACTAAATATAGTCATAAGAACCATAGTAAATAAAATCATAGAAGTATAAGTTCCTACAACAAAAGGTGAATTCATGCTTCTTAAGTCTGCATTTAATCTATCTAATTTCCCGCTTAATAATAATTTATTTGAGGTTTTTCTGAAATACCGATTAGACCAAATTGCATAAGTATTTGGCTTGCCAAACTCAGGAGAGGGTTTTTCAATTCCAAAATTTTTTTTAAGTTGATTAATAGACAAATTACTTTTGCTTAAGTTTTCTAAGAATAATTGTCTATCTTCTTGTCCAATACTAAGGGAGACAGGAGGTTTTGTTTCTTCGGGAGTATAATTTATTTTTATTAGGGGGTTTTCAGCAGATACTTCAATCCTCTTCTCACTAGTTGTTGAAAGTTTTTGGAAAAAACCAATTCCTTCAGTTAAAGTAGGAATAGACTTGTTTAGAATATCTAACTGGGTTGTAAGTGCACTAACTGTATCATATAAAAGTTTTTTCTCTCTAGAATTGATTAGTGTTGTTTGATTTTTCTCAAGATTTTCTATTATTAATATCTGATTTGTAAAAACATAAATCTCTCTGATTATCTCTTTCATCCTCTGAATATTTTGTTTTAGTTCATTAAAGGTCATTTTGAATTTTTTATTTTATTTTATTTGTTCTGAAATATTTTCTTGAAATTTAAGAATAGTCTTTTTAGCTTCGAAAAATCCTTCGCCGTCTTTTTTTTCATAACTTTCCCCAAGTTTTTCTGCAGCAATTTCCATGCTGTCTGTTAATTGTGCTAAAAGCTGTAATTGTTCTAAACTAATCATCTTATTTCCCATCCTTTTCTAATTTTTCTAAAACAGCGATGTTTACAAACTGTTTAGCATTAGAATATTTAATTTTCATATTTTTTTGATTGATTAATTTCTTAACCTTCTCCAATAAGTCTTCATCTATTTTTACTACGTTTGTCATTTTTTCAAGTAGGTATGATAGTTACTATAAATAACTATAAGTAACTATTAGTAACTAAGATTTATAAAGGTTTCTTTTGTTTTGAATAAAGATTTATCTATTTGTTAATATGTTATAAAACTTCTATTAAGAAAATCAAAAAAACAATAGGGAACTCCACACTAAAGTGTGGAGTTTATGAAAGCCCTTTGTTTTTAGGATGCTCAGAAATTAAAACAACAATCTTACATCCACATCATAAATTATGTGGTTTAATTTCTAACATAATAATAGCTTAAAGAGAGTTAATTCACTTCTTGGGGTTCTCACTTATAGATAAGAAAAGTAATTCTTGTTGGACTTGTCCACATGAATTTATATCTACACTCTTTTTTTATTCGCTTGATATACCAAAACTCTCAAGAACTGCTTTTGGATTCTTATGATACTCATTAATTATCTTTTGAGTTTGATTAAAATCAAAAATCTGTCTTTTTTGCATTTCATATAATAAATTTGCTCTTAAATCAAATTCTTTGTTTAACCATTCTATGGTTACTCCATATCTCTTAGATATTTTTTCAAAAACCTTGCTGTCTTTTTTAAAATAAAAAACATCTTCTTTTGGGTTCCAAATAAAAGGAGTGTTTGTAATCGCAGTTCCTGCATTGTCTACATTAACTACCTCTATAATCTCTCTTAATTTTCTTGTTTCTTGTTTGTTCATAATTGCATGAGTCATGACTGCGACACAATCAAGAGTATTAAGCAGAGTAGGAGAAAGATTAATTGGAGGAGTTTCTAATCTCTTTACAAGAGTGTCTATAGAGTCTGCATGCATAGTACTAATTGAAGAGTGACCTGAAGCCATTCCCTGAAATAATACAAATGCTTCTTTTCCTCTTACCTCTCCAACAATTACATAATCAGGGTTTTGTCTGAATGAATTTTTTAATAAACTGAATAAATCAACTTCTCCTACTTTTCCAACTCCTAATGAAGTTCTTGCAACACTTGGAAGCCAGTTTTCTCTTGGAATGTTTAACTCGCGTGTATCTTCAATTGAAACAACTCTGGATTCTGGGGGAATAAAAAAAGCAATAGCATTAAGTAGAGTTGTTTTTCCTGAGGCAGTACCTCCCGAGATTAAGATATTTGATTTATACTCAAGTAAAATCCAAAAATAAGCAAGCATTTCAGGGCTTAAAGTTCTCATATTTAATAATTGGATTGGAGTCCATGGAACTTTTGTAAATTTTCTAATTGTAAAAGTTGGTCCTCTGCTAGTTACATCTTTAGTATAGGTTGCATTAACTCTAGAACCATCAGGCAAGCTCCCATCTAATAATGGTGAAGCATAAGAAATATATTTTCCACATCTTTGTGCAAGTTTTTCAACAAAACTTGAGAGCCCATCTAATGAATTAAACTGAATATTTGTTTTAATATTTCTATAAACTCTATGAACAATATAAAGAGGAGCATCTACACCATTGCATTCAACATCTTCAATAAAAAAATCTCTCATTAATGGCTCAATCTGATTTAATCCTGCAAAATCTCTGAATAAATAGTAAAATATTTTTCTATAACTTTCCTCAGTTATATCAAGACTAAGTTCTTCAATTAATAGCCTTGAAGTTTTGTCTATATATTCAATCATTGATTCTGTTGTTTTATCAATAACTATATTAATATTAATCATTTCTCCGAGGCTTGTCTCTAGGGTGTTAAGTATAGCTTTTTCTTGTTTATCTAAGATAGGCTCTTCAACCTTGTAAACTAACTCTCCTTCTTCTTTATCCCAATAAATATGAACACTAACATAAGGTGAGATAAGAACATATCTAACATTAATTTTTGTTTTATCAGTAATATTGGGAATGGGGGGTATTGTTGGGTTTAAATTTATTCTTATTGTCATTTATATTCTCCTCTTTTTATTTAATTACCTATGTTTGTTTATTCTTTTAAATCTTATCTAGATTATCTCAAAATCTAATTGGGTTGTTGCTCCGGGCGCAAGACTACTGCCTTTGTTTTCAATTACAATTTTATAATCTGTTGCTCCTTCTTGAAGGGTTTTTATATCCTCTCCATTTTTATTAGTAACATCAATATTATATCTCATTAGTAGGATAATATTAAATCTCGCTCCTGATTTTTCAGTTTTAAGAATAACTCTGCCCTGAGGAATTTCAACTCCAGGCTCACTTAATTCCAGTTCAGTATTCTCAAAAACATATTTTATGGTATTATTCACAGAATCAATTTCCAATTTCCCTTTTGATATTTTAAAAAAAACCACTCCGCTTCTTCCTTCTGACTGTTGAACTTCTAAGATTTTATCATCAAGTATTTTCATTGCAGAAATAGTTTGTTCAATAATTGTCTTGTCTTTTATTTTTTGAATTTGTGGATTAGCCATACTTATTATTATTGCAATTAAGGTTAATCCAATTAAAGTATAAATTACTGTTTCAATCCAGACTTGTGCCTTTTTTGAATTTAATCTTCTTAAATTTAGCAAATTATCTTTTCTAAATTTCATCTGAACAGATTTCAACCTCAGTTAATGTACCAGAAGCCTCACAAACTTTTTTATTATTTAATACAGAATAAACTGCAATATAATCTGGTTTCTGAGTTTTTTGATTAAGTATATAGGTTCTTTCTTCAGTATTATTTGGAAGTTCAAACTCTCCCCCACCATACATTTCAACTAAGGAATGTTCATCTTCAAGAATTTTTACAGATTTTGACGAGGGTCCTCCTAATTCAACTGTAAAGCCTTTGATTGAATCTCTAATATCATCAATATGAATCTGAACCTGAGTAAAATTACTGCTTGAATTATAACAAGTATATTCTGTTTTTATTTTAACTTTAGTTATAATATCTAAACAACTCTCTCCTTCAGCAGGAAGTTTTTCTTTTATATAAGGTATAATAAATGCCATTATTATCCCTGCCACAACTATTGTAATTAAAATTAATAAAACTGTTCCAATAATTTCACTCTGTGCTTTCTCATCTTTTTTTTGTATTCTCATTTTCTTTATTTTATTATTTTTTTAGTTAAATCACAATAGCATTTTGCTCAGGACATGTATATTCTCTTTGTTTTCCAGAGCTTGTTTTACCAAGTAAAACTGGGATTATTTTAATTTCTTCAACATTTCCTGATGAATAACTATTCCCTAAAATAACTGAAGCCCCTGGATTTACTGATTGTTTGTCTCTTACTACACTTGATTTACCTCTTGTAGTTATCTTTATGTCTGTTTGGTAAATAGGAATATTACCAGTATTAGTATACCCATAACTATCATCTGGATTTACAAAGGGTTTAACAGAAACTCTAGTACATGAATTTTCCACTGGTTCATTAAATTTTAATAATTTTTCTTTGATAAAA
>JBAYNB010000040.1:0-8184 GCA_041679005.1 Candidatus Pacearchaeota archaeon
AGCTCATTTCCTTCTTCATCTCTTATTTGATAAGCTCTTCTGCATGGGTGAATACATTTTCCTCTGTTCGCAGATTGATTAAACAAAAATTGGGAAGTAAAACATCTTCCTGATTCAGAAACACACATTGCTCCATGAATAAAAACTTCTATTGGAATAATCTTTGATATTTTTTTAATTTGTTTTAGATTAAGTTCTCTTGCTAAGACAATTCTTTTTGCTCCTAATTTTTTATAAAATTCTGCTGTTTTTGAATTAGAAACAGAACACTGAGTTGAAACATGAAAATCTATCTTATGTTTTTTGCAGAGAACCATAATAGAGATGTCAGAACATATAATTGCATCAACATAAGGTTTTACTTTTTTAATTATCTGTTCGACTTTTGTTAGTTCATTATCATAGATAATTGTGTTAAGAGTTAGGTATCTTTTAACTTCTTTTTTTGTTTTCTCTTTAGCCTCTTCACAAAGTTCTTTTATTTTTTTTAAGTCAGAGAACTTAAAGTTTTTAGCTCTTGCTCGCATATTAAAATCTTGTAATCCAAAGTAAACTGCATCTGCACCTGCATTTATAGCAGCTACAAGGCATTCAAAATCTCCTGCTGGTGCAAGAAGTTCTAGTTTATTAGTCATAGATAAGCAGAGAATTTGTAAGTTTTAAAGTTGTTGTTTTTAGTAAACTTTTTAAATAGCGGATATGATGTGAGGGGTATGAATGCTCGTGGTTTTCAGGATTTGGTTTTTATGAATGGATTGTTTTTTGATAGAATAATGCCAAATATAGGTAATCTTCATTTAGATTTTGGATGTGGAGATGGCAAAGGCAGTTTAGTTCAGGCAAAATTTTGCAAAAATTCTTTTGTAATTGGATATGATTCAGACCTTGAAAAAATTCAACTTGCGAACAAAGAGCAAAAAGTGAGTAGTCTTACTAATGTCTCATTTCAAGATTCATTACGTGAGTTTATTTTTGGTTATTCTGATGAAAATTCTGAATGCCAGTATGCTAATATTTTTGATAGTGCAACTGCTAATTTTGTATTTCATGAAAATCCTTTGATTATTAAAGAAATACATCCTTATCTAAAAAGAGATGGAAAAATTATTGTTTTGGATTATAATCTAAAAGGAATTTCAAAACGAGAGTTTTATAAAAAGTTTTGTTTGGATAATGAAAGAAAAATTATGAAACTTGAGGGGTTTGATGAATGTTACAAAAAACATACAAAATTTGATATAACGGACTGCATTGGTTTTGGAAACTCTGCTAGATTTAATACTATTAATACTGCTCTGTCAGAAAAATATTTTCTTTGGGTTGGTCAGAAAAATTGATTTTTAAGAATTATTTTTACCAAGCTTTTTTAAATATTCACTATTAAACTTTGAGTTGTGGCTCTTTAGGTTTGTCTGTTCTTGTGCACGGGTTATTAATTCCCCAACTTTTTCTGGGTTTGCTGATTCAGCATTTCCATACACATACATCTTACATTTTGGACAATAAGGTATTGGGTAAGGATTAAGAGTTAAAACTCTTGGGTCTACTGGAACTGTTCTTTCTTCTAGTTTTGTTCCACAAAATCTATGATGTTGGGGCAATATTTGAAAAAACATATTTTTGCTCATTTTTATTTGACTTGCTTAAGGTTTATAAGGATTATTCTTTTCTATTTCTCATGGCATTTAAAGGATCTACTGGATTTGGGCGTGAGCCCCACTGGGATTTGGTTAAGAGAATAATTACTGAGTCAGACTTAGTTTTAGAAATATTAGATTCAAGATTAGTTGAACTTTCAAGAAACGAAGAGGTTGAAAGATTAATTAAAGAGGTTGGAAGACCAATGATTTTTGTTATTAATAAGAGTGATTTGATTTCACCAGAAAAACTTAAAGAACAAGTAGATAAATTAAAGCAAGAAGGAGAGGTTGTTTTTCTTTCTGCTAAAGATAGGGGAAGTGCAAAACTTTTGCTTTATACAATTAAAAAAGCATTTCACCAATATGGAAAAAGAGAAATAGAAGTTAGAGGTCAGTTTGCTCCAAAACCAAAATATAGAGAAGCAGTAGCAGATATTGTTGTTGGTGTTTTAGGTTATCCAAATGTTGGTAAATCTTCAATTATTAATCTTTTAGCTCATAAGAAAAAAGTTAAGGTAAGCAAGAAATCAGGAACAACTCGTGGAATTCATTGGATTAATGTTAATTCAGAGATTAAGATTCTTGATTCTCCTGGAGTTATTCCTTTGAAAAAAGAAGATGAAATAAGATATGGTTTGATTGGAGCAAGAGATACTGAAACTCTGAAAAATCCAGACATTGTTGCTAATGCAATTATTAAATTATTTTTAAAAGAAAATAGGTCTGCTTTTGAAGAATTTTATAAGATTGAGATGGCTGAAGACCCATTAGATGTTATTGATAGGATTGCTGAGAAAAAAGCTTTTCTTTTAAAGGGTGGTATTCCTGATGAAAACAGGGCTGTAATGATGATTGTAAGAGACTGGCAACAAGGAAGATTAAGATTGTGGTGAAGTTTTAACTGTTGATTTAATCTTTTGATTACTTCTTTAGTAAGGTTTATAATAAGGGAAATTTATATATAAACATAAATTTTAATTAAATTCAAAGGAGTTAAATAAAATGCCAAACAGAAGTGTTGCAAGAAAAGTAAGAGCAAGAAGTCAAAGGTCTCAGAGAAGAAAAAGAAGATTGAAGAAACAAAGATAAAATCTTAGTGTTTAGATAATTTTTATTCTTGTTGATAATATGAAGTTTATTTAGTAAGAGATTATATTTAAAATTTTAATAAACAAATTAAATAAATAATAAATTATTCTTCATCAACTTCTTCTACATCTTGTATTTCTGATTCTGCTTTTTCTAATGCAAATGCAGCTTCACTTAATTCTTTTCTTTTTTTAGAAGGGTCTTTAGATTCATTTGCTTGTTCATAGATTAAATCCTGAGCAAGTTTAACATGTTGTTCAGCTAATTCTATTGCCTCTTTGCTTGATGTTTTTATCATAATTATTAATTGAATTTAATATTTATAAAAGTATCTAGAAAAATATTATTTTTTATTCTTCGTCTATATCTTCATCTTCCTCATCTTCTTCGTCTTCATCATCATTTTCTTTTTTCCCTTTATTTTTTTGTTCTTTTTTGTCTTCTTCAGTTTCTTCCTCTGCTTCTTCTTCATCTTCCTCATCTTCCTCATCTTCTTCGTCTTCATCTTCTTCTGCATTTTCATCTACTTCAAGTTCTAAATCTTGTAAAACTGAAAGTATTTTGTCTAACTTTTTATTCATTTGATTTAATTGCTCTGAAGAATTTCCTGATTGTGATGAACCTTGACTTTTTGAACTAGAATTATTTGAATCAGATTTTTCTCTAAAACAATCACTACATAAAACAGGTTTATCTCCTGTTGGTCTGAATGGAACTTGACATTGTTTCCCACATTTATCACAAGTAACTTCATGCATCTCACGAGGTCTAGAATCTCTGTCTCTTCCTCTATCTCTTCCAAATCCTCCTCTTGATTCAGATCTTCCACCAAATCCTCTTCTTCCTTCAGATCTTCCACCATATCCTCCACTAGATCTACCGCCAAATCCGCTTGATCTGCTTCCTCTACTATCTGATCTAAAGTTTCCCATAATTATAAACCTGAAATTAGGTTTATAAAGGTATGTAAAGAGAAAAACTTAGTTCTATAATTCTTTTTATAATCAAGTTATGGATTTTTATATAAAGATTATTTGGGTGGATTTAATCGAAAATCTGTTACATTATTTCTTATTAATTTTATTCTTTCATTGTTGTGATCAAACTCAATTCTAAAATAGTTAAAAAACCCTGCCCTTCCTAATAATGGTGGTGCGGTTGTTTTATCTAAAATAACCTGTACCGGAATATTAAATGTATAAGTTCTGTGGTCTCCTTTTATATTTACTTCCATATTAGAATTTGTTACCTTTACTTGTCCTCCAAGCCCATTTGCAGTTGTAATCTCTTCACCAATTTTTACTCCTAGTAATTCAGCAAAATCTTTTGGAATAACTGAAAGGTCTGCTCCAGAATCTAATAATGCAAAAGTATGGAACCAAGAACCCCCTTCTTCTCCTTTTAAGTCTATTGGAATATAAGGTAGCTTTTTTGTTACCCCATCTGCACGATTTATTAGAGGATACTTTATAGAAATAGTCATTTTAATAAATCATAGTTTGCTCTTCTGGGACTCTCGCAATTACTATCCTCTTGTTTGGACATTTTTTCTGAGCTTCTTCAAATGTTTTTTTTGCATTTTCTCCAAAAGAGACTATATCTGTTTCACATATAGCTACCCATTTACCTTTGTAATTTCCAAGATTAATTTTAGCAAATATCTCTGAGTTAGATTCTTTAACCATAAGTTATATAGGCTTTTAAGATTTATAAAGGTTTTTAATATTTTCTAAAATTTTTACCAGAAATTTACTCCTTTTTTAAAATGGTCCCCCTAACTGTCGCGGGAAAATAGAAAAATATTTGTAGTGTCTTAGCTTTATTAACAATTGTTAACACAATATTCTAACTCTGATGAACAATCATATACTTCAGTCTCATCAACATATGAAAAATAGTTTTTATCATATATTACTTCTATGCCACTTAAACATAAACTGTTATCTACAATACAACTGTCAATGCAATCTTTATCAACTTTCTGAAAATCAAACACAAACCCTAAAAGATATCCTACAAAAATACTTATTAGAATAAAAGAAACAATCCAATAAACAACTTTGATTACTTGAGTTAAGGGATTTAAAATTTCAGGTTGTTTTGTCTGCTTCCCATTCAAATCCATAATCTCGTTGACTTTTTTCCAAATTCCCATTTTATTTTTTCTTTTTATTTATGATTAATTCTAAAATTAATGTAACAATTATAGCAATCATACTAGAACTTATTGAAATTCCTATCGATAGAAAAAGGTTTTTATTCTGTATATCTGTTGTAGGGACTGTGGAAATTCTAAAACTAGAGGTAGTTAAATCTTTTTTAGGGTCTGTTGATTGATTTTCTTTGGGGATTGATAACCTTAATACTTGAGATGACGACCAATAATCTTCTTTTAAATTATATTCATCATAGAAACAATTTTTACATTCATAATCTCTCCCAAGATTAAACATTAAATTTCCATTATTATCTGGATGAAGTATTACTGAAGGATTTGAGGGTCTATAGAAATATATCTTCCCATTAGGTTCAAAATCTTTTAATTCAAAACTAATGAGATAATCTTTGCTTATATCGAATTCATCAAATATCAACCAGATTATAGAATCTTTTTTAGGACCCTCTAAAGGATAACCTTCATAACTATCCATAGTTCTTATCTCTTTTCCAACATCTATTTCAATTGGATTACAGTATGAATAAGTATTATTCAAACAGGTTTCTACTGTATAAACTTTTAATGATTGATTTATTATTTCTGATGGCAGATCTAATGCAAGGGTTTTAATCTCATTTAGTGATGCAAACTTAAAATATCCCTTATTAAGTGTAAAATCATAATAAAAATTAGCCCTATTAAAAGTTATATAAGATAAACTTCCATTCACAGGTTCTATTCTTAAATTAATAGAATACATTTTTTCTTGTAAGGTAGAGGGAATCATACCATAAATAATAAATGGTACACTAATTATCAAGAAAACTGAGGGTATTGCAAACATTAAGAATTCTTTTTTATATTTCATGTTTTAATATAATCTCTTAAATTAATAAGTATTGCCTTTTTTTTGAAACTAATTAACTTTCCAGTATATCCCTTCCATAACCAAAGAAAAAATTATTGCAGATAGGACAATTATTACTCCCCAAGTTATTGGTGAAGAAGCTTTCCCTTCTATTACTGCAGAACCTAATCCTGTAATTATTGTTAAGAAATATAATCCAAAAAGAGTAATTTTCATTATTCTGAATATGCTTATTCCATACTTGTTTCTAGAGATTAGCAAATTGTCAGTTTCAAGATTTTGTCCTAAAAACCCATTTTCTTTTTCAATTTTTTTACATATAGAATATTTTAGTCTCTTTTTTTCGTGCGCTCCTTCTATTAGATAGCTAAAATAAAAAAGAATAAATGCCCCAGTAAATAACATAATTAATGAATAAATAATTTCAGGTCTATTTGTCCAAAAAATGTGTAAAATAGTTAATGAACTTGCAATTCCTAAAGCCATTAGTGTCCAAATCATAGAATTATAATGTTCTGCAGAATCTTGCGCTTTTTGATATTCTACTAATCTTTTTTCTTCCATTTTGGTGAACTGGACATAATGTCAAACGCCCCGACCGTGAATCGAACACGGAACCCGACCGTGACAGGGTCGTGTTATAACCATTTAACTATCGAGGCACAATTGCTAAGGGAATTTCCCTTAGAAACCCTTGGGATTTTTCCCAGGCACAATTATTTGAACTATTCTTATGTTTTTAAAGCTTATTGCTGAGTTTTGTTACGGATTAATATCTTAAAACTTGTGTGGCTTCACCGCCCCAAGTTTTTTTGCTTTTCAATATCTGATAATTAGATTGAGTTAGGTTATTTTTTTAAAGCTAGAAAGATGAATTCTTTGTTTAATCTATAAACTTCCCCTTTTGTTTAAAAAATATCTTAAAGAACAAAAATTAAACTTAAAACTTGTTTTGTTTAACTTATAATGATTATTATAATAATATATTTTATTCTCCTTCAGGAGAAACAATTGCAAGATTGTTTGCTTCATCAACTTCTTTTACTAGGTTTTCTCTGTCAATTATAAATCTGATTTCTTTTGGGTCTCTGCTTGTTAACTTTAGATTTTTAATTTCAATTGAGATTCCAGCACCAAAGGTTATTTCATTTAAACCAAAGTCTTCTACTAACTCTCCATCATTTAAAACACTTATAGTGGTATTTCCAGAATTAATTGCACCAGAATTTTTAATAGTCAAATTGAAATCAAGATATCTTCCTTTTTTAACTGCACTTAATTGGTAAAAATATAACTCTGCAAGATTTTCTTCTGAATAAATTCTTATTAATTCGTTTATTATAGAATCATCTAATCTTTGGTCACAATCTTCTAGATAGGGATACATTAGACTATTGGAATTATTTGAGTGCCCAAAACCAAAAACATGTATTAATTCATGTAGTTCAACATTTGACCATTCACATTCTTCTGATTTTATTTCTTTATATAAAAGAACTGTTCCATTTGTGATTATATTATATCTTTCAGTCTGAACAATTTCTTTTGCTCCTCCTTCTCCAGCTATAAAAAAGTCTTCATCAACAGATTCTTTTTTTTCTTCAGAACAACTTATTTCAATGTCTGGATTTTCTTCTGTTTCATAAAAACTAATTGAGGTGACTTTAGAAGAAAGCTCGTTAAAAGCACTAATCATTCTTTGTCTTTTTTTCTCAGAACAAGCAGAATCTATACTATAAGAAATAAGCTTGTGATTAAACTTCATATTAGGATAAAACTGAGAAACTCCTGTAAGATTTAGGCTTTCAGTGTTAACTGAATTATTCTCAACAGAAAAGCTTAGATTCTCAGGGTTTCCTGGAGTGTTTTGATATATATAATAACCTCCAAAACTAGCAAGTAATATAATTAATATAATTAAAATAAGATTAAAAACCCAACCCCTTTTATTTATCATTTAAATTATAATTAATTGAGTTATTTAAATGTTAATGTACTATTAGTTAGAAATTATTTATCCATATTCAAAGGTATTAAACCAGATAACATCTGTCCCTTGTCTTTTGTATAAACTGATATAACGGGTTTTCCTACTAGATTGTCTGAATCTTTAATATTATATGCTTGCATAAATTCCTTAAATGTTTTTGGATCATAGATTTGCCCAGAACTTCCATTTAATTTATCACTCTTGTTGGTTATTTGAATTCTGATATAATTAGACATTTCAATAGCTGTACGATTATCTATACCTCTACTGTCACATCCAAATACATGAGTGATTTTAGCAACAAAAGCAAGTTTTTCTTCTAATTTTTGTTTTGGTAAAACCAACTTTTCATCAACTTGTAATTCCATTTTTTTCTTAAAATTATTAGGTATTTAAACATTTAGTTTATGTTGTGAAATGGAATAAAGGGATAAAGAAA